>NZ_CP044310.1:4445000-4795000 GCF_009664365.1 Paenibacillus xylanilyticus
AAGGCAAGCAGCAGGGAAACAGCACAGAGGATGGCAATAACGATAAACGTCAGATGGAATCCGCCCAGCAGGGCACTGATAAAGGATCCAGCCAAGGCTCCAATTCCAAATCCCTGATAGATGACGCCATAGTTTTTGCTCTGATTTTTCAGTCCGAAGTAATCCGCGACAATCGCCGGAAATACGGTAATGTTACCACCGAAACAGAACGCAACTGCAGCCACGCAGGCGAAGAACACGCCATAGGTCAGCGGAACGAGGCTTAGTATCATGACGGCGACTGCTGTAACCAGCAGTGCCCCGGCAATCACTTTCATCCGGCCTACTTTGTCCGACAAGGCCCCCAGAATGATACGCCCTGCCGTATTGAAGATCGCAACCATTGCTACAGCATTCGCAGCGGTAGCCACGTCAAGACCTGCCAGCTGTACGCCGATGTCTTTGACAATACCGATCAGATACAAGCCGCTCATACAAGCCGTGAAGAAAATAATGAAGAGCATATACGCTTCTTTGGTGCGAAGCATTTCTTTTACCGTGTACTGATGACGAATAACTTCTTCCTGCTTCGCCCCTTCAGTCTTGCTAACGGGAGCCTGTTCACGAACAACGGCTTCACGAATCAGGAAAGATCCGGCCACAATCAGGACCAGGACGATGATACCCCAATACATAAATGCCTGAGCAGGTCCTACAGCACCAATCAATGCCGAGTTCACATATTTAAACAACAGACTACCTGTACCAAAAGCACCAACGGAAATACCCGAGATGAGACCTTTGCGTTCCGGGAACCATTTGATCAAGTTGGATAACGACGTGATGTATGCGGTCCCGTCTGCGAACCCAACCACGAATCCCGCCAAAATGTAGAGCAGTGTTAATGAAGTAACCTGCGAACTGAGCACCAGTCCCAGACCAAGAACAATCCCTGCAACACGGATCAGACGCTGAAGTCCCCATCGCTCCTGCAATCGGCCTGCAAACAGCGTAGCAAATGCGAGTGCAAAACTCGTGATTGAAAAAGTTATCGCGACCGAGCTGACGTCCCATCCGAAACGGTCAGACAGCGGTTGATTAAATAAACTCCAGGTGTAGATGGTTCCAAGGCCCATTTGTACAATAATGGTTCCCAGTACAATAAGCCAACGATTCATTTTTATGGATGTCGATGCTGAATTAGGTGCTGATGAAATAGCTGCTTTCATCGTGATCTCCCCTTTGCCGATGTCATGTCTGAGCACACTGTCCATCATTTGGTGAATGACAATGCTGCTTTGAATGCGTTCACAAGCTAATCATACATGAAAGGGGATTCATAACGCCGATTTAAGCATGAGTTGCATCAGAGACGGAATGAAATGCCTCTATATGCGCATGAGCTGCCTGAATTCCTTGACCTTCCCCCGGCTAACCGGCACTTCCGCTTCCAGATCGCGCAGACGGAGCAGATAGGTATTGTTAAACCAGGGTACAATTTCACGAATTTGAGACAGATTAACCAGATAAGAACGGTGACAGCGGAAAAAGGACTCCTGAGGCAGTCGGCCATGAAAATCCGAAATGCTCACTGGCATCGTAAACTCACCATTTTTGGTATACACCTTCGTTACTTTCTCTTGTGCTTCCGCATAATAAATGTCGGCTGTATCCGTTACGATAATGTTATCGTTTCTCAGCAGATTAATTCGTATTCCACTTCCGGCGACAGATGCTTTGGGCGATGATCCTTGTACGGACGTGTCATCCGTCACTTGAGCCTGCCCATGTTCAACCAATCCCTCTCCCGCATGATCGCGTTTGAAGGCATTCTCCAGCTTAAGCAGCATGGCTGCGATTCGTTTCTCATCATATGGCTTCAAAATGTAGTCAAAGGCTTCCAGCTCGAATGCTTCTGCTGCATGCTCCTTATACGCTGTCGTAAAGACGATGTAAGGCTTACTGGCGAACTTCCCGATATGATGGGCCAGCATCATGCCGTCCAGAGATGGAATGTTAATATCGAGAAAAATAACGTCGACTTCCTGCTCCTGCAGAAATTTTAGGACATCCAGTCCATCTTCCAGGCAGGCAACCACTTCAATCTTACTATGTTCTTGGATCAAATAATTCAATTCTTCACTTGCAGGAATTTCATCTTCCACGATAAGGGCTCTCATAGACCAATCACCTTGTCACGACATCTCCTTTGGGTACATCAAAAATAATATCCGTTCCTTGCTCCAGCCGCGTAATGGTTACACCTTGCCCATAAATGAGCTTCACCCGCCGATGAACGTTATATAGACCAATCTGATTCCCCGGCATCCGGTCATGATAGACCTTCTCAATGATATCGGGGTTAATTCCAGCACCGGTGTCACTGACTCCTATTCGTACAAAATCAGGGTAATCCTGTACCCGAATTCGTACTGTTCCAGGACCTTTGACCTTGAGGACACCATGAATGATGGCATTTTCAACAAGTGGCTGAATGACCAGACTTGGAATATGCACGGCCACTTCATCAATCTCATAGATGACGTTAAGCCTGCTGCCGTAACGGGCTTTCTCAATCTCCACATAATTGCGGACCTGCTCCAGCTCCTTATGGATATCGATCAGCTCATCCGACAGCTCCAGATTGTAGCGCATATAACCCGACAAATTCACAATCAGCTCCCGTGCCCGGTCAGGCTTCGTTCGAATCGAAGAAGCAATCGCGTTCAGCGCATTGAAGAGAAAATGAGGATGAATCGTCGTCTGCAACGCCCGCAGTTCCGCTTTGTTGGCGGCTGCCTTAATCTCTTCGACCCGGGAAACTTCCATCTGAGTGGAAATAATTTGGGATAGTCCCACAGCCATTGTTTGCAGCGGATACGTAATTTTATATGCTTTGCGGTAATATATCTTCAGTGCCCCCGTGACCTCGCTCCGCTCCTTGAGCGGAATAATCAGCAGGGAATGGATATCCGGCGTCTTCTCATCCTTCACATCATTACTGATCGTAATCTCTCCGCTCGAGATCGTCTGTTTCGTCATCTCGCTAATAATCTCATTGCCGATATGATATCGTTCTTCCCCGAACCCGACATAGGCGAGTACATTGCGAGTATCCGTAATGGCAACAGCGTCAGCCTGGATATCCTCCTGAATAATGCGACAGATGGTCCGCAGGGAATCCTCATCGATGGAGCGGAAGTAGGGCAGTGTTTTGTTCGCTATTTCCAAGGCCAGTTTGGCCTGGCGTGCTGCGATCATTTCCTTTTCCCCTTCCACACTCTGCACCAGCAGTACGATCAGTCCAATATTGACCTCACCCAGAATCATGGGCAATGCAATCTTGGATACGATGTCCGCACCGAGCGGGTCCGGATAGGAATATAAAAGAATCAGCAGCATTGTAAGTGCCTCACAGATCATCCCGGCCGCAATACCAACCATCCACCGCTTCGACTTGGGAGTGTATTTATGAATGTAACCCGACACCAGACCGGCAATGATACTTGTTATGAGACACGGAACGGCTGTAATCCCATCCATATCAATCAAATACCGGTGCACTCCCGATACGATTCCCGTGATAATCCCTACAGGTGCTCCAAACAAAATACCACCTGACAAAATGGCGATAATCCGCACATTCACCAGTGACCCTTCCACATTGATCCCGGTATAGGTGCCAAAGATCGCAAAAGCACAGAACAACAGCGTCACCGCTGCATACTCCTGCGGCCTTAGTTTCCCCTTCTGTAAAATCTGTCTAAAACGAGGTACCCTCGATAAAAAGAATAAAAAGATAATTAGCAGCGCCGCCCGCTCAAATAAACCCAGCAGCATCGTAAACATTTCCATGAAGCCCGCTTCCTCCAAATCCATCAAAAATCAGCCTTATACCTTATGCCCTAATATTGCGTCTCCGGCTTTCGTTCCATTTTACTTGATCCTATGAATGCTCATTTTGCGTTCATCCCTTTTTGCTCGTATGCACCAGTTTACCGCTCTGCCAAGGAGAAAGCAAAGTCATCAGCTGGAAATGAGAAGTAAAAGGATGCAGTGGAGAGTTGTTTGCTCCATCCAGACAGACTTTAAGGAATCCGTTACACCTTAATACAAGAATTAGTGTGGAGTGAAAACTTTAACGAACCTATACCACGCAATATAAGTAAAAAACTGCAATCACCCTCGCGAAATGACGAAATAACAGCTCTACGATTCGTTACGACACGAACCTGATAAATATACCCGGATAGCGTGCGTTCAGTTCGCTACAACTCTTTTAGCTTTTCGTGAAACCTGTCCTTATCATGCATCACGGACGCTTGTCTGATGTCTAACATCAAAAAAGGCAGCCCATAAGTCATTTTCCTGACTTATGAACTGCCCACCTCTTCAACCAATCTACACCCTCGGTGTAGGTTGAGTCTTTGTAAAATAAACAGATCATTCACACAAAACGAAGAGGACAGAATAAACCTGAAGAAGCGAAGCGCTCGCCTTTATCCCCGGATTTTCCCCTTTGAGAAAGGAAATCCCAAAAATCTGGGGATAACAGCGATCGGAAGGTTGTTCTGGCATCGTAGTGCTCCATGTGAATGTGCAGAATCTGGAGAAGCGAAGCGCTCGCCTTTATTCCCGGATTTCCCCATTGAGGGCGTTCAAAAAAATCCGGGAATAACAGCGATCGGAAGATGGTACTGCAATCGTAGCGGCAACGTGTGCTGTCCTGCATGCATTTTATTTCCTCAACCTACAGCGACCTCACCGAAACATCCCCCACAACTTAATCAAATGAAACGTATTGTTGGGATCAATCTTCTGGGCGATGACGAAGGCAACGAACTGCTCCTCCTGAGCTGACGAGAAATTTTCATTCAAAATGACAGCAGATGACTTGACCAATCTTCTAACCTTGGCCCGATCCTGAAGGTCGGACTTCGTAATTCCGTCAATCAGCTTTTTGATGCGATCTTTGACAGCAGGATTCTTCATCTTTAATTTGATCCGCTCCACCAGCTGCGGACTGATTCCATATTGTTGATAACCCAAAACGTACAGCACCTCCCAAAAATGAACTCACTTTCTATTCATATGATGGGAGGGCTTGTTCACTTGACTTTTTTCGCACGAATTGCAGGAAAGCCATGCATCCAGGCCACAATCAATCGATCAGATCACCCTGGAATACCTGCTGCTGCTGTAAATACTCTCGCAAAGCTGTATAGTCCACAGATGTCCAGAAATTCGGATCGCCAATTAGACTGGACACATCATCCCTCGCTTGCTCCAATACGGCAAAGTCTGCAACCATATCCGCCAGGCGGAATTCCGGTAATCCACTCTGTTTGGTCCCGAAGAAATCCCCCGGTCCCCGCAGATCGAGATCACGGCGAGATACTTCAAAGCCATCCTCCGTTTCGGTCATAACCTTCATGCGCTCCTGCCCAACCTCTGTTTTGGGATCGGCGATGAGTACACAATAGGACGCGTGGGCACCCCGGCCCACACGGCCGCGAAGCTGATGCAGCTGGGACAGGCCAAAACGGTCCGCATCCATGATAACCATTAACGTAGCATTCGGTACATCGACGCCGACTTCCACTACCGTGGTGGAGACGAGAAGCTGAATATCATTGCTGTAGAACGCACGCATCATCTCTTCTTTCTCCCCAGCGGTCATGCGTCCATGCAGCAGGCCAACACGATAATTCGGAAAATTCTGCTGCATCTGCACATGCAGATCAATTGCATTTTGGACATCCAGCTTCTCGGATTCCTCAATTAGAGGGCATATGAGATAAGCCTGACGGCCCTGATCCACTTCACGGGAAATGAATCCGAGTACACGCTCCATCATGTCATGTTTAACCCAATAGGTGGAGATCGGAATTCGTCCCTTCGGCCGTTCCGAGATCGTAGATACTTCAATATCCCCAAATGCCGTAATCGCCAGTGTCCGCGGAATGGGAGTTGCCGTCATCGTTAACACATCGGGATTATATCCTTTTCGCCGCAAAATGCTGCGCTGGTTCACCCCGAAGCGATGCTGCTCGTCCGTCACGACAAGACCAAGATCACGGAAAAATACATCTTCCTGAATCAATGCGTGGGTACCTACCACGATATCAATCATCCCCATTTGCAATGAAGCGATCAGATCCTTGCGTTTTCGTCCATTTACGCTGCCCGTTAGAAGGCCCACCGTTACGCCAAAAGGTTCAAACAGCTTTTGCAATGATCGCATATGCTGCTCGGCCAGGATCTCGGTAGGAACCATTAAAGCTCCCTGGAAACCGGAACGAACGGTGGTATACAGGGCTATGGCTGCAATCACCGTTTTACCCGAACCCACGTCGCCTTGCAGCAAGCGGTTCATGGAATAAGGTGAACGCATATCATGGAGGATTTCCAGTTCCACCTTCTTCTGAGCATCTGTCAGTTCAAACGGTAGACTGCGCACAAACTCGCGAATGGTGGCATTATCCGTTGTATGCACAACCCCATCCATCCGGTTTCGGTTTAATGCACGATAAGCCTGCATCTTCAGCTGGAACAAAAACAATTCTTCATAGACCATGCGCTGTCTGGCCTGCTGGCCTTCCCGATTATCCTGCGGACGGTGAATCCCCGCGATCGCCTGTTTACGAGGCATCAGCCCGTATTTCTTCATAAGAGATGGAGGTAAAATCTCCGGAATCATGTCTCCAAATTGAATTAACCCCTGATTAATCGTCTTGCGCATCCAGGATTGTGTCAGCTTTCCCGTTACCGAGTAGACCGGCTGCAGCGTACCAGAACGGCCATCTCCCTTATCCGGAAACTCCGAATCCGAGACGGTCATCTGCATGCGCTTTTGCTCCCACTTCCCGGTAAGCACAATTTCGCGGTTCGGCGTAAGCTGGTCTTTTAGAAAATGCCGATTAAACCAGGTTGCCGTAATCATCCACTCTTCGGTCATCACCTTGCAGGTGAGACGGGACTTTTTACCATAGCGCTGCAACACCGGAATACCCATGATCTTACCCTGGACCGTAATCTTGTCCCCGTCTTTCACTTCACTAAGAGAGCGCAGACGATAATCCTCATAACGAAACGGATAGTATTCAAGCAGGTCTTTAACACTAGAGATGCCAAAGGCGTGAAGCTCTCCCTCTTTGAGAGCACTCACGCCGTTAATTTGCTTAACCGATATTTCTTCCAATTTCATGTCTAATCCCTCATTCCGGAACAGGCCACATAAAGATGGCAATAACGCCAGGCCCAACATGGCTGCCAATAACGGCTCCAATATTGGTGTACACCACTTCATTCAGTGTAAAATGCCCACGCAGCTGCTCTGCACAAGCAATCGCTGATCCGGGATCTGCGGTATGGCCTACGGCCACATTCACACGCTTACCCGCAAGGTCCTGCTGAAACAGCTCAATGATGCGTGCCATTGCTTTTTTGTGTCCTCTGACTTTTTCAACAGCGTATATGACACCTTCCTCATCAATGGACAAGATGGGCTTAATATTCAGTAAGGTGCCCAGGATAGCCGCTGCCTTCCCGATCCGCCCGCCTTTTTGCAGGTACTCCAGTGTATCCACCAGGAAAAACAGCTTGCGGCTCTTCTGCATAGCTTCCACAGCTGCAGCAATCTCGGCTGCAGACTTGCCCTGACTCGCCAGTTCAGCTGCCTGAACAACCATCAGACCATATCCATAAGATGCCGACTTGGAGTCCAGCACCGTAATGTCGCCATCGCGCTCCAGCAGGGATTTGCCCAATAGTGCCGATTGATAGGTTCCACTCATGCCTGATGACAGGTGAATCGAGACAATCGGACGTTCCGGGTCTTCATCCAGCAGAGTCTGGTAGATGTTCATGAATTCGGTTGGCGAAGGCTGTGACGTTGTAGGTAACGCCGAAGCCTTCTCCAATTTGGCATAAAACTGTTCCGAAGTCAGATCCACGCCGTCTGCATAACTTTCTTCACCAAACAGCACGCGCAGTGGAACCACATGAATTCCGTATTTACGGACAAGCTCTTCCGGTATATCTGCGGTACTGTCTGTTACTATCGCAATCTTATGGCTCAAGCGAGATTCCTCCTTGCGTGAGTGTACTATCAGGACTCCACAGAGAACAAATAATAATAAACGGGCTGTCCTCCGGAATGTACCTCCACCTCAGCATCAGGATATAGTGACTCCAACCATGCCGCAAGTGCAGCAGTAACCTCAGAGTCAGCTTCTTCCCCTTCGAGGATGGTAACCACTTCATCTCCACTCTCCATCATCTGCTGCAGCAATCCTTCACACGCACGCAGCATGCTTTCATCTGTCGCAACGATTTTGGAATTGTGGATACCAATGTAATGGCCTGCCTTGATATCCAGCTCATCGTACTGAGTGTCTCTTACGGCATGAGTAACCTGACCCGACTGCACGCGGCCAATGGCTTCCAGCATCTGATCACGGTTGGTATCAGCAGACTCATCCTCTTGGAAGGCAAACGCAGCTGCCATTCCTTGCGGAATGGTTTTGCTCGGGATCACCGTGATCCGGCGTTCGTCTTCAAGCAGTTCTCGTGCCTGTTCGGCAGCAAGAACAATATTGGAATTGTTCGGCAAAATAAATACCTGTTCCGCAGCGATCGAGCGAACTGCATTCACAAAGTCCTCGGTACTTGGATTCATCGTCTGTCCGCCGGAGAGAACAACGTCCACTCCGAGGCTTTGGAAGATTTCCGCAATACCCTCGCCTGAAGATACAGCGATAAAACCATACGGAGCCATCTCATCTGCCGGAGGTACTGCCTCTTCATGACTGCGCGTCGTTTCAGGCGGAATCTCTGCAAACAATTCAGGAGAAGGCGCAATGTCCATGCCCGCCGTCAGCAAGTCTCTATGCTGTTCACGCATGTTCAAAATATGAATCTGAGTAATTTCGCCGTAACGAAGTGCCAGATTCAGTACATCACCAGGTGTCTTGGAGTGCACATGCACTTTGATCACTTCGTCGTCAGCAATAATGATGATGGAATCTCCATTAACTGACAACGCTTTCCGGAATGCCTCATCATCGAATGCCACGCCTGCATTATCTCCAAGCTGGCGGTTAATGAAGAATTCCATATCATACAGGAATTCGATATCTTCCGTTTCCAGTCTAGCCTGTGCAGACAACGGCATCTCTGGAGCAATGACCTGCTGTGCAGGCTTCGTAGGCACTTCTTCTGCCGGTACAGCCGGTTTCAATGCGGACGATGCCACAGATGGTTGTACTTCTTTTTGCAGGGATGCACGGCTAACACCGTCAGTCTGCAGCAGTACTTCCATAAAACCTTCGTAAATATATACAAGCCCCTGTCCACCCGAATCCACGACGCCAACCTGTTTTAGTACAGGCAGCAATTCCGGAGTCGTTGCCAGTGCCTCTTTTGCTTTTAACAATACTTCATTCATTAATTCGGTAATATCATTCGTCCGTCTTGCATAGTAGCTGGCATGTTTCGCTGCTTCCTTAGCCACGGTAAGAATGGTTCCTTCGACAGGCTTCACGACAGCTTTATACGCTGCGTCCACGCCGTTTTGGAGGGCTGCTGCAAATTGGAGCGTATTCAGTTCCTCATAAGGAGCAGCTGAACGACTGAACCCACGGAACAACTGCGATAAAATAACGCCAGAATTCCCCCGGGCACCCATAAGCAGGCCTTTCGATAAAATACCGGCAGCTTCTCCGATGGAGGCAGAACTCTTGCGTTTAATCTCTGCAACTCCCGCACTCATTGTCAAATTCATGTTCGTTCCCGTGTCGCCATCCGGCACAGGGAAAACATTCAGGGAATTGACGTGCTCTGCATGCTGTCCAAGTTGTTCCGCGCCGGCAAGTACCATTGCGGTGAAATCTGTTCCATTTAAAGAACGTATACTCAAGTGAGAATTCCCCTTCCTAGCTTGATACACGAACATCTTGCACCAAGATGTTAACTGGTCTGTTCATGCGTTGACGCTTCTACGTCATTCTTCGTCCACACCTTGTCCGGCAAAGGCATACAATTCAACATGTCATCCGGATCTACGGTCTGGGCGGCCGAGCCACCGATATCTTGCAACCGCTGAAGCCCTAGTTCGGGGCATACGGATATGCACCGGTATCGAGAGCCGGCATGAATGCCGCATGGAGACTGGTGCCAGTGATGGAAATGTCACAGCGCACAGCGTTGCCAAATTGCAGACCACCGACCTCTTGGGACGGTCAAATCTCCGGCTTTCTCGCGGCAACAGCCTGTTCACCGCTGTATTATGGACTATTCAACATTGTACTATATTAGGCAGGAGAAATAAATAAAGTTTTTGGATCAGTTGACGAAGCTTTTTTGGGTATGATATTATATTCAAGTATTGTTTTATGCAGGTTAAGTAATGGAAATGATCCGGCCATGCCGGCTTGAACAACGCCATTAGCTACTGGAGCCTGGCCATTATGGTCAGGAAGAACAATTTAGCCTTTAAGGAATGACTTTCGTCTCTCCGAAGGCAACTGGTTATTTTAGGATAGGAGGTGTAATCTATGTCTCGCAAATGTTATGTGACAGGTAAGAAACCGGGCACCGGTAACCACGTATCCCACGCTAACAACCGTAACCGTCGTTCTTGGGGCGTAAACGTTCAGAAGGTCCGCATTCTCGTGAACGGTAAACCAAAACGTGTATACGTAAGCACCCGTGCACTGAAAGCCGGTAAAGTGACTCGCGTATAATCACGCAAAGCTACTATAAATCGGATAAGCAAAAAGCACCTTGTTCCTTGCAGGTGCTTTTTTGGTATTCAAAAAAGTACATAAATACCTGCACAAGCATGTGAATGCCCGCCGCATGGCACTTCTCAGGTCGGATTCCCCATTCGTCCTGAAGCCATAGCGGCGGTATTCGCCTTTTGAGCCTGCCCTTGATCTTATCAGTTCTTTTGAAACGTATTAAGGATCGCCTTTACAAACCCTCCCAAAAACTTCGGCAGTTTGAATGTGTAAAATTTCATACTTCACCCTCCCCATCATGCTCATGCATCCGCCGTATCCTATGCTTCAGGGCCTTCTTCACCTTAAACACGACAAAAAAGGCTACATGAGAAACCTGCTCATGTAACCATATTTATGCGGAACCACCTGTCCCTATTCCAACATGACGAGCCCGAAGAACAGCTCATTTACGTTTGGGCAGGAACAAATTGATAGACAGCGATCATGAATACGCTCAGCAAGTAATACAGTATGCTGAATATGACGAAGGTAACACGCGATCGTGTACGATCAAACTTTCGAAAATACATAATGACAACGCCCACGCCAATCAGTGAGGTAAGCGCATTGTATGGGGATTGAATGACGGCAAATAACGCAAGCACTAATCCCGTTACAAGGCTCGCAGCCATTGTCCACAGCGTCTCCTTAAGGCCCATAGATCAGCCTCCGTAGCTGCTACGGATTTCGGCAATAGCGGCTGCACGGTCCTCACGTCCGAATACCGCACTACCTGCGACAAGTACATCCGCTCCTGCTTCAACAACGAGTGGTGCTGTATCGGCTGCAATTCCCCCGTCCACCTCGATGTGTACGTCATGGCGTCCTTTTTCATTCAGCCAGCTGCGAATCTGTCTGATCTTGTTCATGGTTCCCGAGATGAATGCTTGTCCGCCAAACCCAGGATTCACGGTCATGACCAGAACCATGTCCACGTCATCCAGCACTTCCTGAATGGCACTGGCAGGTGTTCCTGGATTCAGGGCAACTCCCGCCTTGACTCCCTGTTCCTTAATCAGATGAATCACACGGTGCAAATGTACACATGCCTCGGCATGAACGGTAATAACAGCCGCTCCTGCTTTGGCAAATTCCTCAACATACCGTTCCGGATTCTCAATCATTAGATGTACATCCAGTGGCAGGTTGGTATGTGGTGCAATAGCTTTCACAATGGCAGGGCCCAGCGTAATATTCGGAACGAAATGACCGTCCATGACATCAACGTGAATCCAGTCGCCTCCAGCAGCTTGCGCCTCAGCTACCTCAGCACCAAGACGTGCAAAATCTGCAGATAAGATGGATGGAGCAATTTTAATCATAATTAGTACCTCCGCTTCTTGTCTTTCATTTCTGTAAGGAACTGCTCATAATGCCGGTAACGGCTTTCGGAGATTAGACCTTCCTCCTTGGCAGCAAGTACTCGGCACTGGGGCTCATGTGTATGGGTACAGCCGCGGAATTTGCACTGATCCGCATACTGGGCAAATTCACGGAAACAGGTGGATAATTCCTCCACACCAATTTCGAGAAAGTCCAGTTGGCTGAATCCGGGAGTATCTGCTACAAATCCGCCGTTATCCAGCGGGATCAATTCAACGTGCCTGGTCGTATGTCTGCCGCGGCCAAGACGCATACTGATTTCACTTGTTTCGAGTGTCAGCCCTGGCATCAGGGCATTAAGCATGGATGACTTACCTACACCGGACTGACCCGAGAACACACTGATCTTGCCTGCAAGACGCTCTTTGAGTAGTTCATTGCCCTCACCGGTTCGCGAACTGGTCGAGATGACTTCATACCCAATCTGTTCATAGAGAGCCTTAACCTCAGCTACAGTGTCCCTGGTGTCCTTCTCAGGATCTACGAGGTCCTGCTTCGTTAATACAATTAGAGCATCCAGTCCCGCCTGCTCGATATGTACGAGAAATTTGTCCAGCAGATTGAGGTTCATGTCCGGTTCTTTAACGGAGAACAGAAGAACAGCCAGACTGACGTTCGCAACAGGCGGACGAATTAACTCCGTCTCCCGTTCCCGAATCTCATCTACTGTTCCTTCGCCATTCTCTGTCAGCATATAGCTGACGCGATCACCGACAAGCGGAGATACGCCTCTCTTTTTGAATATGCCTCTCGCTCGGCATTGAACGGCGGAGCCTTCAACCGAAGGCACCCCGTTTTCTAACAGTGGCATGACATAATAGTAACCGCTTAGCGCTTTTACGATGATACCTTCAGGCATAGCTCCGTCGCCCTCCTTTGATTTGCGGTGCATTCCAACCTAACGTCAGCAATAAGCCGTCCTTACGGACGGCTTGTTGCGTTTACGACCTCACTCTTCTTATCTTTTCCATGACCTTTATCTTTACCTTTACCATTATTCATGGCAGACGTATCTTCACTTTCATTATCTTCTTCACCGTCAGCAGGAGTCGAATCAGGTTCACCTTCCTGGTTGCCGTCCACGCTGCCTTCGTCACCGCCGCCGCCTTCTTCAGGCTCATTCGCTGGTGGTGGCTGATTACTGATCTCTGGCTCAATGGATGGCACGACTACGGTGCCATTTTTGGCTTCAGCGTAGGTAACCACGTACGTATCCAGAAATTGACCATCCCGATATACAGATACAGCACCATTTTCATTCGGAGCCAGAACAAGCGGAATGGTTAGGGCCTGATAGGACTTGTTAATGGTACGCGTTCCCCATTCCTGGTTCTTGCCTCGGGCATCCTCAAATGTAATCCGGATTTTGCTGTTCTTGCCCTCTTCTTTTGGCGAAACATTGATATTGAAGGAATACTCCAATGCCTCAGGCGGATATCCGGTGCTGACGAAAATGGTAATTTTGTCACCAGGTTTCACATCGGTTCCAGCTTCCACAGGCCATTGTTGGGTGACCTTCCCTTTATCAACCGTATAGCTCGGCTCTTCCTGAACCTGAGCCAGAACCAGTCCGGCAGACTTGATCATCTGCTCTGCTTCGTTGCGGGTGCGATTTTTCAAATCTGGCATCTTCACAGTTTCCGCGCCTCTACTGACGGTTAAGACAATTTCGGTCTGTTCCGGATCAAATTCTTGATCGGCCCCAGGGGTCTGGGAAATAACCAAGCCTGATGCAACGTCATTAGAATATTCATCTTTACGTTTGATCCGATCCTCACTGATTCCCAGATTCGTCAGATCCTTGACCGCATCCTCGTAGGAATCACCTTCGACGCTGATCATTTTGGTCAGTTCCTTTTCAGCTCCAACACTAAGTTGAATTTCCGATCCTGCCTTGACCACATCACCTTCGTTTCGGCTTTGTTCGAATACGATACCGGGATCGACACCTTCCTTATACTGCCGGATGACATCATCGCTCACAACCAAACCTTCATCCTGTAACATCTGGCGTGCCTTTTCTTCAGTCTGGTTTACGACATTTGGCACTTTCACTTCAGGCACAACGAGCATGCCTTTGACGTACCACACAACACCAACCATGGCAATTAGAATTAAGACAGTCAATGAGATCAATAGTGTTGGTTTTTTCCAGTTTTTCGTCTTGGGCTTGCCTTTATGGTTCTCCTCGTCCGATTCCATGACCGGAGCCGCGCCCGTAGAAGTAATTCCACGTGGTTCCGGTTTGATGGCAGGCATGACACGGGTCTGATCCACATCATCCTCATCCGGGAAATCGATCTTGTTTTCATTGCGACGCTCTGGCATCAAACAGGTTTCCAGATCGTTCTGCATTTCCTTGGCCGACTGATATCGCTCCTGCGGATTTTTTCGCATGGATTTCAATATCACATTTTCCACACTTTGCGGAATCAGCGGGTTGAATTTGCGAGGTTCATCAAATTCTTCCTGCAGATGCTTCAAAGCAACACTGATCGGACTCTCGCCGAGGAACGGAAGCTGCCCAGTCAGCATTTGATAGAGTACGATACCGAGAGAATATAAATCCGACTTCTCGCCAGTAACAATTCCTTTGGCATGCTCTGGTGAAAAATAGTGCACCGATCCGACTACGGAACCAGTCTGTGTAATCGTTGTGGAGGTAACCGCTCGGGCAATCCCGAAATCGGTAACCTTCACACGGCCATTTCGGCCAATCAATATATTATGCGGTTTGATATCCCGATGAATGATCTGATTATGATGTGCATGATCCAGGGCGTCTGCAATTTGGGAAGCAATTCGAACAGCCTCATCCACCTGCAGCGGAGCCCGCTCTTTTATAATCTCATTCAGGTTTTTGCCTTCTACATACTCCATGACAATATAATGAACGTCATCTTCTTGACCAACATCATAGATGCTGACAACGTTGGGGTGAGATAAGGATGCAGCTGACTGCGCTTCGCGACGGAAACGTCGGATGAATTCCTCATCATGTACAAATTGCTGTCTCAGCACCTTGATCGCCACATTCCGGTTCAGAAGCAGATCCTGAGCCTTGTACACAAGTGCCATGCCGCCACCGCCAACACGCTCGATGACTTCATAGCGTCCGCCTAGCTGGTGCCCTATCATGACTCACACCCCGTTTCCGTCACCACGGAACCTTCCTGCTGCACTTCAAACAGCGCAACCGTGATATTATCATCTCCGCCAGCCAGCAGAGCCAGCTGAAGCAGACGATCCGCACGCTCTTCCAGCGGCAGCTCCTGATTTCCTGCCACTTGAACGAGCTGTTCATTGCTGACCAGATTGCTAAGTCCATCACTGCACAACAGCAGAACTTCACCTGTTTCCAGCTTGATCGGATCCAGATCCACTTTGACTTCTGCATCTGTTCCAAGAGCACGGGTCAGCACGTTGCGACGCGGATGATGAGATACGTCTTCCTTGCTGATCTGACCATTTTTAAACAATTCATTCACCAGGGTATGGTCTTCCGTTAACTGGATCACTTGTTTGTTTGCAATTTTGTAAGCTCGGCTGTCCCCGATATGACCGATAACACCCTCTGCATCATTCAACAAGGCAGCAACCACGGTCGTGCCCATGTTATGGTATTTGTCGTCTCCGGATGCAGTCCGATATATCACTTCGTTGGCATGCAAAATAGCATCGCTGAGGGCAGCAGACAAGGATGCATGTGACAGCCCCGGTTCCAATGTCCCCAGGTCATGCACCAATGTCTCAACTGCCAGACGGCTGGCGGTATCTCCAGCGAGATGCCCGCCCATGCCATCAGCGACAATACCCAGTATATACCCTGTCTCCAGATTGCGGATCCAGGCTGAATCTTCATTAACCGAACGCACACGTCCGATATGGCTCACATGAACTGTTTTGATCAAAACGTTCTCACCTCAACTCCATATGCTTTGCACGAAGCTGGCCGCAAGCGGCAGCAATATCATGTCCCTGTTCACGACGAATGGTTACATTAACACCCTGCTCCGAAAGAATCTTCTGGAAATTGAAAATGTCGCTTCTCGATGTTCTCACATACTTGCGTTCAGGTACGTGATTGACTGGAATCAGGTTCACGTGGCAGAGCATGTTCTTGAGTACACTTGCGAGTTCCGCAGCATGTTCCGGCTGATCGTTCACGCCACCGATAAGTGCATATTCAAATGTGATTCTCCGGCCCGTTTTGGCGAGGTAATACCGAAGGGATTCCATCACATCGTCAAAAGGAAAACGACGGTTTACCGGCATCAATTTGGAACGCAGCGCATCATTCGGTGCATGGATGGAAATCGCCAGGTTAATCTGTGTATCTTCGTCCGCAAACTTGTAGATGTTTGGTACAATTCCGCTTGTGGACACCGTGATGTGGCGCTGACCGATATTCAGGCCCTTTTCGTGAATCATGATGCGCAGGAAAGTCATGGTTGCTTCATAGTTCTCAAACGGTTCGCCCGAACCCATGATGACAATACTGCTTACACGTTCGCCGCGCTCATCCAGAATCTTCTGAGCCTGTACGACCTGAGCAACAATCTCACCTGCTGTCAGGTTACGCTTCAGTCCGCCCAGTGTGGATGCACAGAATGTACAACCGATCCGGCAGCCTACCTGTGTTGTTACACAGATGCTGTTACCGTAATTGTGTTTCATGATAACTGTTTCGATGGCATGATCATCATGGAGACCGAACAGGAACTTCACCGTTCCATCCTTGGATTCAAACTTCGTAATTTCGGTAAGGGTTACAAATTCAAATTGCTCTGCCAGCTTCTCGCGCAATGCTTTGGACAGGTTCGTCATCTCACTGAAATCATTTACTCGTTTCACATAAATCCAGTCGAAAATCTGACCACCGCGAAAAGCGGGTTCCCCATTCTCAACAGCCCATTGCTGCAGCTCTTCCAGGGAAAAATCATATATAAAAGGTTTCATTTTGTTGTCAACACCTATTCCTTCTTTTCTTTTCATTCTTCCTATTCTATCACAAAGACCACTTTACATCCATGTATGCCCTAGAGTCCTGCACTTCATGCATTATAACACCTCGGCGCACAAGCCGCACCCCATTACAAAAGAAATCCGCCGAAGTTCCCCCCGGCGGCCTTCCTTGCTTGCTATGGATTTACTCATCGGCTGCACGAGTCAGCCTTGCAATGAAAAAGCCGTCACTATGTGCATACTGGGGTAGAATCTGCACTCCCCCGTTCACCGGATTCCACTTTTCCATCTCGGTTCCGGTCCAGGCAGAATCCACGGCCTGGTATTCAGGATGGCGCTTCAGGAAGTCAGCGACCATAAGTTCATTCTCTGCCGGCTCAATCGTACATGTGCTGTATACCAGAACACCGCCCGGCTTCAGCAACGGTGCAACCCGGTCCAGCAATTCTCGCTGCAGCCCCGAGATATCTTCGATGTCTTCAGGCGATTTGGTCCATTTGACATCCGGCTTCCGGCGAATGACACCGAGACCTGAGCAAGGTGCATCCAGAAGGATCCGGTCGAACGAAGCATGTGGATAACGTGCATCCAGATCCAGGGCATCTCCGGTTACTGCGTCGATACAGCTCAGACCCAACCGGTCTGCCTGATCCATGATAAGCTGACGCTTATGTGCATGCACGTCATTGGCAATAATCCGTCCACGGTCCTGCATTTTCTCGGCCATATGAGCTGTCTTGCCGCCAGGAGCTGCACAGCAATCCAGCACGGTTTGACCTTCTTCAGGTGCGACCGCTTCTGCCACCAGCATGGAACTTTCGTCCTGTACTGAGAACAATCCATCCCGATACCATGACGTTAGTGCCATATTTCCACCGCTGCGTACAAGAATGCCGTCAGGACTTATCCGGGAAGGCTCCACCACTGCACCCGTGCTCTCCATCTCGTGCATCAGTTTCTCACGTGTGGTCATTGTCGTATTTACCCTGACACTCACTGCCGGTGGTTCATTATTGGCCTTGCAGATCGCTTCTGCTGTCTCTTCACCGTATTGGCCGATCCAGCGTTCAACCATCCACAGTGGATGAGAGTGTTCCAGTGCGATGCGTTCAGCAGCTGGCAGATCATTCGGAATCTGCAATTCATCCCGGTTACGGATCATGTTGCGCAGAACGCCATTGACCATACCCGAGATACCCTGGTGACCCAGTTTCTTCGCCAGATTGACGGCTTCACTGACAACAGCATGTTCCGGAATCCGATCCAGATACAGCATCTGATAGACGCTGATCCGAAGGAGACTTCGTACCCATGGCTGGAGCTTGGCCATTCCTTTGGCTACAAAACGTTCCAAGAAATAATCAAGCGTGTTTAGTCTTGCAATGGTTCCGTATACCAGCTCGGTTGCCAGCCCGGCATCAGCAGGACTAAGCTCCGCCTCTTTCAGACGACGATTGAGCTCCAGATTACTGTAAGCTCCATCCTGTTCCACAGCACTTAGCACCTTCACTGCAAGTGCGCGTGGAGAAGTTTTGGGCCGCTGAGCGCTCGAAGCTTCTCCCGAGGTTCGGGAGCCCCCAGCAGTTCTGGAACCACCCGGTTTCCCTGGATTCGGGCGTCGGTTCTGTTTAGCGTTACCTCTGCTCGGACTGTCTACGGATCTGCCGGATCTATTCTCACTCATCGTAACACCGTGCCCGGTTTCAGCGTACCGCCGCGGCCAAAGTCAGCCGCCTTCATCGCTTTTTTGCCGGCCGGCTGAACTTCTGTCAGCCAGAGTGAACCGTTGCCCGTCTGTACCTCGATACCGGATGCATTCAGCTGCAGCACTGTACCAGGTTCAGCTTGTCCTTTGGCTCCAGTCTCTGAAGCTTCCATCTGATTGGGATTAGCAGCAGCCCATACTTTAAACACCTGCTGGTCCCACATTGTAAATGCACCAGAGAACGGAACAAGACCACGGATCTGGTTATAGATTTCACGGGATGTTCGATTCCAGTCTATTTTCTCGTCTTCTCTAGTCAGATTGCGGGCATACGAAGCTTCGGCTTCATCCTGAGGGACAGCCGTGGTTTCCCCCGCAATAAGACGGGGCATTTCTGCTTGCAGCAGCTTGGAGCCTGCATCGCTGAGCTTCACAAACATGGTGCCGGAGGTGTCCTCATCGGTAATTGGAACTTCCACACGAGAGATCATGTCACCGGTATCCAAACCTTCTGCCATATACATCAAGGTAACTCCTGTTACGGACTCCCCGTTAATAATGGAGCGCTGAATAGGAGCACCACCACGATATTTAGGCAAAAGAGAACCATGCACATTCACACAGCCTCGCACAGGTATATCCAATACGGCCTTCGGTAAAATCTGCCCAAATGCTGCAGTCACAATCAAATCAGGCTTCCATTCAGCCAATCTGGCCACGGATTCAGGATCACGCAGCTTCACAGGTTGAAATACGGGCAGGCCATGGCGCTCAGCCGCAGCCTTAACAGGCGTTGGCGTGAGCACTTTTTTGCGGCCTTGCGGTTTATCGGGCTGGGTGACTACCCCCACCACGTTATAACCCTCAGCGATGAGCATATCCAGAGAAGGGACAGCAAATTCCGGGGTACCCATAAAAACAATATTCAAATCCATCACTCCTTAATTACGTCGCGGTCCAGTCTGATCGGCTGCAATTTCGTACACCTTCTCAGCGATATCCGTGAAGAGTACACCATCCAGGTGATCAATCTCGTGCTGGAATGCCCGGGACAACAGACCGCTGCCCGTAATAATCAGTTCATTTCCTTCACGGTCCAAGCCTTTAACGGTAACTGTCTCAAAACGGCGAACGTCGCCGTTAATACCAGGAATACTCAGACAGCCTTCCGGTCCAAACTGTTCGCCTTCGCTTGCGATGATTTCAGGATTGATCATTTTGATGAGGCCTTGTTCATCCCCAGCATCAATGACAATCAGGCGTTTCAAAATGCCTACTTGAGGGGCAGCAAGACCTACGCCTTCAGCGTCATACATGGTATCTGCCATATCATCCAGCAGTTTTTGTACATTGGGTGTTACTTTTGTAACTTCCTTGGCTCTTTTGTGAAGCACCTCATCTGGTTCTTTAACAATAATACGAATCGACATGTTGTAAGCACCTTCCTAACCCAAATCTCATGTTGGGTATCATTCTTTTGATTATCATTTGCTTTGTTACTAATCTATGTTTATACCGCTTGTTCACATCCACATTTTGCTCTAATCATTTTCCCAATTTTTATCACACAAAGTGTCCATGGAAAACGATGCATCATGCTTACATTAACATTTGCGGGTCTACATCCAAACTAATGAGCAGTTTTTGCGCCTGAACATCATCGTCCATGCGCCGAGCTGTTTCCAGGGCGATTCCGATAGCGTCTACATCCCCCCGCCATTTTATCATACATTGGAATCGGTATCTATTCTTGATCCGGGGAATGGGCGAGGCTACAGGCCCCAGCACGTCGAAGGCATCGTTGCTGAAACGGTCAAGGCTTCCCAGCCAGCCCGCTGCATTGGCACGTTCTTTCAACAGACGTGTGTAATTTTCGGCCAGCCGGATCAGTACAGGCAATTGCTCGTGCGAAAAGGTCACCAGAATCAGGCGGCAATACGGCGGGTATTGCAGATTCCGGCGGTGAAGCAGTTCCTCACGCACAAAAGAAACATAATCATGCTGGCTTGCATGCCCAATGGAATAGTGCTCCGGTGTATAGGACTGCACAAAGACCTCACCAGGCAACTGATGGCGCCCGGCACGGCCCGCTACCTGGGTCAACAGCTGGAAGGTCTTCTCGGCAGCCCGGAAATCGGGCAGGTTCAGTGCCGAGTCTGCCGTGATGACACCAACCAGGGTGACATCCGGAAAATCCAATCCTTTGGCAACCATCTGGGTACCCAGCAGCACATCCGCTTTTTTCTCCCGGAACTGCTTCAGAAGTTTCTCATGCGACCCCTTCTCCGTCGTTGTGTCCACATCCATGCGGATTACACGAATTCCCGGGAACAGCTTGGCCAATTCTTCCTCCACTCGCTGCGTACCTGTACCGAAGTAACGGATATGTTCACTGCCACATTCAGGACATACCTCCGGAGCAGCTTCCGCATACCCGCAATAGTGACAACGAAGATTGTTTGAACGCTGGTGATACGTCAGTGAAATATCACACTCGGGACAACCGGCCACATAACCGCAGCTTCGGCACATGACAAAAGTGGAATAGCCTCGGCGGTTCAACAGCAAAACGGTCTGCTCCCCGCGCTCCAACCGTTCCTCCAGTCCCTTGTGCAGAGCCCGGCTAAACATCGAACGGTTGCCATCCTTCAACTCTTCCCGCATATCAATGATTCGCACATCCGGCAGATTGTTGCCAAGGGCCCGAGTAGGCATTTCCAGCAGCAGCGGGGCAAAATCATCATTGCTCTGCGAACGTGCGGCATAGTAACTTTCCAGCGAAGGCGTCGCGGAGCCCAGAACCACAACAGCCTGATGCTGCTGTGCTCTTTTTACAGCTACATCACGGGCATGGTATTTCGGCGTTTCTTCCTGTTTGTAAGAAGTTTCATGTTCCTCATCCATAATAATTAGACCCAGTCGGTCAAATGGAGCAAAAACAGCGGAACGCGCGCCAATGGCTACCTTTACTTGGCCTTCCCGGATTTTGCGCCATTCATCATAACGCTCTCCACCCGAAAGACGGCTGTGCATAACAGCAACCTGGTCTCCGAATCGTCCTTTAAACCGCTCAACCATTTGTGGTGTGAGGGCAATCTCAGGCACAAGCACAATCGCCTGCCGATCCTGTTCAATACATTGCTGAATCGTCTGCAGATATACTTCGGTTTTACCGCTGCCTGTTACACCATGTAACAAAAAGACGCCATGGCGCCTTTCCTGTAATCGGCCATTAATTTTATCGTACACGTTCTGCTGCTCTGCAGTAAGAGCAAGCGGTTCAGTGGCGCGAAACTTCCTTCCCTGGTAAGGGTCACGAAAGACTTCCACGTCTTCCGTTACAAGCAGCCCTTTCTCCTCAAGCCCTTTGACGGTAGCCGCAGACACTTGAAGCGTGGCCAGCAATTCTTTCATCGGCATTGGCAGCAGTTCCTTCATTTCCAGCAGAAAAGCAAGAACCTCCTTCTGCCGCTGAGCCTTCGCCGGGAAAGATGCAAGTGCCTCCTCCGCCGCAGCCGCATCTACCGCCAAATCCACTGCCTTCATCGTTTTTTTGTTTAGCTTGTCCTTGATTGCCTGGCTCTCCAGCAATATACCGCCAAGCAGAAGCTTTTTGATCAACGCGGCATGATTGGGGTATTTACGGCTCAATTGCTGCAAAGGCACCTGTCCCCGGCTTTTCACAAAACGTATAATGTCCTGCTGCACTTTCTCCGAGGTGGACTCCTCTCCCCACACGAAGAGGACATCTTCATCCGCCTTTGCTCCGGTCTGCTGTCCATCCAGTGCATCCCCAATGGAGATATATCGTTCCGCTTTACCTTTCAGTGCAGTCGGCACCATGACCTGCAGCGACAAAATGCGGTTGCTGGCATATCGCTCACTCATCCACTCGGCGAGCTGCACCAGATCTTCTAATAAGGGAGGAACGATGTCCAACAGTTCCTGAATGGGCTTCAACTTGAAGGATTCTGTTCCGGTACGCGGTACAAGATCAACCACAAAGCCCTGAACGGTTCGATGTCCAAACGGCACACCTACCCGACTGCCAATCTCAATCCAATCACGCATCGATTCCGGCACCAGATAATCAAAGGGCCGATCGGTCTGTTTCACCGGAACATCGACAATAACCTTGGCGATCTCCATATTTAATTCCTCCCGGCAATGCGCTCCGCCGCAATCGCAAGCAATCGGTGAGCTATGTCCTCCTTAGACATCACCTGAAGCTCTTCCACCAACCCTTCACGGTCATAAATATGAACCGCATTGGTATCTGCTCCAAATCCGATACCCGGCTGGGCAACGTCATTGGCTACGATCAGATCACAGTTTTTCCGCTCCAGCTTCTCCCTTGCGTACATCTCTACAGAATGGGTTTCTGCGGCAAAACCAATTAGAAATTGATGACTCTTTTGCTTACCTAATGTTTCAAGAATATCTATATTTTTAACAAGCTCCAGCGATAGCGTATCGCCTTTCTTTTTGATTTTCTCCTCATGTACTTCCTTGGGACGGTAATCGGCAACTGCCGCAGCCTTAACAACGATATCAGCACGATCCCAGTGACTCGAGACCGCTTCGTACATATCCTGGGCAGACTGCACCCGAATTACTTCCACATTCGTTGGCGGCTGAACTTGTGTACTGCCCATAACAAGCGTAACCTCTGCCCCCAAATCACGTGCTGCTGCAGCGATGGCAAATCCCATTTTGCCGGAAGAGTCATTGGTAATATATCTGACAGGATCAATACGCTCAATCGTACCGCCCGCCGTCACGATCACTTTTTTGCCTTTTAACAAGGCGGACTGTTGTTTCAAGCCTGGTTTAGCTGCTGCCTGATCTTCAAAAAAACGTTCAACCACCTCAACAATCGTCTCCGGCTCTTCTAAACGCCCTTTACCTACGTATCCACATGCGAGCTGTCCTTCACTTGGTTCAATCATCAGTGTTCCTCGCTCGGAAAGCAGACGCATATTGTGCTGTACTGCAGGGTGATCATACATATGAACATTCATGGCAGGTGCGATCATTACCGGGGCGGTCGTTGCCAGTAGTGTTGTGGAGAGCATGTCATCGGCCATGCCATGTGCCATTTTGGCAATAACGTTGGCTGTTGCCGGGGCAACCAGAACCAGATCGGCCATATCGGCCAAATGAATATGTGATACAACTGATGGCTCACGCTCATCAAATGTATCACTGTAGACTACATTTCGGGTCAACGTTTGCAGCGTTAATTCGGTAATAAACTGTTTGGCAGAGTCCGTCATAATGACGTGAACGTCCGCCCCTTTTTGCACCAGTCTACTGCATAATGTAGCCGCCTTGTATGCGGCTATGCCGCCAGTCACGCCAAGTACGATTTTTTTACCGTTCAACATGGTTATTTCCCCCGATATATACGACGTATAAACGATGAATAGAGAAAAAAATAACAACCTCGCGGTTGTCAAATAAGTCCGGCTTGCGCCGTATGCAGTTGAAGAGCAGCCGCAGGCGGCTTACTCTTCTTCCTCTTCGTCCTGTCCTTTGATGACAACGAGATGATCACCATAAATTTCTTCGAGTGCAACGCCAACCTGTTTATGGGATCTTGCATTTCTCAGATCCGTTTTTTCGCCTTCACGAAGCTGTCTGGCCCGGCGGGAAGCAGCAACAACAAGAGAATACTTGCTGTCGACTTTGTTCATCATTTCATCAATAGAAGGATACAGCATGTTTACAAAACACCTCTTTGCATTAGTATAATCCCTTTGACCCGCCTAACAGAATGCAACCATTCCGTCGTTCACATGAACCGAACCTCGCCCGACTATCTATAGATATATGTCAGCAGTTCTCCGAATAATTGCATCCTGCGGCAGCCAAAAAAATTATTTATTGATCTTACAATGTTCGGCGATAATAATGCTTTCTATTCGTTTACACGCCAAATCAATCTCGTCATTAACGACAGCGTAATCGTACTGCTCCAGCAGACTAATCTCATCCACGGCTACGGACATCCGGTGATCAATAGTTGCCTGACTCTCCGTACCGCGTCCCTGGATGCGATCTTTGAGCTCGTCCAATGAAGGAGGCAGCAGAAATACAAAAATCCCTTCCGGGAACTTCTCTTTCACTTTTAACGCGCCTTGAACTTCAATCTCAAGAATGATGTCGCGGCCTTCGTTAATGGTTTTCTCGACAAAGTCACGTGGTGTTCCGTAATAGTTACCTACATATTCTGCATGCTCCAGCAGCTGGTCTTCAGCAATCATGTTCAGGAACTCTTCATGACTTCTGAAGAAGTAGTTCACACCATGCTCTTCACCCAGACGAGGCTGGCGAGTCGTTGCAGACACAGAATAGATCAACTCCGGCACACGTTTGCGCAAAGCGCTGCATACTGTACCCTTCCCGACCCCAGATGGGCCGGACAACACTATCAGTAATCCCTTAGACATATTACACTCCATTTTATTCGTCGTTGTCATCATCTTTCGAAGAAAGACGATGGGCGACCGTCTCAGGCTGAACCGCAGACAGAATGACATGATCGCTATCCGTAATAATCACGGCACGAGTACGTCTTCCGTACGTTGCGTCTATCAGCATATGACGATCTCTTGCCTCTTGTATAATTCTCTTGATCGGCGCCGATTCCGGACTTACGATGGATATAATCCGGTTCGCCGATACGATGTTACCGAATCCAATGTTAATGAGTTTGATTGCCATAATCAGGTTCTTCCCCCTATACATGCGACTCTCTTGCCGAAATATGGCCGTTCATTCGATATTCGCTGCCTGCTCGCGAATTTTCTCCAGCTCCGCCTTCATCTCGACAACACGGTTCACCAGAGCCAAATGGTTGGCTTTTGATCCAATCGTATTGACTTCCCGATTCATCTCTTGAATAAGAAAGTCCAACTTGCGGCCTACCGGCTCTTCACTCTTCAGCAGTTCCCTGCTCTGTCCGAAGTGGCTGAGTAGACGCGTAAGCTCCTCCTCTATGTTAGAACGATCGGCAAACACAGCAATTTCCATACCCAATTTATGCTCGTCAAAAGGGAAAGAGCCTTCCTCCTGCATTTCCGTAAGCCTTTGTCTTAACTTGTTGCGGTAATCTGATACCACAGTAGGTGCAAGAGCAAGCATCTCGGTATGCAGCGACTCCAGACGACTAATCCGCCGTTCCAGATCACTGGCCAGATGAAGACCCTCACGCGCGCGCATTTGCTCCAGACTGGTCAAGGCCTCTTCCAAGCTCTGCTGCAGCACACGCTCCCATTCGTCCTTCTCTTCCTCCGGAATTGAACTTGTTCCATCGGAATGAACCATGACATCCGGCAATGAAAGCATGTCCATAATGCTCGGTTTGCCCTGCATCCCAAAGCGGGATTCCAGCTGTTCTGCTGCCTGCAGATAGGCCCTGACTGCCTGCTCATTAAGCACGGCAGGAAGAGCCTGATCTTCATCTTTTTCTTTCATTACATAAACATCAATCCGCCCGCGCTTCAGCCGGCTCTGTACTCTTTTCCTCAATCCGTCTTCATAACATGTCCATTCTTTCGGCATGCGCATCATCACTTCACAGTAACGATGATTGACGGATTTGATCTCCAATTGTACCTTGTAGCCTCCAAAATGAAAGGCGGATTGACCGTATCCGGTCATACTGAATGACATCGGCATCACATCCGTTACACTATTGTAATTGATTATTAGGGTTGAAACAAGTAGGACATTGGTGCTCGGACTTCTCCCATACATATTGGGTCAGTTCGGCAGTCATGCCGTAGAACATAAACGGAGTCATCAGGTAGATCCCCTTGAAATGGGCTGTTGCAACATCCAACAGCTCTTTGGCAATTTTTACGCCCATGGCCCGTCCTTCTTCTCCTTCGAGACCAGCCATGCGAGAACGTACCTCATCCGACAGCTGAATGCCTGGAACTTCATTGTGCAGGTATTCTGCATTTCGTCCACTTGCCAGCGGCATTACACCAACGAAAATAGGCACTTCCAAATGTTTGGTAGCCTCATGCATAGCTACGATTAATTGCGGGTCATAGACAGGCTGCGTCATAATGTAATCGGCACCGGAGGCAATCTTTTTCTCCAGTCTCTGAACTGCCTTATCCAGATGTTTCACATTCGGGTTAAACGCTGCTCCGATGACAAAACCAGCCTTCTGTTTAAGCGGTTTGCCGGAGAAAGCTACACCGTCGTTCAATTGCTTGATCATACGTATAATTTCAAATGAAGTCAGATCGTATACGGAACTGGATCCGGGAAGATCACCGAAACGCGCTGGATCCCCTGTAACCGCAAGCACGTGGTTGATACCGAGAGCGTCAAAACCCATCATGTGTGATTGGGTCCCAATCAGATTTCGGTCACGGCAAGCAATATGTACAAGCGGACGTAAGCCCGTACGATCCTGAACGAGATGTCCCAGAGCCATATTGCTCATGCGGGTTACCGCCAAAGAGTTGTCAGCCAGTGTCAGCGCATCCGCACCAGCGGCTTTCAGTGTTTCGGCACCTTTCATGAATTTGGCAATATCCAGGTCACGAGGCGGGTCGAGTTCAACGATAACCGTGTGGCGCTGTTTGACCAGATCCACAATGGTCGGCTGTCCACCACGGCCGGACCGTTCATCCACATTTTCATGCAGTACGATACGCGGTTTGGCTTCTGTTGGGTCAGGCAGGACAATGGGTGCTGCAGTATATTCGGAAAGAGCCTGTGCGATTGCCCCAATATGATCAGGCGTTGTACCGCAGCATCCACCGATAATACGGGCGCCCAGATCGGCGAATTGCACCGCGGTCTGCCCAAAATATTCGGGTGTGGCACCATATCGGAACTGGCCATCGACATAGTCTGCCGCCCCCGCGTTAGGGTAAACAGACATCGGAACTCCGATTCGCCCGGATACGGTTTCCATGGCACGCATAATTCCGTTTGGACCGGAGCGGCAGTTAAACCCAATCACGTCCGCCCCCTGCTCACGCATGATCCGGAACGCTTCCGGCATCGTGTATCCATCCAGCGTATGTCCAATATCCTCAACTGCAAACTGCCCAATCACCGGCAGATCACTCAGCTTGCGAGCCTGCAGCAGGGCAATATCCATCTCTTCGATATCATAGAAGGTTTCAAGCAGAATCCCGTCAACCCCTTCTTCAAGCAGGGCAAAAATCTGTTGTTCGTAAAAACGCTTCAGTTCGCTTGTCGATACATTGGTCCGCTTGCCTCCGCGAATGGAACCCACGGCCCCTAGAACGTATCCGTTTGAACCGGCGACCTCCTTGGCAATGCGTGCACCCGCACGATTGACTTCCGTCACCTTCGATTCCAGTCCGAACTTGGACAATTTGTCATAGTTCGCAGAGTACGTATTTGTCTCAAATATTTCAGTACCCGCCTCCAAATAACGACGATGCACATCTGCTACCACTTCAGGTGAGACCAAATTTAATTCTTCGTATGAAATTCCAACCGGGAAACCCATTTGGTACAGATATGTTCCCATCGCCCCATCTCCAATGAGAACTCGTTCCTGCAAGACACTCCGCAAATCCGCCTTCATCCCTTTTCCCCCCGCCTAGCTGATCATTTCATACTAATGTAACACAAAAGCCGATCAATAACGTAGAAAAACACAGGATTTCCACGAAATTCAGTCAAAAAAAGAGGCCCGAAGGCCTCTTGGCTTAAACTGTCATCTTATGATGTGACTCCTTTGAAAACAACCTCTGCCGGTCCGGTCATATACACATGATTGTCAGCTTCGTTCCACTCAATATGCAGGTCTCCGCCTTTAAGGCTAATCACTGCTGTACGATCCGTGTGTCCGTTCAATACGGAGGATACAAGCGTTGCACAAGCTCCGGTCCCACAAGCCAGGGTTGGACCCGCACCACGTTCCCATACACGCATATCAACGAATCCGCGATCACGCACAGTGGCAAACTCAACATTGATCTTTTTCGGGAACATCGGATGAACTTCCAGCACCGGCCCCCAAGTGGAGAGATCAAAGTTCACTGCATCATCTACATAAATGACAGCGTGGGGATTCCCCATCGAAACTGCCGTGAATTTGAACTCTTGTCCATTCGCTTCAATGGTATGGTTAACCACAGGGTTGGCATCCACTGTTGTCGGAACCTGAAGCCCGTCCAAAATAGGCTCGCCCATATCTACACGAACGGTTGCCACTTTGCCGTCAAGTACATTAAGGGTTACCGGCTGCACACCGGCGCCGATGGTTTCAATAGTGATGTTCTCCGATGTCACATGACCATGGTCATACACATACTTCGCTACACAGCGAATCGCGTTCCCGCATTGTTCCGCTTCCGAACCATCAGAGTTCATGATACGCATCTGAAAATCCGCCTTCTCTGAAGGCAGTATATAAACGAGTCCATCCGCACCAATGCCGAAGAAACGGTTGCACCATTTCACAGCAAGCTCTGCTGCATCAGCCGGAAGCTGTTTTTCTCCAAATACAACGATAAAGTCGTTGCCAAGTCCGTGCATTTTTGTAAATTCCATATCCTTGCCCACTCCTTTTGGCAGTCTGCTGCCAAAGCGTTATTCTTGCCTGTTTACATAAAAAAGCTATCCTGCAAAATGTCCAAGGCTTTTGCCCCGAATCATTTTGAGGATAGCATAACGAAAACGATAAGGAAAAGCTATTGATTTTATGCCGAAAACTTTGTACTTTTCGGTACGAAGCTTCCAGGACCCATCCGGCGACGGTTACGACGGCCACCCCAGACACTGCCTGCTCCCATCAGGAACGTTGGGATACCTGCAGCAACGATGGAAATGGCCCATTCACGCATGCCGAGCGGTACGGTTTTGAAGATCGGCTGCAGCGGCTCCACGTACATCACAACCAGCATCAGCACGACGGACGAGATCACCGCAAGAACCAGATATTTGTTCTGGAGCGGATTCCGGTGGAAGATGGAGCGCGAACTCCGGCAGTCAAACACATGAATAAGCTGAGCCAGAACAAGTGTCGCAAAAGCGACAGACTGTGCTTTGATAAGCTGACCCGGTTGATCCGGAGCGGCTTGAAGGGTAAGCCAGAACGCACCTAATGTACATAATCCGATCAATACACCGCGGCTGATGATTTTCCAGCCCAGTCTCCGGGCAAAAATGTTTTCCTTGGCGCCGCGTGGCTTGTGCTCCATCAGGTCTTTCTCCGGCTGATCCACACCTAGCGCCATGGCCGGCAGGCCATCTGTCACGAGGTTCACCCATAGAATCTGGATGGGCACGAGCGGCAGCGGCAGTCCCATCATCATCGCGAAGAACATTGTTAGAATCTCACCTACGTTGGAAGCAAGCAAGTACCGAATAAACTTCCGAATATTCTCATATATATTACGCCCTTCTTCAATCGCCGCTACAATAGTAGAAAAGTTATCATCACTGAGAATCAAGGCCGATGCCTCTTTCGTCACATCCGTTCCTGTAATTCCCATCGCAATTCCGATGTCCGCCGCTTTGATTGCTGGTGCGTCGTTGACACCGTCCCCTGTCATGGCTACGACATGGCCTTTGCGCTGCAGGGATTTTACAATCCGGAGCTTGTGCTCAGGGGACACCCGGGAGAATACATAAATACCTTCGACCTGCTTATCCAGCTCATCGTCCGTCAATCCGGCCAGCTGCTGTCCGCTTAACGAACCTCCGCCCCGGGGAAGAATGCCCAGCTGCTGGGCTATCGCCTCAGCAGTAGTCCCGTGGTCACCCGTGATCATGACCGTCCGGATACCCGCTCTGCGGCAAGTTGCAATTGCATCTCGGACTTCTCTCCGAGGAGGATCGATCATGCCAGCAAGTCCAACGAACACAAGCTGATTTTCGGCAGCATGTTCGTCATCTACTTTTTCCTCAGGGCGTACTTCACGATAAGCCATCCCCAAGACACGCAGGGCTGCTCCGGCCATCTTCTCGTTTGCAGCCATCACTTTCTGTCTCAACGTTCCAGTGAAGGGTACCACTTTGCCCTCCCATAAAATATAGCTGCATTGTCCGATCAACACATCAGGAGCACCTTTGGTGTAGACCATGCGGCCACCCTGATGCTGAATGAGGACAGACATTCGTTTGCGGTCCGAATCGAACGGAAACTCCTGTTGACGTGCATATAACTCTTTGAGGCTGGCAGGAGTAAGACCCATTTTGGAGGCCAGAGTGACGAGTGCGCCTTCGGTTGGATCGCCTTTCAGCTCCCATACGACGCCATCCTCCTTGATTGCCTCCTTCTTGCCATCCTTACCCTTTTTCTTATTGCGCTCTTCCGAGAAGCTTTCCACAATACTCGCATTGTTACATAACGCACTGATCTGAAGCAGTCTTCGCAGCGTTTGATCACTCTTCAGCTCCACCGTCCGGCCGTCTTCCAGCATCTGTCCTTCCGGTGCATACCCGTCCCCGGTGACTTGGATGCTGCGACCTTCCAGCCATACATCGGTCACGGTCATCTTGTTCTGGGTTAATGTCCCCGTCTTGTCAGAGCAGATCACGGAGGCACAACCAAGTGTCTCGACTGAAGGTAATTTTCGTACAATGGCTTTGCGCTTAATCATTCGCTGCACACCCAGCGCAAGTGCAATCGTGACAATCGCCGGCAAACCTTCAGGTATGGCAGCCACCGCCAGACTGACACCAGCAAGGAACATGCCAATCGCCGGTTGTCCATGCAAAATACCAGCCACAACAACCATCACGGTAAGTCCCAATGCAACAAAAATGAGTATTTTGCCCAATTGCTCCAAACGATGCTGAAGCGGTGTTTCCTGTTCCTCGGTATTTTGGATTAGATCGGCAATTTTACCCATCTCGGTATCCATGCCTGTCCGAATGACAACGCCCTTGGCCGTCCCGCGGGTAACCATGGTGCCCATAAATCCAATGTTTTTCTGATCGCCGAGCGGTACGGCATCATCTGCAATGGGGTTGCAATGCTTGCTTACTGGGACCGATTCTCCAGTGAGTGCCGATTCCTCCACATCCAGACTGTTCGTTTCCAGCCATCTTACATCCGCCGGGATGCGATCTCCGCTCTCGACAAGGATGATATCCCCTGGCACCAGCTGTTTGGCAGCAAGCTGCACTTCCTGACCAGCCCGAAGAACTTTGGCAAGAGGTGCGGACAGCTGCTTCAATGCGCGGAGGGAACGCTCAGCCCGAAATTCCTGTACGAAGCCCAGAATGGCATTTAACACAATAATCGCCACAATAGTAACGGCATCCAAATATTCTCCGAGCAATCCGGACACCAGTGTCGCTCCCATCAAAACGAGCACCATAAAGTCCTTAAATTGGTTAAGCAGCAGTGTAATTGGGGATATACGTTTTCCTTCACTCAGCTCATTTGAACCGGCGACCTTCCTCTTCTGCGCAACAGCTTCATCCGTCAATCCTTCCTCCAGACTGACGCCTAGCGTGCTGCGAAGCTCTTCTACGCTTAGTTGATGCCACTTGGTCTGTTCCATGCCTCAAGGTTCCCCTCCCAGTCTATATTTCCTGTAAAAGACGTTCATACAGCTGCTCGTGATCGCTAACCAGCAGCTCTATGTCACGCCGGACAAACTACCTGCTCTATATGTATTCGGACAGGACCCCAATTAGCACCCGGATGGTGAATCCTTTCCCTGATGGACAGAATAGGCTAAAATAAAAGTCTGCGGTCATAACGCAGTAGAAGCCGAGTTATCTTATGCAAGAAGGCAAGTGACGAACGAACTGCAACCGGTTCTGATTTTTACATATTCCAGTTGTGTGTTTCAGTTATAGATAGAGAGGAAGTTGAAAAATATGGCATTGGACGGCATTGTTACACGAGCCATCGTACACGAACTGCAGGGCTGCAAAGGCGGCCGCATTAGCAAAATTCATCAGCCTAACGGCCATGATGTCGTACTCACCCTTCGTGCACAACGCGGGAACAGCAAATTGCTGATATCGGCCAGTCCGACGTATCCCCGCGTGCATTTTACGGAAAAGACATTCTTAAACCCTACAGAAGCACCGATGTTCTGCATGCTGCTGCGCAAGCACTGCGAGGGAGCCATTATAGAGGAGATTCGTCAGATCGGCATGGAACGGATCATCCACATCGACGTTCGTCAACGCGACGAACTCGGTGATGTATCCGTAAAACGAATCATTATTGAGCTCATGGGGCGTCACAGCAATATCGTATTGCTCGACCCGGTCACGGGAACGATTTTGGACGGTATACATCACGTTACCCCTTCCATCAGCAGCTATCGGGTCATCATGCCCGGCTTTTCATACACAGCTCCGCCAGAACAGCACAAAGTCAATCCGCTGGAAGTGAACAGCGCTGAATTCCTCAAGGGTTACTCTGAAACGGAAGAAGAGGCTGCCCGCTGGCTTGTGAATTCATTCAGCGGCCTGAGTCCGCTGATCGCAGGCGAGATTGCTGCTCGTACCGCTAATCGTGACAATGGAGACGCATCGGCCGAGGCGAGCGCCCTCTGGAATGCCTTTGATTCTGTGATGGGACCTGTGAGAGAGAATATCTACACCCCTGTCACAGGACTGAATGCCAAAGGGAAAATGATCTTCTCTGCTGTCCGCCTTCAGAGTATTCAGGATGCCGAGAAGACCTACGACACGATGAGCAAATGCATGGAGGATTATTACGGGGATAAAGCCGAGCGGGATACGGTAAAGCAAAAGGTAAGTGATCTGCTGCGTTTTCTGCAAAATGAACGAAGCAAAAACGTCAAAAAACTCGACAATCTGAACAAGGATCTGCTCGAAGCCGATGACGCGGAAAAATACAGATTATGGGGCGAATTGTTATTTGCTTCTCTTCACCAGATTAGCAAGGGAGACAAAAGTGTGGAGCTTGTAAACTTCTATGATGAAGATCAGGCAACCATTACCATCGCACTCGATCCTCTGCTTACACCATCGGACAATGCGCAGCGTTACTTCAAGCGGTACAACAAATATAAGAACAGTCTGGCGGTCATTCATGAGCAGCTCGGCAAAACCAAGGACGAGATCGTCTACCTGGACAACCTGTTGCAGCAGCTGTCCATCGCCTCCATGAACGATATTGAGGAGATCCGTGAAGAACTGGTTCAGCAGGGATATCTTCGTGACCGCAACAAAAAAGGCAAGAAGAAAAAGAAAAACGACCGTCCAACCGTACATCAGTTTACCTCGACTGAGGGGATTGATATTCTGGTGGGCAAAAACAACTTGCAAAATGAATATGTCACTAACCGTCTGGCGTCGGCCAATGATACATGGCTGCATACCAAAGACATCCCTGGTTCACACGTTGTCATTCGCAGCACGGACTTCGGGGAAGCTACACTGGAGGAAGCAGCACAGCTCGCAGCTTATTTCAGTCAGGCCAAGGAATCAAGCAGTGTTCCTGTGGACTATACCTATATTCGTCACGTACGGAAACCAAGCGGTGCCAAGCCAGGTTTCGTCATCTACGATCATCAAAAAACACTGTTTGTGACGCCCAATGAAAAGTTGGTCAAAAGCTTGCCATCCTCCATCAAAAACGGATAGGCAGCAGGTGCCACCACAAACAAAGTGACACACAAAAAGCCCCAGAACAGAGAATATCGTGTTCTGGGGCTTTTCTATCTAAGTTATGATTCGCGGCTTGCTGCCGCACGTAGTTGTTCAAGCACATCCAATGTTACCGTCTTGCTCCCCAGATCCCCGTGAAAAACAACCCCCTGTCTCACACCGTGGTAATCGGAGCCACCTGTCACAATTAAATTAAATTCATGTGCCAATGCGGCATACCTGTGTTCCTCTTCAGGGCCATGGTCGGAATGAAATACTTCAATTCCGTCCAGACGGGACTGCTCAATGATCCGGCGAACCAGTACATCATCTCCATAGAGACCCGGATGTGCAATGACTGCGGCTCCCCCTGCCTCTCTAATCCACTGGCAGGCATCTTCAGGAGCGACACGTGGAACCGACACGAAACCCGGCTTACCTTCGGCCAGATATCGATCAAAGGCATCCCGCATATCGACAGCATAGCCTTTGCTGACCAGGACATCCGCCATGTGCGGTCTGCCGATGCTCTCATCCGGCTCCAGAGGACGTCCCAGCCCCTCAATGACTTCCTCCCAGCTGATTTCAAGACCAAGCTCCTGCAGTTTGGCAATAATGCGATGATTTCGTTCCTCACGTGCATCACGAAGTCCATGCAGCCGCTCCAGAAAGAGTTCATCCTTTATATTCATATAATAACCCAGCACATGAATGTCTTTGCCTCCAGCGCGGGTACTGATCTCAACGCCGGCCACAACATCGATACCACATTCCAGACCTGTCTGCTGTGCCTCTGTCACACCTGCGACCGTATCATGATCCGTGATTGCAACGGCTGACAGTCCCTTTTGTTTGGCCAGCCTTACATTTTCAGCAGGTGACTGCATGCCATCCGAAGCCTGACTATGCGTATGAAGATCACAGCGTCCGTTAGGTTGATCCATTAACAACATCTCCTTGCTACATGGTTGTGTTCACGATTCCTTACTTCCTTTATCCATCATTTCTTCCGCTCCAGCGTGCTCCTGCTGTCTCAGGTAGTTTAAGAATGCTACTGCGGATAGAGGGAGCAGGGAAGACTTCAAATGAATGGCATAGAATTGTCGTTTGAATTCAAGTCCGCGGATCTCAACAATATGCACGAGACCAAGTGCTAATTCATGCTGAACGGATGAAGGAGACAGCATAGTAATACCCACACCAGCTTCAACCGCCGATTTTACTGCACCCGTACTTCCAAGCTCCATCACAACATTCATGTCCTGAGGGTCAATGTTTTTCTTTTGCAGTTGGTCTTCCATGACCTGTCTTGTACCGGAGCCCTTCTCCCGCAGTACAAACGGATAAGCCATAACCTCTTCCAGCTCCACTTCCCCGCGATCGGCGAGCGCGTGACCTGCCGGAACAATCAGCTTCAATTCGTCCTGCATCACCGGTTCCACAATCATGTCGGGATGATGGATCGGGGCTTCGATCAGGCCAAAGTTCAACTGGTGTTTCAAAATATCATCCATAATTTGCGTTGTATTCATCACTTTCATTACGATCGAGATATCGGGATATTGCCTTGCAAAGGGACCCAGCATTCTCGGTAAAACATATTCGCCTATGGTCAAGCTGGCACCGAGCTGTAATCTTCCCTGAAGCATCTGTGTAAATGCCGACATGGCTTCATCGGTCTGCCTGACCAGTTCCACGCTCCGCTTGGCATGCGGCAGCAGGGTGCGCCCAGCTTCGGATAATTCTATCTTCTTGGTTGAACGGTGCAGCAGCTTGGTGCCAAAATAGTCCTCCAGTGATTGAATCTGCATCGTCACCGCAGGCTGAGTCATATGTAAGGCTTGCGCAGCTGCTGAAAAACTTCCCTTTTCCGCCACGGTGTAAAAAATATGCAACTGATGAAAATTCATATCTTCGCCCCTCTTCTGTACACTTACCTCATTGTAGCCGATTTCTTGAATTCCAACAAAAAAAGCATGCAGCTTGTCTGCATGCGATGTAGCTTGAATATATCATTGCAATGATCTTGACTGTTTCCTGTAAATTACCTGTGCTTCCGACTGTTCTTCACCAGAGTCATTCGTCTGGAATGCCTCAACCAGGAGTAATATGATTTCAGGTCACGAAGCTCAATGGTCTCTGACATTCGCCCCAAAAAGGTAACTACAATCATCTTGTGAAGAGGATTGCCGGCGATGTCATATTCACCTTCCAGCTCGGAAAATTCCGCAACCACTACCACATCCTCGTCGATGAGGTAGACGTCCTGCTCATTACGGTAGTATGGCGTAATACGGTCCTGCTTCAGACACTCCCATAACCAAGCCGCAATATGGTCATCATCATTACGCGTGGGCTCAATACGGTCTGCATACCGCATTTTGGCATGATGGGTAATGACGATGTCAGCCACTTTTTTGTCTCCAAGAGCTACGAAAAACGGCTCGTAGGTGCTCCAACGTTGCATCACCTTATCACGCATGGGAATCACTCTCCACCAGATAGGACTTTCTATCTATTTATTACCAAATATATTACAACATAAGTCCCGCAAGCTCAAGGCGTAAGTTCAGATTTTTTCACAAAATCCGTTTTGTGCCTAATTCTTAATAAAAGTGAGCAAAAACCTATGATAACCAATAACCTTCTCTCTATATTAATCTCTTTTTAAAAGAAAAGGAACCCGCGATATGGCGGATTCCGCATAAGGTATTCCGTTTCTCACACCTATAACACATGTCTTCCTGCGCCAAGCTCGACATCCATCGTTCTCAGCAGCTCATGTGACGTATCGCATTTGTATTCCCAGAACATCAATCCCGCGAGATCCTGTTCCAGGATATATCGGCATTTGGCCGTTACTGATTCCGGATCGTCGTATGAAATGAGCGTGTTTCCATTAAACAAATAAGGTGCCTTCGCTTCCTCATCCCAATACCGGATATATCCGTTAAGGTCAATATACTTCTCTCTTAGCTCTGTATATTCCGGACCGTAGCCTCCGGTCGTCTCAGCCATCTGATGCAATCCGTTGTTACGGTCAGGCACACCCTTCCACATTCGGGAGTAAAATGCCGCACCAATGACGATTTTATTCCGGGGTACACCCGCATTTAAAAACATGCGTACGGACGCATCCGTGTTAATCCGATATAAATCACCTGTCGCCGTACAGAGGTTGGTATGGTGTCCAGTCAGCACCTGAAAACCTCCACGCATGTCATATGTCATCAGCTGCACATAATCAAGATACTGCTGTACCTGATCCATTTCCGTGCCGTCAATGTAGTACTGGTCAGCACCGGCTGCAATGGTAAGCATGTAATACCTGTCATCTTGCTCACCTTGCTTCGTCAGAGCCGCCCTCATCGTTTTCAACAAAAGGGTAAAGTTAACTCTGTCCTCCGCAGAGGCGGCAATACCCGCCTCCCCATAGCACGGATATTCCCAATCCAGATCAATCCCGTCCAAGCCATAGGTAGTCACGGCCAGAACAGCGGATTCTGCGAGCTTCTGTCTCCCTTGCTCAGTTGCAGCTGCCTCCGAGAATCCGCCTGCACTCCAGCCTCCCACAGACAAAATCATTTTCAAATCCGGGAAAGCTTTCCTGATGATTGGAATCCGGTCCATATGCTGCAGATGGCTGGTCTGAATGATACCTTCCTGTATATGAGCAAAAGCGATATTGATATGCGTCATTCGGCTCAGCTCTACCTCTGGTACACTATGCAAATCACGATGTCCGACGTATCCAATAATCCATTTGGGGTTCATAGGCTGCCTCCATCATGTTGAAATGGTTCACTTCGCTGTCCGGCCAGCTGCAAGCTTACCTGAATGGCTTCCTTCACAGCACCAATCCGATATCCGGATGAGACATAACGAATCTGATAAGCCTCATCCAGAACAACCAGATGGGGGTATCCCGACTCTGTCGCTCCAGAGCTACGGAACACCTCGGGCAGTGAGGCAGGTGATGCCTCGCCTAACCGGACTTGTGGCGGCAGCATCTCAAGCTGCTCCGTCTTCAGGGAGTTTCCTGTACCAGCAGAGCCAGTAATTAGAACAACCGATATATTCCGTTCTACCAGTTCTTGCCTCAAGTCAGCAAGTTCTTTCAGCAAATGCATGGTCGGTTCCCGGTCCGGTTCAACCCAGGAAAGAAGTATGCCTGCAGCCGTTCCACTTACGCTATGCTCGAGTGTAGTTACGTTCTCGTCCTGCCACCGCAGTTTCGTGTGTTTATCCACCGTTCCAAGGACAGGAATTTCTTCATCGGAGCTGCGGAAGTTTACGGCAACACAAGACTCTTCCCCCTTGTTCAAATTAAAATAAGTGAACCGAGCTCTTACCGTGCCGTTTTTCAAACGTACGCCTGTCGTCATGCGATAAGCCCCCTCCTCTGCTGGCAGAGGCTCGTCAAACAGCTTTGTCTCTTTATAAGGAAAATGCAAGGTCACGTATTTCCCCTGAACAAGACGAGCAATAGAAATATTCTCATAGTAGGAAGCCTCCGGCATGTTTCCTTTTGACTCGTTTTGCACAAGACGAATGCTTCCCATTCGCTGCTTTCCCTTTTCTTTAATGCCAAGATCCGCGAAGATCCAGGACCCTTTCTGCCAATACTGCGGCTTGCGTTCACTTGGATGCAAACGGGATGGGATGCCAAGGCTGCGACAGAGAGCAACAAACAGGATAGCCAGCGATTCCTCGTCTCCTGCCATGATCCGATAGGTTCCTGCTGCTGTACCCTTTCCTTTCAGATTAGGCAGATCCTCCCAAGGAATGAACTTTTCCTTGAGTGCTTCAGCAAGAAGCGAAGGCTCCCTCACCATTGCGTCCCTCTCATCTGATGCAAACGCTGATTGGAATTGTTTCCTGTACGGTCCAAGCATTTCAAAGGCAACGCGCGGACATAACAAATAGGGAATAAACAAGGTATCCGGGAGCATACCTCGCAGCGGAAGCGAATAATCTAAATGCTCATGCAGGACTGGACGGAACGTATCAATCAAATCTTTACTATTTAGCGACTCCAGCAGCAATAACGGCCATTGCCCGTGCTCAGGAGAGCTTTCCCTGAGAAACGCGGCTATCTCATGGCCATTTCCACGCGCCTTCTGCATGACGTCCCATACCCTCGCCTCCGGAAGGCTTAGTTCGCGAGATAGATCAACGCTCTCCTTATGGGTTACAAAGGTGGCTTCAAACGCAGTGCGGATGTCCGTCCCTTCAGACAAACGCTGCTGATGGAGTGACTCCGCTTCCCCTGTTAATGGCGGGAGTTCCTCTCCCTCCGTCTCAGGCGGAGGAACCATATCGAAATCAATCACTCCGCTCTTCTGCTCAGGTTGATTTTGCAGATCCAGCACCAGTTCCAATCGGTCTGTCTGGTCAATCGTGATCTTATGCTCTCGCCAGCGTCCCTGATATACCGCCCGGATGAGCAGATCGCCATATCCCGTTTTGAAGACCACTTCTCCGTCTTCATTCGTCAGTAACTCCGCAATCGGATAGAATTCGGCCATGTTATACAGCTCAAATCGCACGGAAGCACCCACAACTGCAGCTCCGGCCAGATCCTTGACCGTTACAGTGAGCTCCTTCGTTGGAGCGTAATTCTCCAAAAGATTGAGCTCGGTGTACCATTCGGTTGCCAATGTCACATCCTCTGGACCATGATAGGCGCCAAGCACTCTCGTATTCATCAGCATCGACCGACGGGCAGGAGGTGTAAACCATCCCTGATTCAGCCGTGCTTCCGGTTCACAGGCACCAATATAATGCCAGGTTCCGTCAGCCCATGCTTCCACCCAGGCATGATTGTCGTCACAATGCGCCCATCGGGGAGTGTATACCTGACGAGCAGGGATCCCGATACTTCGCAGTGCGGTTACTGCCAGCGTTGATTCTTCCCCGCAGCGCCCCCTTGCACTCCGAATCATGGTGAGCGGTGAAACCGTCCTAAGGTCACTGCCGGTATAGACTGCCTTTTCATGGCACCAGTAGTTGGCTTCCAGAATCGCTTCTGACATCGTGAGCGACATGATGCGATCAGCCAGTTCAGCATAGAAGACCGCTCGGCAATCCTCAATATTCTCCGTATTCACCCTGCATGGAAGCACAAAGTGAAGGAACAAATCATCCGGTACCCGTTGCCCCCACGGAACCTCCCGCCTCATCCGCAGAGTTGATCTTACGTGGCTAAGAAACAGTGCGCCCGGAACATCTGCCAGATCCTGAAGCGGACTGTATGCATACACAAACTTGAGCGCCCACTCTTCTTCTACGGACAGCGGCTCCCTAAATACCGAAAAGATTTCGTCAGCCTGAGCCTGAACAAGCTTCCTTTTGATACGGAGTTTATCTTCAATAGATTTCATTTCTTCGGGGGTAAGCGAAAACGCCGACGTTTGTACACTCATCTCGTATCCCTCTCTTCCCACAGGTACCCGTCTTCGCGAATGAGCCATCTTCCGGTCCCATCCGCAGTCGCAGCTGAAACCTGAAATAGGCTTGGAGCAGCGTAGACCTCGGGATAAACATTCACATCAGAAGTCCAGCCGAGCAATGACAGATCTTGCGTAAATGTCCCATTCTTTTCTCTGTAATTACGCTGCAGATAATATAGCTTTCTTAGCTCCCATTTGATCCGTTCATCCTGTGGAAGCACAAAATCGGCTTGAGCATACTCACCCGCAAACACAACATAACCCCACAGTTCGGGATAATGCATGTTCACCAGTCCCATCGGCGACCAGACCCAGTTGTCCTCCGGATATGGCTTACCGGTTCCGGGATCCATTACTTTGCGGTAATTTCCATCGATCACTTCAGTCCGCCACTCCACCCGTGAGAAATTAACTCTCCAAAATTCACCCGGCAGGGGTGCCCGCTTTTCCTTGGCGCATTCTTTCAGACTGGTCCACGGGATCGCAACCTCAACAGACCATTTCCGGTTAATCGCTTCCGGACGGTTCAGCTCGCCGTCAATATACACGGCTGTTTTCAATCCTTTTATATCCCAGCTGTCCAGCGGTGGCCCTCCGTCCCGGTATGGCTTGATGAGGAGCAGGTCCCATACCGTATTTAGCGCATTGATCTCGAATTCGTAATACGCGTGGCTGTCCCCGTCAGGATCAATAAAAATTTCAAAGTCATTATCATAAAAAATGACAGAATCCCGCTCCGTCAGCGTTGCCCAGATCTGATCTTCCCAAAGCTCGGCACCAAAATAAAAATATTCATCATCCCATAGCATCTTCACCCTTGTATCCTTGGACGGAGCAGGACGAAGGTCCCCTTCAATATCGACGAACTTGTCCGTCCATTCCGCCTGATCCCAAAAAGGCTTATCCAGCCTTCCGTCAAGCTCCAATTCACCTGCTGCACGTTGGCAAATGTAGTGCTTCGGCTGATACGTATCGATATGTGGTATAGGCACGCCACTTAGCATCATGTTGATCCCTCCATTCAGTTATGCGTAACGACTGCTCCGGAGCCGCCATACATGTCTACCTTTTCATCGAACTCCAGCTTCACTACCGTTGTCAGTTCATGGGTGTCTTCACCCGTCAGGTGAATCCAGGTTGTACCAGGAATTTGAAACCACGGAACCCCGCCATGAATGTCATACGACAGTTCTTTGCCTGAATGCAGCACGGATACTTTCCTGATCTCGTTGCACAGCCCCTTCACACAAATGCTCTCCTTCGGATCACCATGCACAAAGAGATAGAGCGTCTTTCCATCTGCCGAGAGCGTGCTTCCATCTCCATAATATCTGCTCATAATTCCGTCTCTTGTCCCGTATACCGCCTCTGCATGCGGTCTAATCCACTCGCCCAGTCCAAGCAGGATGGCTTCCTGCCTCTCATCAATTGTTCCGTCCTCTCTTGGGCCAATATCGAGCAGCATGTTGCCACCCATGGAGATGCAGTCGCAGAACATGCGAACGATCTGAGAGAGTGATTTGTAATGCTGATCCGTTGGGACGTACCCCCAAGAGGAATTGATCGTTGTACAAAACTCCCACGGCCCATCTGGTCTCGTAATCGGCAGCCCTTGTTCTGGCGTTTTGTAATCCCCATGTCCCTGCAGGCGTGAATTGATGATGAGATCTGGCTGCATTGATTTCAAATACTGCTTGAATTCAGGCAGATTCCACTGCTTCTCGCTTCGTTCCCAATCCCCGTCAAACCACAGCAGGTCAACCTTGCCAAATCCGGTGAGTAATTCTTTCAATTGATGGTTGTTAAACTCCAAAAACCTCTGCCATTTGGTTTCATCCTGAACCCCATCCAAGGGATAGGAGAACGGATTGCTAGAACCGGGGTCATCCGGCACCTTGCCACCTTCATATACACTCGGATAATCCGGGTGGGACCAGTCGATCAACGAGTAGTAGAGTCCGAGTCGAAGTCCCTTCGCCGTGATCGCATCGGCATATTCTTTGACAATATCACGTGCAGCCTGTGTTTTCTTTACCGTGTTCAAGTCACTGTACTGTGTATCCCACAGAGCAACTCCGTCATGATGCTTGGTTGTCAGCACAGCATACTTGGCACCCGATTTCTCGATCAGATCCGCCCACGCCGCGGCATTGAATTTGGAGGCCGTGAATCCCTCCATTTGCTTCATGTAGTCGTCATAAGTCATGGGTCCATTGTAAAAAGACCACGACTCCGCAACACCGTCCACGGCATAGATTCCATAGTGAATAAAAATTCCCAGCTTCGCATCCTCAAACCATTTCTGCATCATCATCTACACCTTTTTCTCAGCGATATTTGGAAACCGTGTGCACACGTGCGAAAAAGCTATGTCCAAACCGTTTTTTTATTGATATCATTTATAAGAAAAGAAATGGCATTTCTCCATATGGAAAGGAGGCAGCATTTCACTTGCGAATGGACTATTTCAAATCCAAACTGTTCCTGAAATACATTTGGTCCTACCTGTTCATTCTGCTAATTCCTCTCGTGTTCATGACCGTATTTCTCTATGAAAACGCAGTTAAAACCCTCCGTACTGAGATTGAAAGCTCGCGTCTGGCCCAGCTATCACAAACCAACGTAACCATTGACAGCCGAATGAAAGAGCTGAGCGAGATTGCTTCCCGCATTTCTTACGATAATCGGCTCTCTTCCTATCGGGTCACCAATACCCAGACCAGCCCGGAAGCCATTCGTGCCTTGGATCAGTACAAAGCCACCAGTTCCATGATTGATGAAATCTATCTTTATTTCCACGATGATACTCGTATTTATTCCAGCAAAGGTTTGACCGATTTTGAGGTGTTTGCCGACAATCTCAGCTTCGAGAGATGGGACAAACAATCCCTGTATAACGATCTCAACGAAACGAAGCATCCTACCGTAAGACCTGCCGATGTGGTAACCAAAACTGGTGGAGTACAGGACCGCAAGCTTGCTTACCTTATTCCCATTACTCCAAACAGTCTGAACCCCCACGCCACGGTCATGGTTTTTATCAAGGAGTCGCAGATTACCAATCTGATTGATTCCATACTCGGAAACTATCAAGGCCTGACCTATGTCCTCGATGCAGAGGGTCAGGTACTAACGGCCAACCATCAGGGAGATACACTAAGCACAGATGCATTGGCTGCCTTGATTAAAGGCATTACTCCAGGAATCCAGGAGCGGACGCTGGACGGCAAAGATCATTCCATCGTATCGGTGCAATCGGAAACCAACGGCTGGACCTACATGACTGTAATGCCAAGCTCCCAGTTTTTCAGCAGTGTACTGGATGTCCGCAGTTTCATGATGATGATCATAGGTATCGTGCTGCTGGTCGGAGTTGCAATTGCTCTCGTTCTCGCCAAAATGCAGTATCAGCCCATCTCAACCCTGGTCGAATTTGCCGCTTCCCGCTTCCCGGAAAAGAAACCTGATGGAGAGTCGCGAAATGGGAGCGCCAATGAACTGGAACGAATTCGTTCTGCCTTGCAGAATTACAGCTCCCGCATTGATATACAGGAACCGTATGCTCGGAACCAGTATTTGTCGACCTTAATTAAGTCTGGAAATCCAGATCCATTGTCTTCTGAACTGGTGCAGCTGTTCGACCTGAAACTGAACAAGGATTATTTGTTTGTCATGGTCATTGGCTGGAATGATTCCAAGCATGCCGATATGGAACTCCGCCGCCGCATTGCGAGCAGTCTTGCACAGATTGAATTGCCTGATCTGCAGGCAATCGGTTATGGCGTTGAGCTGCCTCAGCTGGACCGTTTCGGTTTAATCATGAGTTTTGATTCCGCTGAAGGAATCGATCTGGTAACACGTATAAAACAGATCATGGAGCAGATAAGAGGCTTACTTTTGGGAACCTTGTCCATACCTCCGTTAATTGGTGCCGGAAGCGCTTATTCGCAGCTTCATGAACTGACCCAATCTTACGTTGAAGCCTGTTCTGCTTTTGATTTGCTCGTACCCGGTGAGTATGGATCATCCGCTTTATTTGAAGAAATGTCCAAGACACCGAGCCATTCCTACTGGATTCCAAACCATATGCAGCTGAAGCTGGTTCAAAGTCTGAAACAGGGAAATATCGATATCGCTACTCAGATGATTCGCTCTTCCGTGACCAGCTTGCAGTCTTCCATGCTGCCTGCGCTGCTTGTGCGCTGCATCAGCTTCGACCTGCTGAACACGATCCTGAAGACAGCCTCGGAACTTGGAGAACAGCAGATGCTGCAGCAGATTGCTCCCAACATGGTGTTTAGCAGCTCGCTGGAAGAGCTTGAATCCGTTCTGATCTTGCTTGCCTCCCAGTTATGCAACGAGGTGAAAAAGGAAACGCAGCATGAAGAGCAGACATTGATAGACCGCATCATTGAATATATCGATGCCCATTTTACTGATCACAATCTTAGCCTGGATACGCTTGCGTATGAATTCGAGGTTTCACCTTCCCATGTGAGCCGCTCCTTCAAGGAGAAGACCGGAATCAACTTCCTTCAGTATATTTGGCAAAAACGACTCGACAGGGTCTTTCATCAGCTGAAAACAACGGATACCCCTCTGAAAGATCTCATTCAGGAAGTCGGCTATCTGGATACACCGAATTTCATCCGCAAATTCAAGAAGGAGACCGGGCTTACACCAGGACAATACCGCAAGCTTCATCGCACTACGGGTAGTGATGCAGGAACTGAATCGGCCAGCTAATAACAGGAAAGCCAACAGACGAACAATCCGGATTGCCGTCGATGTTGGCTTTTTTCTGTTATTTCAAAGTGCTTTTAACGGGGATTCACAATCCGATTACTTGCCTGCGGAATTCCACGTATCATACACTTCCTGATAAATTTCCTGAATCCGATCTCCACCCATTTTCTTCATCTGTTCAACATAGCCGTCCCAGTTGGATAATGGCTCTTCCCCGGTTACAAACTTCGCTTCCATCTGCTTCACGTACGTATCAAGATCAGATAACAATGCGGAGGCTTCATCCTGCTGTTCGTTGGTCAGATACGCATTCGGAAACGGCGCTTTACCGATCGGGATCAGCTTCTCTTCGTTCTCTTTTGCAATCCACTCGTCAAATTCGGTCGTCAGACCATTCGTCAGCTCCGGTGAGTTATGACCCGGAGTCAGCATGCCGAAGTTTGGCGTAATGGTGCCTCTGTACTCTTCCCGATCACCGCCTCCCGGAACAGGCAGCCATTCTTTTTCATACGTATCTTTGTTGGTGTATTTCCACAGTGTGCCTTCAGGACCTTGATTGAAGAGCGTTTGTCCCTCGATCGAATACAAGTAATCGATCCAGCGCATGGTGGCTTCAGGATGCTCATTCACACTTGTGATGGCAAATGTTCCGTTAGCAGAGAGTCCTGGATGCATACCGTAAACAGGCGTTCCTGCAATATCGCTCGCCACGGGTGTCATAAGCGGGTTTTTCATTGCTGCATCCGGATCGCCACCCAAGGTAAAGTAGGAGTAATAGTCGTTAAAGAGAGCAATCTGATTGTTTTCCCCTTTGGCTTTTTTCTGCTCTGGGGTTTGCGAGAAGGTTTCGTGATCCAGCAGATCTTCCTTCCACAAACGATTCATGAATTCCAAATACCCCTTATATCCTTCCTGCATCGGACTGTAAAAGACCTTATCCTGCTTATCGACGTAAACAACAGGGTCATATATGCCCCAGAAGCCCAGAAAATACATGCGCAGATCATCCAGCTTCACGGAGGTCAGCGGAATTTCATCGGCCTTGCCGTTGCCATTCGGATCTTCCGTCTTCACTCGCTTCAGCAGCGTGTACAATTCCTCTGTCGTTTTTGGCAGTTCTTTTACACCAAGTGCTTCAAGCATACTGCCGTTATACCACATGGGGCTGCGATACCAGACGGCGGCACTGTCGATGAATGGCAGGGCGTAAATATGTCCTTCGGGCGTTGTGAACGATTTGCGAATATCCGGATTCTCATCGAACAATTTCTTTATGTTCGGAGCATATCCCCCATCAATGTAAGGTTCCAGCGGGAGAAGTGAGCCTTGGGTGCCATAGGTCACCTGCTCTGCCGGTGTAAGATCGGCTCCGTACAGCACATCAGGCAAATCTCCACTTGCAAAGACAAGGTTCTTCTTGGTTGCAAAGCTGTCAATCGGAGTAAGCTGAAATTCAAACTTGATGTTGGTAAGCTTCTCTGCTTCCTGAATAACAGGCATGGTATTCCAATCAGCCACGCCTACATCCTGGGACATCATGGTCAAAGTGATGGGTTCCTCCACAATAGGAAAGCCCTCTTGCTTCACCCCTGTCTCTTCCGGTGTACCCGGTTCAGCGGTTGAACCGCCATCAGGAGATGCTCCGCATGCCGCAAGCATGCTTGCAGCAAGGATCAGACTTAACAGAACCGTTGATTTCTTGTGAGCTCTCTTCATGACAACAACTCCCTTTTTGATGATTTATTTGGTATAGATCAGCCCTTGACGGAACCGATCATGACACCCTGAACGAAGTACCGCTGCAAAAACGGATAGATGATAATGACCGGAAGTGTCGATACAATAATGACTGCATAACGGACAAGTGCCGCCACTTCGGCTTTGTTATTCAGTGCCGAGGCCGATGAACCATCCATCATGCCGGAGCCTTGCGCTGACATTTCCTGCAGGACAAGAATCTGCCTTAACACGAGCTGAAGCGGATATTTGGCCGAATCATTCAAATAAATCATTGCTGAGAAATAACTGTTCCAGTGACCTACACCGTAGAATAGCGCCATAACGGCTATGATCGGCATGGATAATGGCAGTACGATTTTGAAAAACAGCTTGAAATTAGAACAGCCGTCAATCTGTGCAGCCTCCTGAAGCTCGCTCGGGATTGTTCCCTGGAAGAAGGTGCGGGAGACGATGATATTCCACACCGAAGCTGCGGAAGGCAAAATCAGGGCCCACATGCTGTTGATCATGCCGAGCTCCTTAATCAGCAGATAACTCGGCACCAGCCCTCCACCGAAGAACATCGTGAACATAAAGACGCCCATAAAGAACCCCCTGCCAACCAGGTCTCTTCTGCTGAGCGCATAGGCTGCAGGAATGGTGAACGCCAGGTTCACGGCTGTACCGACAACCGTATACAGAATCGTGTTTGCGTAACCTGACCAGATTCGTTGATCCTGAAGCACGCGCTCATAACCTTCAAACGTGATATCTTTCGGAAATAGCCACATTGCACCTGAAGCAACTTCCTTCGGATTGCTGATGGAGGCGCTAATCATATATACAAGCGGGTACGCCACGAGAAGGAAAGCAATCGTAACGTAGATATAATTCAAGGTTAGAAAAATTTTGTCTTGTCTCGTTTCCTGAATACCGGTTAACATTCAGCCTCCTCCTTTACCACAGACTGTTCTCGCTCGTCTTGCGTACGATTTGATTGACGGTAACGAGCAAAAACGCATTAATTACAGAGTTAAACAAGCCGACAGCAGTAGAGAAGCTGTACTGGGCATTTTCAAGACCTGAACGATATACGAAAGTGGATATGACATCGGAAGATTCCATGTTCAGCGGGTTCTGCATCAGGAGGATCTTCTCAAACCCGACCCCCAGCAGACTCCCCATATTCAGAATGAGCAGGATCGTCATGGTTGGTACCAGCACGGGAATGTTAATGTGCCGGATACGCTGAAGTCGGTTTGCCCCGTCTATAATGGCTGCTTCATGCAGGCCAGGGTCCACTCCAGACAATGCAGCAAGGTAAATGATCGTTCCCCAGCCCGCGCTTTGCCATACGCCGGAGAGTACGTATACCGTCTTGAACCATGCTGGGCTTGTCAGAAATGAGGGTGCATCTATTCCCATCCATTCCACGAAACGGATCAGGATTCCGGTTGATGGAGAGAGGAAAGCAATTACCATCCCGACCATAACGACAACCGAGATAAAATGAGGTGCATACGTGACGGTTTGGACCAGCTTTTTGAACCGTTTATGCTTCAGTTCATTAAACGCCAGAGCCAGAATGATCGGAATCGGAAACCCGACAGCCAGCTCATACAAACTGATCGCCAGTGTGTTCCACATCAAATCCCAGAAATAATAGGATTCAAAGAACCTTACAAAATGATCAAAACCTACCCAAGGACTCCCAAAAACTCCGCGTACCGGATTGTAATTTTTGAACGCAATCTGGATGCCGTACATGGGTCCGTAATGAAAGATGAGAAAATACAGAAATGCGGGTGCAATAAACAAATACAGTTGCCAGTTTCTCCAGACCTTATGCCATCGCTTTCTACTGATGTTCGGCTTGTATAATGTCTGCTGCCGATTGGCCGTTTTTACCTCCTGCACACAGGATCGCCTCCTTCTGTTGCTTCTCATGTTTGGGTCATACGCTGCAGGAAAAGTTGGAGCATTCATGTTGCATGTTAGTTTTGTTGGCGCAGCTGTAGTTTAACAATAGGGGATGACGTATTTTTTCGTAAATATGTCATTTTGTCAGGCCCCGTAAACGTTGATGCAACAACGTTTTTTATCATTTATTCTCCATTTTAACAATTCGAAAATGTGTCGTTTTCGACCAAAAGAAAGCGATTACAATTGCAAAAGTGGAAAATTACCAATTGATAATTTCGGGTGTATACGATTTATTTTACATCACGTTTACTTTTTTTAAGTAAATTCAACCTTTTCGCGTTATATTAATTAACACTACAATAACAAAAACCTGCCTTGAGTTAGCGTTTTTATGATTTTTCATGGTCAATATTTACCTAATGTTCATATGTACCACGTTCTTGCAGGCTAGTGCAAAGTCTAATCCCCAAAAGAAAAAGTCGCCATGAAGGCGACCTTTGATCAATTATGTTTTATTATTCCGCGCTTATGTCCAGTTCCACCAAATCTCAAATCGCTAAACGTTGAAGACCTGTATATTTTAAATCCCGTAAAAACTTGTTTTGTCCATCGTTTTGCTGGCATACTCTGTCTTGATTTCGTTACGGTAAGATCTTTCAATCTTGCGCACATAGGACAGCCGCTTCACATTTTTCATCGTATCTTCAGCCCGCTCTGCATTAACATACATAACAACATAATGCATACGGCGGGAAATGTAATGCACGGTACCATACTTTTCGAGATTGCGGGCTGCTTTTAGATCACTAACCCAAATAATAAATCCTGTCCTTTCCGCAAACATCATTTTCCCCGCCCTTCTTATAATGGAGACCGGACACTTCGGGGTGAAGGTCCGGTCTATATGGATTTTAATTCATTCGGAATTCAGTTAACCGCAGCTGCACTTGCCGCCGCTTCCACAGCCGCCACCTTTGGGGTTCGGGTCATTGCTCGGAACCTTGATTGTGGTTGAGACTGCATAAGCAATGGTTTCAGACATCTGGTGCAGCATTTCATCGAGCGCTCTCTCTGCCTGCTTGAAGCGAGCTACTGCCTCAATTTGTTCCAGTTCCAGTTCCAGAGCCTTCACTTGGTCTTTTGCAGCATGATAATCCGGGTGGAAGTGTCCAAAACGCTGTGTTTCTTCAAAAAGTTCCTTTTTGGCTTCCAGCTTGCGTATTCCCGCTTGAACCTCCGGATTGCTCTCAACTTGCTGCTTCCAATATAAATAATCCGATACTTCGGCAGATTGGTTAATCATGTCGCCCAGTTCATATGCGCCCGTCAACACTTGGGCCATATCGACCGTGTTCAATTCCGCTACGCTCATGAAATTCATCCTATCTATATATAAAGTTCTACGTAACGTAGACTACTTTATCATAGCATATCCCCCGGTAGTTAAGAAGAGTTTTTCCTGCAAATAGAAAATAGGGGAACATAAGCTCTTCCTGCTTCAGATCTGCTCCGGAACGATTAATCTGATCTTGTCCCAATCCATGGGAGAAATGGTGCACCGTTCTACTGCCCTCTCGTCTGCCCCCGGTACAATCCATCCTGTCAGTGTCCAATCGTCCTGGCCTTGAATTTGATCCGGAATAATGTATACCTCGGACTGTTCCTTCCTCAGGCCCAGCTTGGTCTGCCATTCTATTGCTTTTGCCGTAATCTGACGTGTCGTGGACATATGATATCGCCGCCAATCGTTATGCCACATATCGGGAATGGAGCCGAATGCGGGTACATCAACCGACTGCTCTGCAATCGGCTGTCCGTGTGTATATGAAGATGCCCGATCCGGTTCATTTTGAATCAAGCCTGCCCTGCCAGGCACATAAAAGCTTTCTCGTAGACCGCTAAGCCCAACCCTTGGCTCATGCGTGTGAATCTCAGTATTTTTATCCTCCCCCGACCCCTCGCTGCATATGAAATCGGTCGGATGTATATTTTCTATTTCCTCTGCATTTCCCCCGTGCTGTGCCTTCAATCGCTCCCACTCATTCCCCCACTGATGAATCGCGTGATACACATGCTCGGGGACTCCCGTGGCAGCATAACGGCGCAGAAATTCCACCACCTTGTCAGACGTAAAACCACTATGGGATGCATGGACAATGTGTTCTTTGGTCACACGATAGATGCTCATGCGATCACAGCTCAGCAGTTCGGCACAATTCTCTATTTTCCAGCGGACCTGAGGAGCCACCTCTGCCGGGACCATAATTTCGAAGTCAGGCTGCACAAAGAAAACATTCTTCGCGCTGTCCAGTTCCTGCTGTACTTTCAAGGGTAACAGCTCCTCAGGCTCAATCAACCAGCGAAAAAACAAATCACCCGAAGCATTTTCACCACTTTCTCCGTACCCCCACCCAGCCAGTGCGTTTAGCCAGCTCTGAACATATTCAGGAAGCCCGGGATCACTGCCACTTCCTTTGAAATGCGGAATCAGATCTGAAATATTGAACCAGGTCTCCTGTCCTTTACAGAGCAGGACCAGGCGATAGCGAAAATGTTGTTCTGCAGGACTGGTTACACCATATCGCTCCATGCACACCTTGAATATCTCGCGATGCATGAACGACCACGGCTGCTCTAACCAGTGGCCCAGAGTCTCATCATGTACCCTTATTTTCTCTTGATCCTTATGGAGAAGTCCCAGAGCAAGCAGCATGTCCAGCATAATGGCAACATGAACAGGGTAGATATCCGGATGCTCGTAGTTTAGATTCAATGATGCAAAATCATCAGGACATAAATGAACCAAAGCGCTCAACCGCTGCACCATTCTCTTGTGGATCGTACCTTTATTCGTCAATGTGAGGCCTTCTCTTGCGATCCAGGCCAATATGTGGATGATTTCGGCAGCGATATCAGGCCTTGCTTCACGAATCACGTGAATTTGACCACCACTGACCATCTGGATTTCAGATTCCTTCTGATCCTGCTCATGTATTAAAAATGGATGTTTACCGACTCTATTTGTGTAGGCTACAGTTAATGCAGGGATATAACGCAGCGGGATGTAGTACAGGTTCTCTCCCCACGTTTTGCGAACCGCTTCGATCCACCCTTTTTGTCTCAGGCGCATAAAGCCTAACCTGGCTTCCGCCCCGCTCAATCCTTCTTCCGCAGACTCAGCGGTGGTCATCATGACTGAAAAGGGTTGACACGCATGTTTGTGAAAAAGAGCACCAAGTACCGAATGTTCTGTGGCTGACAGTTTCAATATTTCCTCGACATCCACTGCTTCATGTCCATGCATTACTATGCTCCCACCCTTCTTCTTCCCACGCTAACGCTTAATGGTGACTTAAGTATGTTCATGTATTATGGAGTATTCATATCCCTGCTCGACCAAAAACATCTGACGGCGCAATGCAAACTCCTGTTCCTTGCTATCCTCTGATACCAGCGCATAGAAATAGGCTCTATTGTCACCAGGCTTAGGCCTTAAAATCCTGCCCAGTCGCTGAGCCTCTTCCTGCCTTGAACCATAACTTCCCGATATCTCAAGCGCAACAGCAGCGTCAGGAAGATCGACAGCAAAATTCGCCACCTTGGAAACGACAATGGTTTTAATTTCGCCTCGCCGAAAGGATTCGAACCACTTTACCCTTTCGTGTTGTGACATTGTACCCGAGATCAGCGGGGCGTCAATTTCCCGGGCAATGGTTTCGAGCTGGTCCAGATACTGACCGATCACAAGTGCAGGCAAACCATCATGTTGACGCAGTAATCGTCTGATCACTTGTAGCTTAGCAGGATTTTCCGCAGCAAGACGAAACTGATGTTTCCCTTCTGCCTCCAGATAGGTCGTTTTCAGATCCGTTGAAAAAGGAACACGTATCTCTTGACACTGCACATTAGCAATCCATCCTTGCCGCTCGAGGTCTTTCCACGGCATGTCATAAAGTTTAGGACCAATAAGGGAGAATACATCCTGTTCACATCCATCCTCCCTCACCAATGTTGCCGTCAATCCCAGCCTTCGCGTAGCTTGAATATCCGCAGTTGCCCGGAAGACAGGAGCAGGTAACAAATGCACCTCATCATAAATAATGAGTCCCCATTCCCGCTCACTCAGCAATTTAATGTGAGTAAAATCAGAATCTTTGGATTTTCGATGTGTAAGAATCTGATACGTAGCCACCGTGACAGGCCGAACCTGTTTTTTCTGACCGGAGTACTCCCCAATTTGATCCGAAGTAAGGGAAGTTTTATCCTGTAATTCCTGAATCCACTGCCGCACAGAGGTCGTATTGGAAGTCAGAATGAGGCATTCACATTGAAGACGTTCAAGCACAGCCATGCCAATGACTGTTTTTCCAGCTCCACAAGGCAGCACGAGCAGCCCGCTCCCTCCCATGCCCTCACTTCCCTCAAATGCGTCTACAGCTTCTTTCTGATAAGAACGCAGTTCAAAGGCTTTCGGATCGATATCGGTTTGATGATGTGTATTCTTTTCATTTTTCCAACCAAACGGAAGACGTGTTCCTGGGCGATAGCCTGCATAATCTAGTACAGGGTAGCCCAGACGCGTCAATTCTTGCTTGAGCAAGCCCCGCTGTTCTCCGCGAACGACAAGCTCATCCCGGGCAACACGCTCCATCCGAAAGGCCGCAATGGTTTTGAGACCACTTAATTCATCCAGCAGTTGTTCACTGTCTCCAACCAGGCGCAGGTGCTGGTGATCATGCTCCCAATGCAGCTTCAATTTTCCGTATTGTTCTACGATTCTCCGAATATCCTGCACAATTGCTGCGGGTACATTCCAGCGAGAAATGGACTCGAGACTGCTAACGACTTGTTCTGCACTCCAACCGAGTGCCGCAGCATTCCACAGGGATAATGATGTCATGCGATAGGTATGGAACCCCTCCGGCGTCTTTACAAGTTCGGCAAATACGCTTAGTCGTGTCCGTGCCTGCTCGAATCCCGGATGACCCACTTCCAGCAAAATCGTAAAATCCCGTTGAACAATACAGGCATCCGTCTTCTCCATGTCTACTCCTCCGATCCGGTACCAATTACGTTGTGCCTCAAGATAGATGCTCATGACAAAAAGTTCAGTTCCGGCACACCCAGAAATGAACCTTTACAGCCGACACCTACCCGGTAAATTTGCAAAAAAAGAGCACCCTACTTCTATGAGTAGGATGCCCAACTATACCCAAAACATTCTATTGGCCACCCATATAATCGGTAGCCATGGCAATAAAGAGCTTAACTGCATGCTGCATGGCATCTTCATCAAAATCAAACTTGGGATGATGATGTGGGTAAATGGCGCCTTTGTCCGGATTCCCTGCCCCGACAAACATGAAGCAGCCTGGAACCTGCTGCATATAATAAGCGAAATCTTCTGCTGGCATCAGCATCGGAGACGTGTGCACCTGTTCATCACCGAACACCTGAACGGCTTGGCGGAAGAAGCGGTCCGTTTCTTGCTTATCATTGACTACAGGCGGATAACCCATGATGTAGTTCACTTCCGTCTGTGCCCCATAGGCACCACCTGTTTGGGAAACGATGCGATGTACCCGTTCCTTCATGTCGGCTCTAGTTTCTTCATCAAACGTTCGGACGGTTCCACTCATTTTGCAGGACTCGGCAATGACATTCTGGGCAGATCCTGCCTGCATTGTACCAATCGTCAGCACCGCAGGTCGCAGCGGATCCACGGAACGGCTGACCACCGTCTGCAACTGCATGACAAGTGCAGAGCCTGCAACCAGACTATCCACGGTCGACTGCGGCATGCCACCATGCCCGCCCTTTCCTTTGATCTCAATGTAAAAGTCGTCAGCAGCCGCCATCAGCGGTCCTTCCTTGCTGGCTGCCACTCCGACCGGAAGAGGCGTCCACAGATGGATGCCATAGATCACATCCACGCCTTCAAGCGCACCATCCGCAATGACTTTCACAGCCCCGCCAGGAAGAAGTTCTTCCGCAGGCTGGAACAAAAAACGAATCTCGCCTTGGATATCAGCCTTGTGCTTACTGAAATACAATGCCGTTCCAAGTAAAATGGAAACATGTCCGTCATGACCGCAGGCATGCATTGCGCCTGCCTTCTGTGAAGCGTACTCTACGTCCTTCTCATCCTGGATTGGCAGTGCATCCATATCAGCCCGAAGCATGACGACTGGACCGGGCTTGTCCCCCCGAATCGTACCAATTACACCATGACCACCTACATGACGCTTCACTTCAACGCCAAAGCTCTCGAGCATATCCGCTACAAAAGAAGATGTCTTTTCCTCATGAAAGGAAACCTCGGGATTGCGATGAAGATGACGCCGCCATTCCACCATATGGATTTGCAGATCGTCCCACCATATATTATTTGTCATTTTCTCCCCATCCTTTCGATCTTGAACGGAACTTTCATCAAGTCCGAACCATCCTCTTCAAACCTATTGCTGTATATTGTAGCAGAATTGGAAGAAAACCGATACGAAAGGCCTTTCGAAAGCTTGCACGGGAAGGGGAAACATACTATCATGAACTAGAGAAATGCACGAGAATTATACTCGGAAGCTATGAGGAGGATCAGACGCTTATGATTTTTGAGAATACAGGCTTGGATGGCTTGAAAAGCGACTTGGCATACCTGGATGAGAGCGCCGAGAAAGTCGGATTTGTCCGGTGGCAATGGGAGTATTACCGTGCTACATATGACTACAAAATTGAAGATGACAACACCAACTCAGAATACTTTGTACGTATTAACACCCGTGTAGTAGATGGCAAACTTGAAAAACCAGATACCGTGCTCTCTGTCGAGGCTGTTTACCTTGGCAAAGCAACCTTTCCGCACGGTCTCGATTACAACTCTACCGTTCCGCAACCAGTCGTGAAGCTGGCCGCCCAAAAATTGCAGCAGCTCAAAGAACTGCTGGAAGCATAGGCTGGGCCAAATCATGAAACAACAATCGGCCCAAACGAAAACGAAGAGAGGCACGCCGGATTTTCAACTGCTAATCCTCACTTTATTGTTAGTGGGCTTTGGACTGCTGATGGTATTCAGCTCCAGTTCCAGCATTGCAATTGCAAACAGTAAATTTAACAATGACCCCCTATTCTTCACGAAAAAACAACTCATGTGGGCGGTTATCGGTTTAGTTGGAATGTTCTTTGCCATGAACATTCGTTTTAACAAATACAAGAAGCTCTACGCACCCTTTTTCCTGTTTACCACGGTTTTGCTAGTGCTCGTACTTGTTACTGGCGCAATGTTGAACGGTGCACGAAGCTGGATTCACATCTTTGGCTTTAGTCTCCAACCTGCGGAGTTTGCCAAAATTGCTATAATCCTATACCTTTCTGCACTTATCACCAAAAAAGGTGAACGCTTCAGGGACCTCAAGACAGGTTATATTCCTGTCCTAGTCATTGTCGGATTCATTGCAGGATTAATCATGCTGCAGCCGGACTTCGGTACCTGCTTCATTCTGGTTTCCACCTGTGGTCTCGTCATCTATGCAGGCGGAGCAAGCATGAAGCATATTATGGGTTCCATCCTGCTCGTCGTACTGGGAGGGGCACTCGCACTCGGAGCGAATGCCCTCTTCTCCTCCATGTCTCCTTCAGACGCTATTGACAGTACTACTGCGGCGGCTGCGGAGCAGAACTACAAAATTGGGCGTATTCAGGCATTCCTTAATCCGTTATCCGACCCTTCCGGAGGAAGTCTCAACCTTTTCCGCTCCCTTGTGGCCATCGGTGATGGCGGCATGACCGGTTCGGGTATTGGACAAGGTACGATGAAGCTGCATTATTTGCCGAATGCGTATAATGACTTCATTTTCTCCGTAATCGGGGAAGAGCTTGGTTTCCTGGGGAGTACGCTATTCCTTTTGGTTTATCTGTACTTTATCTGGCGGGGCATTATTGTCTCGCTGCGCTGTCCTGACCCGTTCGGAACGCTGGTAGGTATCGGAATCATGGGTTTGATCGCCATTCAGGCGTTCATCAATATCGGAGGCGTGACCCAGACCATACCGGTGACGGGGGTTACCCTTCCGTTTATCAGTTATGGAGGTACGTCACTCTTTGTGATGATGGTGGCCATGGGTATTCTGCTCAGTATTTCGCGTACGAACAACCAGGACGTCATTAAGGAAGAGAGAACCAAATCCGTAACGGTACAAACGCAAACACGTACTTCTCCCGCTCTTCGTTCACGGGATTCCAAATCCATTCGGCGCATTCGTTAACGGTGTACCGGAATAAAAAAAGACTTCGCATCCTAGGGATGTGAAGTCTTTTTTGGGTTAACTGGAGCTCAGAGAACATCATCTACGATCATCTGCTCTCCAGTCAATTTGGAGGTTAGTACCTTACAGGTCGTCGCCTTTGAAGGATACGCCTTCTACCTTCACGTTCACTTCGACAACGCGCAATCCGGTCATGGTCTCTACCGCTTCTCTCACATTCTGCTGAAGCATACGGGATACTTCATGAATCGGTGTCTCGTACAGGACGATGATGCGCAGGTCAATGGCTGCTTCCAGTTGGCCGACCTCAACGCCTACGCCTTTCTGTACGTTTTTACCGCTGAGACGTTTGGCCCAGCCCTCTGACAATCCTCCAGACATTGCGGCAATCCCCGGTGTCTCCATCGCAGCCATTCCGGCAATTTTCGCCACCACGTCATCGGCAATCCGGATGTTACCGCCTTCTAGTTGAAGTTGTTCTGCCATGCCACATCCTCCTTCACTTCGTTACTCGTATTTTAAATCCTTTCCACCCCAAAAAGCAAATTAAACTCGAAAACATGCGTTTACAACCTACCACCATTTGGTTATATTGAAATATGAAAATAATCTCATAAGGCTTTCATTGTCATTTAAAACAAAATAATTTTAACCGAGGTGTTTGTTGTGAGAAACCGGATTTCATCCATTTTGCTGATTGTCACCTTTGTACTCAGCGCCATTGCCCACTATCTGCATTGGAATCCGATCCTGCAGTTTGTGATTTCAGCCATTTCGGTTATTTTTGTGGCCGGTTTTTTAGGGAAAGCTACCGAAAATGTTGCTCACTATGCCGGACAGCGGCTTGGCGGATTCTTGAATGCTACGTTCGGTAACGCTGCCGAATTGATCATCGCCATTTTTCTGGTCAAAGAAGGACTATTCGACATGGTAAAAGCCAGCCTGACCGGTTCCATTATCGGAAACCTGCTGCTGGTGCTGGGGCTAAGCATCTTTGCCGGAGGACTCAAATTCAAAATTCAAAATTACAACGTCTCCCTTGCGGGACTAAACGGCTCCTTAATGATTGTGGCAATCATTGCCCTGTTCATTCCAGCTGTTTTCCTCAACACCCATTCGATAACTCAAAAGGACACAGATACGCTCAGCCTGATCGTCGCAGGGCTGTTGATTATTGCCTATATCGCTTGGCTCTTATTCTCGATGGTCACACACAAGAACTACCTCGCGGATGTGACGGTCGATGAAGACGAGGAATTGCCGCATGAACATGCGCCAGCGTGGTCCAAGAAAAAATCCATTCTATACCTGGTTATCGCCACAGTTATGGTAGCCTTTGTCAGTGAATGGCTCGTGGGTACTCTCGAGGTATTTACCGAAGAATTTGGTCTGAGTGAACTGTTCGTTGGTGCATTTTTGGTTGCGATTATCGGTAATGCGGCCGAACACAGTGCAGCCATTATGCTTGCCATGAAAAACAAGATCGGTGCCGCTGTAGAGATAGCGGTCGGCAGCAGCTTGCAAATCGCACTTTTTGTTGCACCTGTGCTTATTTTTGTGAGTTATTTTACGGGCACAACCATGGATATCGTCTTCACAACGATTGAGCTTCTTGCCATTGGTGTAGCCGTATTTATCGCCAAGTCGATTACCCAGGATGGTTCAACGAACTGGTATGAGGGACTGCTGCTGCTGGTTGTATACATCATTCTGGGGGTATCCTTCTTCCTGGTGTAACCTCATAAGCTTATTAGCTGCTGACATGATTAGCGGATAGCAAAAACAGTCTGGAAACTCGTTTCCGGACTGTTTTTTTAATGATCGGTTTACAGAGCCCTCTCTCGTTGTCGCACGTTAAAACATACAAAAAAAGCATGCAAAATGCCTGCATGCCTTCTATTCTGACCCGCACGATTGCAGGCTATTGCTCATTCTTTTTGTTCAAAGCTTCATATAGAATTGCCAGATTCCGCTCAAGCGCGCTTACCAGCTGCTTACCAGCACCTTCAGGAAGAAGCCCTGCACGAACAGCAAAATCGACTTCCTTGGAGAACCCATACATCTGTGTATCCAATACTTCCTCATAGAGAGGGCAGTAGCGGGTAGCCAGATTCTCCATCTGTACTTCAATAAGCTTCTGTATTTTATCTGCATCTTCTTGAAGAAGACTGATCGCTTTCATGTTCAGCTGGTCCTGCAGATCAGATGAAGTCATGCATTTTTCCCCCCTATGTCCCAAAAATCGCGTAAAGACGTTCTACCTCTAATATTAGACGAAATCAGGAGCTAATACAAGAACCTGACCAAAATAACCACTCAAAACGAAGGCTTGGACAACACGTATTTTAACTCCTCGGCAGCGGACCCAAACACCTGTTCATTTGTGTATACGAAAAAGCATCCCCGCCAAGACAGGCGGAGATGCTTCCTGGAATGATTACTCGGATGCGATGCTTACATTCAGACCATGTTTCGCAAATACTTCTGACATGGCTGCTTTTGCTTCATCTGCATCTGGTCCATGAACGTGAAGTTCATAGCTGTGTGTGCTGATCAGCGTGGTAAACAAACCGAGAATACTTTTCACATCAATATACTTGTTCTCCGAATGAAGCACGATTGAAGAAGTAAACTTGCCTGCTGTTTGAGCAATTTCCACTACAGCCGCGTTATTACTCGACATAGGAATCCCTCCGTCTTTTCACATTTGGTATCATCTATTAATTACCACTACATGATACCGTGAATCCGCTTTCCTAGCAACAGCAAAATCCCGCGGTTACTTCAATTGGTCTGGATTCAGGCATTCCAGCTCTGGAATCACAAAGATGCCGTCTTTGCGAATCAGCACATCGTCAAAGTAAATTTCGCCGCCGCCGTAGTCTGGGCGCTGAATCAGCACCAGATCCCAGTGAATGGAGGAACGATTTCCGTTATCCGTTTCTTCGTATGCCTGCCCAGGAGTAAAGTGCAGACTGCCTGCAATTTTCTCATCAAACAGAATATCCTTCATTGGATGCAGAATATGCGGATTGAAACCAATCGCGAACTCACCAATATGACGTGCACCGTCATCGGAATTCAGAATCTCATTCAGACGTTCTGTATCGTTACTTGTCGCTTCAACAATCTTGCCATCCTTGAAGGTGAACTTGATGTTTTCAAACGTTACCCCGTTGTACAGGGTTGCTGCATTATAACTGATTGTTCCGTTTACAGAATCACGCACAGGTGCACTGTAAACTTCGCCATCAGGAATATTTTTTTGACCAGAGCATTTCACTGCACCGATATCTTTAATGGAGAAGCTCAGATCCGTTCCTGGTCCTGTAATACGAACTTTGTCCGTACGGTTCATCAGGTTAGCCAGGGAATCCTGTGCTTTGTCCATTTTGGCATAATCCAGGTTGCATACATCGAAATAGAAATCTTCGAAGGCTTCCGTGCTGGTATTCGCAAGCTGCGCCATGCTGGCATTCGGGTAACGAAGCACAACCCATTTCGTATGTTTAACCCGCTGCTCGCTATGTACCGGATGGGAATACAGGGAGTTATACATTTTCATTTTTTCTTCCGGCACGTCGGACAGGTCGTTCACATTTTCGCCTGCACGGATACCAATGTAGCAATCCATTTGTTTCATGCGGTTCAGGTCAATCTCTGCCCAGGTTTTCATCATTTCTTCTGTAGCATTTTTCAACATCGCACGTTGTACCGTCTTGTCGGTCAGCTGTACAAAAACATTGCCGCCTTTTTTGCCTACTTCTTCAATAATAGCGTTGATCAGATCACGTTCCGATCCAATCATCTCAACCAGCACGTTCTCGCCAGGCTGTACATCTACAGAGTAGCCAACCAGGTTAGCTGCAAGTTTCTGAATTCGTGGGTCCTTCATCTCGTAAATCCTCCTGTCATCTGCCATTCAAAAAATTGAACAACGGTAAATTACGATACTATTGTAGCACGCTACTGCAATCCCGTCAGCAGGCAGACCCCACGTCTAATCATATGTTTTAAAATTAACATCCATAACCAGAGCTTCTTTATTGCTTTTGTTGCTTGCATCCTGGTACGTCACCTGGCTTTCCGAAGAGAGCCGCAGCGGCAAACTGGTCTTCCGATCCACAGTCAGATGATATACCGTTTGTACTTTGGCCTGTTTCATCATTTGCTCCATACTGTCTTCACCCTGCTGCCAAACCTGGCTCAATTCCTTCTCAAGCTTCGCCTTGCTCGTCCCTTTGATTTTACTCGCCCGTTGCATATATTCTGCCCTAATCGCGTTCATCTCGTCGTTCAACTGTGCTGCGGCCCAGGTCTTGGCATCTTCAGGTGCCAGTTCAATCCGCAGGATCCGTGTTCTTCGACCAGAACCGTATTCGGATTTTATCGTTTTGTTCATCCGGTCAATACTCTCCAGTTGGGCGATGGGGTTGTAACGGGACAGCGATCCACGGAGTGGTTCTTGTTCTGCGGTCAATGCCTCCCATTGCCCCTTTTTTCGCTGAAAAGAGGCGCTGAATCCGCTGGGTTGAGTAGTCAGATTAGCAGATGCAGCATGCATACCGTTTACCTTACTTGAACCTGCTGCAGTGACAGCTCCAGGGAGTCGTGTCTGCAGCGTTAGCTGATCATGATTTTCCAGCTTTCCTTCAAATTTGAACTGATTTTCAAAAAGTCCGCTGCTCTCTCTTCTTAACCCTGCTTCGCCTACAAAATCCAGCTTCTCTTTACCTGCAATACCGGATAAGGCCATGGAGAACACCTCTTCTGGAGTGCGTTCACGATGTATCAGCCCACAGCCCGGTGCAGAAAGGATAACAACGCTCAAAAGCAGCATTAATGTACGCATACCCTGCCTTGTAATCATCTAAAATCCATCCTTCCGTCCAAGGTTCTCCATAGCCTGCCCCTCCTGTATACCCTTATACTTCACATCAACGCAAACTTTGCTGCAAAAGAAAAAAGAGAGAACGACTCCAATTCATGGAATAGTTCTCTCTTAGCGTGTAACTTCCTGTTCTTCCAGCACGATCCGGTTGCGCCCGTTATGTTTCGCCTCGTAGAGCGCCATGTCTGCCCGGTAAAATAAGGACTCCACACTGACCTTGTCATCCATCCAGTTCCACTCGGCTATACCGCTGGATACGGTCACGGGTGGCCTGGTCTCTTCCGCCACTCGGCTGCGTATGACCTCTGCATACTCGAGTGCCTGGCGGATTCCCAGCTGCGGTACGTAAATGGCCAGCTCTTCGCCACCCCACCGGGCACAGATATCATCGGAACGAACGGAGGATTTAACAATATCACTAACCTGCTTCAGCACCTGGTCCCCGGTTTGATGGCCAAACGTGTCGTTCACCTGTTTGAACTGATCGATATCAACCACAATTAATGAACCACAGAATTCATGGGCCTGCTTTTCGTGAATGACACTATCGAGATAATGTCTGACGTACAGTCCAGTTAACATATCAAGGTTGGCCAAACGGCGAACCTCTGCATGCAGCGTTGCATTGGATAGAGCAAGTCCTACGTGAATGGACAGCATCTGCAGCAGACGATAATTATCGTATGAGAAATACTGCGGTTTGGGATGACCCAGCAAAATGGTTCCCTTCACTTGACCGTTGACTCGAATTGGTGAAGCCATCAGTGACATTGAGCTGGTAATCTCCATAAACACGGAAGACACTTTGGTGTACTGTGCATAATTGGACAGAATGAGCGGTTCTTCTGTCTGATACAGCAGACCAGCGATACCGTAATCCAGCGAAAAGGATTTATGACGCATTTCCCCAATATTGGATGACATCACTTCGAAACGATTCGTGGTGTCATTCAATTGAAGAATACAACAGGATTCAGCTTGAAAAATATCCTTTAACTCCAACTCGGCCATTTTATAAATTTCTTTCAATTGCAGACTTCTATTTAGACGTTGTGTCAAATCATTGATTAGACGAAGTTCCTGAATCAACATGTTCGATTGCTCATGTAATTTGGCATTCTCAAAGGCAGTTCCTGCCATATCCGCCATCATGGTGATAAGCTGCAAGTCGGGCTCCTCCATGAGCTCGTCATTCATCTCGATGTGAAACACACCATAGATACCCTGCTTCCCCTTGAGCGGAAGTCCGACCTCCACAATAGAGTTATCCTCCTGATCAGAGCGAATAACTATCGTTTGTCCATCTTTAAATGAACGGAGACAAATATCTTCCCCATGTTCATGGACAAGCAAAGGTCTGATTCTCGGATTGGAACTATTGCGATCTTGGGACATGTACAGATTCATGCGTGTGGTCGGATACAAGTAATCGATACTGTCAAATACCTCGTCCAATATGGCATCCACGTCCATTTTGTCATGCATCCGCTGCACGATCTGAAAAAGAATGGACCTCCGGTGCTCTTCACGCGCCGTTTGCTCATGAGCTTTTAGCAGATCTGCCATAAATATGTATTCAAATCTTCGGTAAAAGCAAGTACGATAATGCGCTGCCTCAGATCGAACAATCTCTTCAGACCTTTCATAACGAAGAGGCTCGTAAATGAAAGCTGTAAACACGGCGAACATATCCTTGTTGATTCTGGAAAACAGAGGCTCCGCAATGTATAGGAAATCCCCGTGTTCATCTGAACCCCGCATTGATTCCGCCCGTCCAGTTTCAAGACACATCATGACCGTCTGAACTGATTCAGGCCTGTCCATAGACTCATCGGCGGTCGTCGCTACACAATTACCTTCTGTATTCCATACGCTGTAAATCGCAGATGATGCGCTCCAGTTCGAATCATGCTGAGTCAGCCAATCCGTATAGGCTTGCTGCAGCAAGTTTTTCAAATATGAGAAATCAAAAGGTGTAATATCCATTTGCTGCATCCAGAACGCATGCTCATTGCGCTGAGCTGCAGAAGATGCGGAATCGCCCGAACTTGGCGAATGCATGCTGGCTGGTAAACTTCCTAGATGTTCTAACATGTCAGGCGCTCCTTTGCACCGTTTTTGCAACCTCTAATGGGATGCATTAATCTGCAGACGTTATCGCAAACCTGCAAAAACCTTACGATAACCTTAATGTACATGATCATTTAAAGTTAAGATACATTCTATTTTACTCTCTTTATTGCTTTTTTGCATCCATATTTCAGAAAATTGTCCCATTTTTTTGGGCCTAATGACCTATCGACAAATTTAGACTTTTTTTTGCCTTTCTCCTACTCTTGACTTTGTCTCTTTTAAACTGTAATATAAATTGTTGATGAAGACTACTAATGGGTCTTTAAATTTGGGCATTACCGGTTGTGTCACCCTCATTCTTTTTGTTGCTTTCAGGACAGCGGCTGAACTTTCCTGATTGACGTATGTGTGGCCTAGCCCGCATCAACAAATTGGAGCGCAAACAGAGCCCTATATGAACTTTAACTAAAAAGGAGCTACTATAAACATGGCACGTTACACTGGTCCTAAATTTAAATTGAGCCGTCGCCTCGGCATTTCCCTGAGCGGAACAGGCAAAGAATTGAAACGTCCTTTCCCTCCAGGTCAGCACGGAGCTAACCAACGCAGAAAAATGAGCAACTACGGTATGCAGTTGCAAGAAAAACAAAAACTTCGCCACATGTACGGTTTGGGCGAAAAACAATTCCGCACTCTTTTTGCTAGAGCGCAAAAAATGCAAGGTATCGCCGGTGAAAACTTCATGTTCTTGCTTGAGTGCCGCCTTGACAACCTCGTTTACCGTCTTGGATTTGCTAACTCCCGTGCAGGAGCACGTCAGTTGGTATCCCACGGTCACGTAACAGTAAACGGTAAAAAAGTCGATATCGCTTCTTACCAAGTAAGCACTGGCGATGTAATCGGCCTGCGTGAAAGAAGCCGCGGTCTTTCTTCCGTTAAGGAAGCTTTGGAAAACCGTTCGCATCTTCCAGCATACCTTGAATTCAACGACGCTGCTGTAGAAGGTAAATACATCCGTCTGCCTGAGCGTTCCGAGTTGTCCCAAGATATCGACGAAAAACAAATCGTCGAGTTCTACAACCGTTAATCGTTGGAATTTCGGTAAAGCATCACACAAAAAGCGATTCGAGATTTTCTCGGATCGCTTTTTTGTTGTCTGCAAATTTTTGCATACAGGATTTAGTAGGCATGAAAAATTTCAAATTCCATAAAATAATGGCAATTTTCGACCATTGCTTGTATTTCTCAGGCATGCAAACCCGCCTTTTTATGCTATAATAAGTGCTGTTAAAAGGAGGAAGACACTGAATGGTTGATGTTAATAAGAAAAAGCCCGATGAACAGCCTGCCCGCAAGCGCAGCTTCGCCCGCAGACTGGGCAGTGTCGCCAAATGGATGGTTGTCCTGGGTTTTATGGGGGCGCTATTTGTAGGTGGTGCTCTGATGGGATACGTCAGTTCCATTGTAAAAGACGAGCCCGTCCGCTCCAGGGCCCTGATTGAACAAAAAGTCAGCGAAAACTCCATCACAGGCTTTGCTTACTTTGCCGACGGTAGCCCGATCGGTCAATTACGTACGGAAGAAGACAGGCGTCCGGTCACCTTTGACCAGATACCACAGAAAGTTATTGATGCTGTCATATCGATTGAAGACAATCATTTTTACGAACATAAAGGTGTAGATATGAGCGGAACGCTCCGAGCCGTGAAGCAGAAGGTGCTGAAAGAGTCTGTGCAAACGGGCGGAAGTACGCTGACTCAGCAATTGGCACGGCGTGTGTTCTTGAATCTGGATCGTACCGAGGACCGCAAAGTCAAGGAGATACTGCTGTCCTTGCGACTTGAACGATTCCTGACCAAGAACGAGATCATGACCGCGTATCTGAATAAAGTTCCTTTTGGTAACGGCTCCAGTGGATATAACGTGTATGGCATCAAGGCAGCTGCCAAAGGATTGTTCAACATTAATGATCTGGAGAAAATAAACACGGCTCAGGCAGCCTATCTTGCCGGATTGCCTCAGCTCCCCTCCTCTTACTCAGCCTTTAACGGAAAAGGCGACTTTGTAGAGGATAATTTTGAGCGTGCAATCAACCGCCAGCATCTGGTATTACGTCGTATGCTTGAGCTTGGCAAAATCAATCAAACCGAGTATGACGAAGCTATTGCTTTTGATATCAAGAGTTCACTGGCACCGAAAACCGTCAAGGCTTACAACACTTATCCATATCTTATGATGGAAACCGAACGCCAGGCTGCACAAATTTTGATGAAACAAATGAATGCTGACACAGCAGCTGAAGGAAATTCCGAAGGTTCAGATTCTACCGAGGATGGAACCCAAAAGGAAAGCAGTGCTCTGCTCGAAGAAGCTCAGCAGCAATTGCGTACAGGTGGTTATCGCATATACACAACGATTAACAAAAGTGTGTACAAAACCATGCGTACCATTGCCGAGAATGACAGCAATTTTGCTGCAGACGATCCCAAAAAAGGAAAAGAACAGACTGCAGCCATCATGATTGATCACAAAACCGGGGCTATCCTGGGCATGATTGAAGGCCGAAGCTTCCAGGATGAACAGATGAACTATGCAACCCAGATGGTGCGTCAGCCAGGTTCGACAATGAAGCCTATTGCCGCCTACCTGCCTGCTCTGGAAGAAGGACTGGTTCAACCAGCGTCCATCATTGATGATTCACCGATCATTCTTAAGGATGGAGGCTCAAACGGCTTCCATATTCCGAAGAATGCGAACAATCGCTATCAGGGACTTGTAACCGCTCGTAGAGCGCTGAACTATTCCCTGAACGTTCCTGCGCTGAAACTCTTCAATGAAGACGTCGGGATCGAAAAAGCCTGGGCATTCTCCAAGAAGCTTGGCATAACGACCATTCAGCAGCAGGACTATCAGGCTCAGACGGGTGTTCTCGGGGGACTCCAGTACGGTGTAACCGTGGAAGAACTCACGAATGCTTACGGAGCTATTGCGAACAATGGGGTATATAACGACTCATACATGATTAGCAAAATTGTAGACTCCAAAGGAAATATCGTTTATAAGCATGAATCCGAACCTGTTCAGGCATTTTCCGAACAGACAGCGTACCTGATGACAGATATGTTAAGAACCGTAATTACCGAAGGTACTGCGGATAAGGTTCGCGAAACGTATAAATATACGAAAAGTGCACCTGTCGTAGGAAAAACCGGTTCAACGCAAAACTATGCGGATGTCTGGTTTGAAGGCTATACGCCTGATGTTACGCTTGGTGTGTGGGTTGGATACAAACAGCCTGTGAACACCCTTGAAACCAAATCTCAGCGTAAACGTGCCCAGCAGCTCTGGTCTCAGATTATGAATGAAGTCGTTGCTACCGACAAGGAACTGTTCGTGACGGATTCATTCAAGAAACCATCGGGCATTGAAACACGTACAGTATCTGCTTATAGCGGCAAATTGCCAACATCACTGACTGACAAATTTGTAACAGATATTTTCAACAGCAAATTTATTCCCAAAGATAGTGATGATGGTGTCGCCAAAGCAAAATACATTACCTACAATGGTGTAAACTACATCCCTCGTGATGAAACACCTAGCGACATGCTGAAGGAGAAGACGGTTATTAAACGCAAGAAACCGATCTCCGATCTGATCAAGGAATTGCAAAATGCATTCTCACGGATGAGCCGGCACGAATCCCTTGCCTATTACCTGCCAGAAGATGCGGATGCAGACATGCCAACACAAGTCGACCCGAGATCGGACAATGGCAAGGCACCAGATGCACCAGGAAATGTGCGGATATCCGTAGCTAATGGCAAAGCTGTAATTACATTTAACGCTACGCCTGAAAATGACGTTGTCGGATATCGGTTGTATCGCTCCGTAAATGGTGCCGGCTTCCAGAACCAGGGCCAAGTTGTCCTGACAGGTGAATCCAGATCATTTACAGCATACGCACAGGGCGGGAATTTCACCTTCTATGTCACTGCTGTCGATGTAGCCGGCAAAGAGTCTGCTCCTAGTGCTACGGTTAGCAGTGCAGGAGTGTCAGATCCACTCCCGGATGAGGAAGTAAAAGAACCGATCAATGTTCCTGGAACCATCGTTGAGCCGGAAGAAAATGAAAACACTGACGCTGCAACCACCGTTCCAGGTACCCCTGGACAGGTTAGCGTAGCAGCGCTCACCCAAGGATTGCGCATTCAATGGGCCTCCAATCCGGAGAGCGATGGTGTGCAGAGCTATGCCGTCTATTACAGTGAAACGGGCTCTGCCCCTTACACCAAGATTGGCACAACTTCGGGTACCTCAATGGATTACGGTGTACCTGCCTCTGCTAGCGGATGGTTCAAAGTATCTGCCATCAACAGTGTAGGAGAATCCGAACCCTCTGTTGCTGTCCCATATCAACCGTAAGGATGCCGTAACGCACGTTTTTTAAGCCCCCACCCTCTCATTAGAGGATGGGGGCTTTTCTCATAATAAAAAGCCTGATCTGCATCTTACGCAAATCAGGCTTGTTCCTTAAAATACAGGCACCGCGTATTCAATAATTAATCTTCATCGGTTATTAATCTTCAATGGTGGACAGGTCACCTGTCGGCAAATCGAGCTCCCATGCCTTCAGCACACGTCGCATGATTTTACCGGAACGAGTCTTGGGCAGTTTATCCTTAAACTCGATCTCTCGCGGAGCTGCATGAGCAGACAAGCCCTCTTTTACAAATCGATAGATCTCTTCCTTCAACTCAGGAGTCGCTTCATAGCCCTCACGCAGCGCTACAAACGCCTTGATAATCTCTCCGCGTGTTACATCCGGCTTACCGATAACTCCGGCCTCTGCAACGGCAGGATGCTCTACGAGCTTACTCTCCACCTCAAACGGACCAATACGTTCTCCGGAAGAATTGATTACATCATCAATCCGGCCCTGGAACCAGAAATACCCTTCTTCGTCCATATACGCCGAATCCCCGGATACATACCAGCCAGACAGCCTGAAATATTCATCATATTTGGCCGGGTTGTTCCAAATCTTCGCCATCATGGATGGCCAAGGTGTACGTATGGCGAGGTTCCCCATGCTGTATGGAGGAAGTTCCTGTCCCCGGTCATCGATAATGGCTGCTTCAATACCAGGCAGCGGCCGCCCCATTGAACCAGGCTTAATCGGCATCTCCGGATAGTTACATATCAGCTGTGCTCCGGTCTCTGTCATCCACCAGGTATCATGAATTCGCTGACCATAGGCTTTCCATCCCCAACGTACTACTTCGGGATTGAGCGGTTCTCCAACCGACATTACATGCCGCAAGCTGCTGAGATCATGTTGTGCAATAGTCTCATCCCCTGCACCCATCAGCATACGGAACGCGGTCGGCGCACTGTACCAGACACTCACTTTATTTTTCTCAATGGTGCTGTACCAATCCTGCGGGCTGAACCGGCCCCCACGAATAACATTGGTCACTCCATTCAGCCACGGAGCAAAAATTCCGTAAGAGGTACCTGTTACCCAGCCCGGATCAGCCGTACACCAGTACACGTCATTTTCCCGTAAATCAAGAACGACCTTGCCTGTATAGTAATGCTGAATCATGGCATTTTGGACGTGATAGACCCCCTTAGGCTTGCCCGTAGAGCCCGATGTATAGTGAATAAGCAAACCATCCTCACGATTCAGCCATTCCACTTCCATATCATCCGAGGCTGCAGACATCTCTGCGTCAAAGTCGATTAACCCCTCTTCGGTCTGGGTACCTCCACCCACAACAAAGATATGCTTCAGTTCCGGCAGTTCCGCACGTTTAATGCGTCCCAGCAGTTCTGGCGTCGTGACGAGAGCTACAGCCCCGCTGTCTTCCAGCCGGTCTTTGACTGCCGTCTCCATAAACGCCTCAAACAGCGGGCCGGCTATGGCTCCTGCTTTTAACACACCAAGCAGGCTGAAATACAACTCAGGACTTCTTGGCATAAAAATAAACACCCGGTCTCCCCGGACAATGCCATATTTGCGCAGGACATTTCCAAAACGGTTCGATTGCTCGCTCAAATCAGCGAAAGTATACGCTTCTTCACGCGAAGCATCACTGTATAACAGCGCCGTTCTCCCGCCTCTTCCTTCCAGTACATGACGATCGATCGCTTCATGCGCCATGTTGACTTTTCCGCTGGCGTGCCACGTAAAGTGCCTCTCCACCGATTCCCAATCAAACCGGCTTCGGGCCTCTGTGTAATCGCCCAGGTTAGATTCAGACACAACCGTTTGCAGCATCTCACCATGTGCTTGACTCATGCTTGCCAGCCTCCTTCAACTCGACATTTCGATTTCCCATAATGGGTTACTTCTCATTGCCTTTGTGTTGACTGAACTTCCAGTTAGCGCTTACATTAATAGAGAGAAATTCTCATCATGTACCTGTCTGGCCAAACCAATGAACTCAAATCTGCTTGAATTGTGAACGTTTTTTGTCTACGCAATTATAGCAAATCTACACAATCATCGTCTATGGGTTTTCAATTTTTTGATTTTTTGCTATAAGTAGGGGGAGAGAGGAGCATGAACCATGGAGCATATCAAGGCGTATCATATGCGTTCCATCTTCAAGTCCGGCCACCGAGTCACTGTAGAAGGACCTATGCCTTCCGAGGCAATCACCAAGCTTGCGTTCCATCCCGATCTGGATGCCTTTCGTCGTCCTTCTGAGCAGCAGGAAGCGCTGGCTGAGATTGCGGCATTGCCTGAAGGAAGAATCATCATTGCGCGTGAAAATGAGACGATTATCGGATATGTTACATTTCACTATGCGGATGATTGTGAGCGCTGGTCTGAAGGAAACATGATGGATCTCATTGAGCTCGGAGCTATCGAAGTGGCAGACGAATACCGTTCACTCGGGGTCGGACGCGAGATGCTGCTCACTGCATTTGAAAATGGACAAATGGAAAGATATATTGTTTTCACCACGGAATATTACTGGCATTGGGATCTGAAGGGCAGCGGCCTTTCCGTTTGGGATTATCGCAAAATGATGGAGCGACTGATGCAGACTGTGGACATGACGTGGTACGCGACGGACGATCCCGAGATTTGCTCTCATCCGGCCAACTGCCTCATGGTGCGCATCGGCAGTGAAGTCCCCATGTCCTCCGAGGAACAATTCGACCGTGTACGGTTTCGTCATCGCTTCATGTACTAATACATTGAGATATACATTTATCTAAAAAACCGCCTCTCTAGGCAGCTCCAGATGGCAAACTGGAACTGCCCACGAAAGGCGGTTTTAGTTTATAGACTTATACTTCTATGGCAGCTTCTGAAAGAGACTCAAATTACATATTTTCAAGCATGTGCTCGACAATCCGATGGGAACGCTGAGAAGATTGCACGGTAAATTCAGCAAAGTTCACATGAGCCGACCCGTCCGCTTTATCGGACATGCCGCGCAGCACCACAAAAGGAACCCGATTCATAAAACTAACCTGAGCGACGGCAGCTCCCTCCATCTCCGCACATGCTCCATCCATTTCGGTATACAGCATGTTCACGGTCTCCTTGCTCGCAATAAACTGATCTCCGGACAAAACCTTACCAATCAGATACTTGGCTCCCTGTGCCTTACACGCTTCCTCCGCTAATGCAATCAGAGCAGGTTCCGCGGGGAATGCGGAGGTTTCCTGATACGGGATTACGCCCCGTTCGAAGCCGAGCGGAGTCACGTCCATGTCATGCTGAACGCATACGGAGGAGATTACGATATCTCCAATGTTCAATTCCGGGTTCACTGCGCCCGCAACACCCGTAAAAATAATTCGGTCCACTTGGAAACGATCGATCAAAATTTGCGTGGTCACCGCCGCGTTTACTTTGCCGACACCCGATTTACACACCACGATCTGTTTGCCCAACCATTCACCCGCCACATACGTAATGCCGGTTTGCTTCACCGTCTCCAGTTGCTTCATGCCAGCCAGCAAAAGTTCTACTTCTTCATCCATAGCTCCAATGATCCCAATCGTTTCCTTCAATCTCGCTACCCCCTATTCACTTCCGGACCTGTCCGGTTCGCCTGATTCATCCTCATGAAGCACAAAAGCTCCGTCTCCGGAGCTTCCGTATATCGATTATGTAGAGAGAATTCCTTCTCCCTTTTCGAATTGCTTTAGCCTTAACCAGCGTGGCTTACTGACAGACGAAGAATCGTTTCATGCGGCAAAATAACCCGTGGGTTCTCCACATTTTCCTTCTTCATCAACTTGGTGAGCAAACGCATCGCTACTGCGCCAAGGTCGTACATCGGCTGTGCCACCGTCGTCAATTGAGGACGAACCATGGAAGCCATACGAATGTTATCCACACTAATGATGGAGAAGTCATCCGGTACCTTCAAGCCTTCATCCTGAATGGAGTGAATGGCACCAATGGCCATTTCGTCCGTTGCAGCAAAGATGGCAGTTGGTCTTTTCTTCAGTCCGAGGAAATATTTCATGGCTTCCACACCGGACTCGTAACGATAGTTACCGATCCGTACCAGATCCTCCTGATATTCCATTCCCGCTGCTTCAAGTGCTTTTTTGTACCCTTGGAAACGGGCATACCCGTTCGCAGGATCCTGCAGTGTACCACTGATCATCGCAATTTCCTTGTGCCCATGACGAATCAATGTGTTCACCGCATCAAAAGCCGCAGCTTCGTGGTCGATATCCACGGAAGGATATGTTCCCTTCTCGTCACTCGTTGCACAGAGCACGATGGGTACTGCCGCAGACTGAAACGCCTGAATATGTTCATCCGTTACTGTTCCACCCATGAAGAGCAGGCCATCGACCTGTTTCTCCAGCAGCGTGTTGATGACACGGATTTCCTTTTCCTTTTTCTTGTCCGCATTACACAGAATAATGTTGTAGTGATACATATTCGCAATATCCTCGATTCCGCGGGCAATCTCTGCGAAAGTCGAGTTTGAAATGTCCGGAATAACGACACCGACCGTGGTTGTCTTCTTGCTCGCCAAACCTCTGGCTACCGCATTCGGACGATATCCCAACCGCTCGATGGCTTCATATACTTTTTTGCGCGTTTGTGGCTTAACATTCGGGTTGTTATTTACCACCCGCGATACCGTTGCCATGGACACACCAGCTTCACGTGCCACATCATAAATGGTTACCGTCACAGTACTTCTCTCCATTACCAGTAAATTTTCATACCATTTTCATTAAGATTTATATTACGACAAATTTTTGCATTAATCAATTAAAATAGGCTTTAGGACTCACTTAGAGCATTCGTGAGTGTGGACGAAGTAATATCCGAATGGGAAGTATGCCATACAGGGATTCCGTTTTTGACCAGAATTGCCTGCGGAGATTCGTGCTTAACTCCCAGCTTGTCGGCTGCTTCATTAGACACAGGGCGATCTTCCACAACGTAAATGATGCCATAGTTTACATTTTCATTAGGATTATTTTGCAAATAATGGTTCATCTCCTGATAAGCATTGGCGCTGATCGGGCAGCGTGTGCTGTGCTTAAACAGAAGCAAGGGTTGGTCTTCAGTAGCCTCCACTGCGGAGTTTAGCTGTTCAATACTTGTCATTTTAGTCATGTCAGCCATTTGATATACATCCCCCTTTTTCAGGAATACCGCTATGTTGAGCGTTTTCACTCTAGGATATCTTAACAAAAAGCGCATGAAAAAGCCAATTTTCATGAAAACAAGCATTTAGCACGTCAAAATTAGACAGCATTCGAGAAATGTGCCTGCCATACAAAACCGGACAATTGGCTCAACCTGCGCTCCGTGGTTTCTATCCATTCTTCGTCGCCCGATTTCTGAGCATATCCCATAATATCAAGCAGCAGATTAATTCGTTCGTTTACAGCTTGCTGCATATGATGTGCCATCTCGCGATCGCTTGCATCTGGCCAGGCCAGCAGTTGTTCATGGAAAAGATCCGCAAGTTCATTTTGCTTGCCAAAGGATAGATCCTGTTTCACGGGTTGTTCACCCAATTTGCTGATACATTCTTTCAAATCCGGCTTGACCGGCTGTAATACTTCGTATGAAATACAATCCGTGCATGCGAAAACAGGCACATTCCGAATCTCTACTTTCTTCGCATAAACTACCGTTCTCAATTCCAATTCCATTACATGTCCGCATTTGCACGTTTTGCGCACATTCATCACCTCATTCGTTCTATACTCGTATACGTTACCATTCGACCTTTTTCCGCGTAAATCCTGCTGCAAACCCCAGGTTGTACAAATTACCACTCCCCCCAAATGCAGGTTGTCGAAAATAAGCTTTCATATATATGTAACCGCTATCTGAACAGGGAAAATGCACAATCATGAAGTGTCATACAGAATCTGTTACAATATAAGTTGCGACATCCTAACCACGGCAAAAGGAGAGATGGTTGTGAGATTAACAGGAAAAAAAGTCATCGCACTGGTCGATGAAGAATTTGAGGATCTGGAGTTGTGGTACCCGGTACATCGTGTGCGTGAAGAAGGTGCTGAGGTACATCTGGCCGGAGAGAAAAAAGGTAAAGTCTACATCGGAAAATACGGTGTTCCCGCTGAAGCGGAATACAGCTTCGATGAACTGGACAGTTCACAATATGATGGCATTCTCGTGCCAGGCGGCTGGGCACCTGACAAGCTTCGCCGTTATCCGAAAGTCCTTGAACTGGTGAAGGAGATGCATGCTGATCACAAGCCGATTGGGCAGATCTGTCATGCTGGCTGGGTGCTGATCTCCGCCAAAATTCTGGATGGAGTCACTGTAACTTCCACACCAGGCATTCGGGACGACATGGAAAATGCCGGAGCAATCTGGAAGGATGAAGCCGTTGTTGTCGATGGACATATCATTTCGGCTCGTCGTCCGCCTGATCTTCCTCCCTATGGCAAAGCATTCTGTGATGCCCTTGCTGAAAAGTAAATCAGGAATACAAAAATACAAAAAAAGCCCTTTGCTCTCAGCGGGGGCTTTTTTTTGTATTATATTAACTCAAATGGTATAAAAATGAATATATTAATTTAAAGGTATTTTACATGCACAATGGATTCAAGAAGCATTGGACCCGCTTTGTTCATCAGGATTTCCTGTTGAATCATTATATTTCTGCAAGCGCTGCTCAATGTCTGTACTGGTTCTTAGGGCAAAGCAGTCACGCGCCGCTTCTTTGGCGTCCACGGCTGTTGTATTCAACACCCTGTGCTTCACCCGCAGCAGAGATTGCGGTGACATGCTAAGATTACGAATGCCCAGCTCCAGCCAAAGTGGAATGGAACGTTCGTCACCTGCCATCTCCCCGCACACACTAACCTCAATTCCAGCGGTGCGAGCCGCATCGACCGTTGCACGCAGCATTCGCAGAACTGCCGGATGATACGGATGGTACATGTGAGCAATCTGTTCATTCATACGGTCTACAGCCAGCACGTACTGTACCAGATCATTTGTCCCGATGCTGAAGAAATCCGTTTCCTCGGCCAGCAGGTCAGCAATCATGACTGCCGCAGGCACTTCGATCATGATTCCCACTTTAATATGAGGATCATAAGCAATTTGACGTTCATCCAGATCGGCCATCGCTTCACGCAGAACCTCATTGGCCTGTCTAAGTTCTTCCACCGAGGAGATCATGGGATACATAATTTTGACGTTCCCTGCTGCACTGGCCCGCAGAATTGCTGTGAGCTGTGTCTTAAACAGATCCTTGCGGTCCAGGCTGATCCGGATGGCCCGATAACCTAAAAATGGATTATCCTCTTCAGGCAATTCGAAATAATCGAGCTGTTTGTCACCACCAATATCCAGTGTACGAATGACCACGGAATGACCTGCCGTCTTCTCTGCTACCAAACGATACACTTCATACTGTTCCTGCTCGCCTGGGAAGGTAGCACGGTCCATGTACAAAAATTCCGTGCGGAACAGACCTACACCCTTTGCCCCGTGCTTGAGAGCCAGATCCAGCTCCTTCACAGAGCTGATGTTCGATGCCAGATGCAGCATTGCTCCGTCCTTCGTGATCGCATCCACTGTAGCAAGTACCTGGAGCTGTTCCTTTTTCTTCAGCTGTTTGCTGCGAATCATGGTATACCGTTCAATTGTCTTACGATCCGGTTCCGTGAATACCAAGCCGTTATCACCATCCACCACTAACATATCCCCGGTGTCCACTGGCATGCCAACACTCGCTTCCAAACCGGAAACGAGGGGGATGCCAAGCGCACGGGCCATAATTGCCGAATGCGACGTCTTGCCACCGATCAGGGTCACAATGCCCAGTACGTGACTGGGATTCAGATGGGCCAGCTGTGATGGAGACAGTTCCTTGGCTACAAGTATATAAGGTTGAGTATCCGAAGGAAGCGTGATCTCCGGGGCTCCCAGCAGATGCTTCAACAAGCGGTTGCCGACATCCTTGATGTCGATCGCCCGTTCCTTCATATATTCATCATCCAGCAAATCGAACATGGTAACAAAGTGGTCAATGGCTTCTTTTACTGCCACTTCTGCCGCTTTGTACTGCCGTTCAATAATGCCGCGAATCTCGTTCATGAATACCGGATCTTCCAGAATGGCCAGATGGGCATCAAAGATGCTGGACTCCTCCGGACCGACGACTTCCTTGAACTCATTCTTGATAAATTCGATCTCATCCTTCGATGTCCGTATTCCCTCGTACAGCCGTTCGAACTCCTGGGCGAGATCCACCGAGTCCATCTTCTGGTCCGGCAGATCCCATTCCCAACTGGGCAGGACAAATGCTTTGCCGATGGCTACGCCTGCAGCTCCATTGATGCCTTGTATCTTCATTCTACCCCTCCAACGTTCCTGTCATAGAGCACCACGGACATGACGGATGCCTGACCTTTCTTGACTTGCTTAAATGGAGCAAAACTCCATGATTTGACACGATCCGGATTCGTGATCACCATCGGTGTAGTCAGCGACGCTGCCTCTGCACGCAGAACAGCCAGATCAAACTTGATCAACAACTGTCCGGGCTCGACGGTATCTCCTTCCTGAACGAAGGCTTCAAAATGCCCCTTCAGCTGCGAGGTATCGATACCGATATGAAGCAGGACCTCAAGTCCTTCCCGAGTGGATATACCCAGAGCATGCATCGTCGGATACAGGTGCATAATCGTTCCGTAGACTGGTGACACCAGCTCTCCCTTTTCCGGTACAAAAGCCACTCCATCCCCAACCAGCTTCGCTGCAAAGATCTGATCAGGCACCTCTTCGATCGGCAGCATTTTGCCTTGAACCGGTGCACAGAACAGGACTTGCGGCAAATCCCGCTCCAGGAGCTTGGCGATCTCTTCACGAATCAATTCGGAATACGTGCCAAACACGACCTGGACGTTACCACCACCGAGCTTGATCAGCCCCGCAGACCCCATACTCTTCATAGCTCCCGTATCGATGAGGCGGTCATTGTGCACCGTCAGACGAAGCCGTGTAATACATGCCTCTACCTGAACGATGTTCTCCTTACCGCCCAATGCTTCCAGGATCAATGGTGCCTGGTAAGGAATATTCCCTACCCAATCCTCCAGCATGGAGCCTTCTTCCCGTCCTGGCGTTGGAATCTTGAACGTACGAATGGCCCAGCGGAACAGGAAGTAATAAACCAGTCCATATAGTATGCCAATCGGTATGAGTTTCCAAGCATTCTCTGATAGATGGAAGTTGAGTATGTAATCGATAATGCCGGCGGAATAAGAGAAGCCGTGCCTGATATCAAGCCAATAACCAATCCACATCGCAAGTCCGGACATGACGGCGTGTACGATAAACAGATAAGGCGCTGCAAACAAAAAGGCAAATTCAATCTGCTCGGATACACCTGTCAGAAAACAAACCAGCGCAGAAGTGAGAAATGTCTTTTTGATCTTCGGTTTCAGATCTTCCCTTGCCTCCTGAATAATCGCAAAGGCAATGGCAGGTATGGCAAACATCATGATCGGAAACAAGCCTGCCATAAAGTAACCCGCCGTTGGATCACCCGCAAAAAAGCGTGGCAGATCCCCCTGCACAATGTTACCGTCTGACGTTTCATACGTCCCCAGCTGAAACCAGAACACATTGTTAAGCAAGTGATGCAGTCCAAATGCCACCAATACTCTGTACAGCACTCCGTAAATGAACAAACCAAAACCGCCGAGACTGTATTCCCAAGCGGCGATCGCATTCAGTCCATGCTGCAATATGGGGGCGAGCCACAGCATGAAACAGGAAAACAGCGCCGAGCACAGCCCAACGATTAGCAAAACAAACCTGGACCCGCCAAAAAATTGCAATATCTCAGGCAGCTTGATGCTTTTGAACCGATTATGTGTCACCCCGGCGAGAGCGCCGAGAATAATTCCAACTAAAGAAGCTGGCTGTATGGTTCCATCCCCAAAATGGCGAGTCACCTGATCATATATAACGATACCGGCCAAAGCGGCAAGTCCCGCTTGTCCGGCCTGGTTGGAGAGTCCCAATGCTACACCGACAGCAAACAAATACGGCAAAAAATAAAAAATACCGTGTCCGGCCACGGTAGACACTTCACCAACAACTTTCAATCCCCAGGCGTCCCAGGGCAAACTGCCAACACTCAGCAAAATTGCGGCTGCGGGCAGGACCATTGTAGGCAGCATTACCGCTCGTCCGAGCTGCTGCAAGGATCCGAGCCAATTCATGGCGACCTCTCCTTTCTATCCTAGATGGTAAGCTTTACGAAACGTTTTGTCAAAGCAAAACGGTAAGCTGCTGGAAATTTGCCGTAAACTCTTGAGACTTGCGACCAAATGCCCACCACAGCTACGATCTGAAGGCAAGAAAGCAGTTTAAAGCGAAGGAGCATCCGCAGCTCTAAACACAGAAAAATCCCGTTAACGTGAAGTTAACGGGAGCAGGTCTATTCCATATTCGCTTAACCGCGTCCGGCACCGCGCAGAACGATGGAGTCCTCCACCTTGATACAGCGATTCGTTACGGCCGTCATTCCGTTCTCAGCCGCAATCTGTACAGCCTCATCATTGTGAATGCCTAGCTGGAGCCACAAGACGTTTGCTTTGATGGCTGCGGCTTCACGAGCTACTTCCGGTGTATATTCGCTGCGACGGAACACATTTACAATATCCACGGGCTCGGGAATATCCGCGAGGGTTGCATATACTTTCTCACCAAGGATCTCTCCCTGTGCTTGTGGATTAACCGGAATGATCCGATATCCTCTGCTCTGCATGGCTTCTGCTACCATGTAGGATGTCCGATCTGATTTGTCCGATAAGCCGACGACTGCGATGTTGCCTGCCTTGCGTAAAAGTTGCCCAATTTCTTCGCGAGTTGGGTTGTTAAATTCCATGTTCAAGCACCATCCTTTTCTGCTTAAAGTGCGTGTTCAAAAAGACCAGTTTTCAGTACCGAGAAGATGGGATCAAGCTAGAAATGGAGTAGCGGAGCGTAGGGAAAACTACGTGAGCAACGGACATTTCGGCTGAATTCCATATTCGATGCTGATGATGCCGCTAGGCATCCTTCGTAATCAAAAGCGGACTTTTTGAAACCTCTTAAACGTGTTATTTTACTCTTTTACCCATTGAACCGAAGCGCCAAGCGCCTGCAAATGATCGAAATATTGTGGATAGGACTTGGCTACGTGGTGTGCATCCCGAATACGAAGCGGCTCCTTGGAACGAAGGCCAACCACGGTCAATGCCATGATAACGCGATGATCGAAGTGAGCATTAATCTCTACGCCGCCTTCAACGCCCTCCGGACGTCCGTGAACGATAATCTCGGCCTGACGCTCTTCCACGTTAGCCCCAGCCTTGCGCAGCTCGTTCAGGTAATCCGTAATTCGGTCACATTCCTTGTAGCGCAGGTTCTCTACATTATAAAACCGTGAGGTCCCTTCCGCAAATACAGCCGCGGCTACCATCGCCAAAACAGCGTCCGTCGCTGCATCTCCGTCAAATTCTACGGCTTTCAATTTTCCGTTACCTTGTACATGTACCACATCATTCTCATGTGTCAGCGGCACTTCCATCATGCGCAGAACGTCGACAATCGCACGCTCTCCCTGTTTGCTCTGTTCCATCAGGCGCAGAATCTTCACATCCGATTGAGTAACTGCCGCTGCAGCCAGAACTGCAGCCGAACCGGGATAGTCTCCTTGAACGGTATACGTCTGCGGTTGATAAGCTTGACCACCAGGTACGCGGAAAGACATGTAATCATCGCTCGCATGAATAATGATTCCTGCCTGTTCAAGCACTTCAAGTGTTTGACCGATCACCACTTTGGACTTGAGGTCATTCAATACTTCAATGGTGCTGTCTTCCGCAAGAAGTGGAGTAACAAAAAGCAATGCGCTCAGATATTGGGAACTCACTGATCCGGACACACGGATATGTCCGCCCTTGGCATTACCCCCTTTGATCGTGATCGGCAGTCGTCCTTGTTCATGCTGCACTTCAACGCCGAGCTGGCCAAGAGCATCAATCAGATCGTCATGCGGACGTTTACCGAGTGAGTCCGGGTAGGTATTCACAAAGGTAACTTCAGGACAGAGTGCGGTGACGCCCATCAGAAAGCGAAGCACTGCACCTGCGTTGCCTACATTTAACTCGCGCACATCACGAGGATGGCTGCCGAAGCCTTGAATGACGATTTTGCTATCATCTTCTTCTAGTACGGCTCCAAGATCACGGATACATCTGCGCATCGCATCACTGTCTTCGCTGTGGGCCGGATAATGAATTGTACTTGTACCTTCTGCCAGTGCTGCTGCGAGCAGATAGCGGGTAGTGTAGTTTTTGGAGGAAAGGGCTCCAATTTCCCCATTCAGGGTAGGGGTTGGTTTAACAATTACGTCCATGGATGAAATTCTCCTTCATTGATCAGATTAATCTGCTATATATATTTGTTACAAATAAAATGAAGTCCTTTTGCCAAATTGACATCCCCCACTTAGCTTGGGTATCATTATAGGCGTTAAGTCCATACAGAAAAGAGGACCTGAATAATGACTCAAATAGCTGAAATAGAAACATCCGAGCTGCGTCGCCGCCTGCAGGCGGGAGAGAAGCTTCAGATGATAGACGTTCGTGAGGACGAGGAAGTCGCGCAAGGCATGATTGAAGGAGCCAAGCACATCCCGCTGGGACAAATTCCGGACAGATTGTCCGAAATCGAGAAGTCCGGCGAGATCATTCTGATCTGCCGCAGCGGCTACCGCAGCGAGCGTGCCGCCGAGTACTTGCAGCAGCTTGGTTATGCAGGCTGCACCAACATGGTTGGCGGCATGCTGCAATGGCAGCAGGAAGACTAAATGATCTGGAGCAGGAACCAACACAGCGTTATCGGGAATTGCAACAAGGCAGTTCACCCTGCAGCTTTTGGATTCCGCTCCGCTACAGTCAGTTTTAAACGGGCCATTTGGCCCGTTTTGTTATATTCCCACCCAATAATCATTGCCCCTTATCATCTGCTTCACCGTTGTAACTTCCCCACTACTTGAGGTCATAATAGACATCAAAATGCAGCGAACACAAGCTTAGACGCGGTAATGCGCTAAAATAAGACGAGACACTTCAGCTGCGGATAACTCGGTTGTATCCACTGTGTAATGTGCAAATTTATATGCGTCCTTCCGTTCCTTCATAATGGTATGAATGCGTTCCTCTGCATTGCCTGCCAGAAGAGGACGTTTATCATCGCCGCTTACGCGCTGTACAATTGCTGCGGGATCAGCAGTCAGCGCAACAATCCAACCGTTCTTCGACATTACATCACAATTGTCAGAACGCAGTACCACACCGCCTCCGGTTGCGACCACCTGCGACTTTTTTTCCAGGACCGAACATAACATGCGGCTCTCGGCATCACGGAAATACGACTCACCTTTGCTTGTGAACAATTCCGGAATCGTACAGCCTTCCTCTTTCTCCACCGCGGTGTCCACATCGATCAGCTTGTAACCCAGCTCACGGGCGAGCAGGTCAGCTACCGTTGATTTGCCGGTTCCCATCATGCCTATGAGAATAATATTGTTAGACTTGCTCAAGGGTGTACACTCCTTTATCTCAAGCATTTCATGAGCGCTTTTGTCCTATCATAACACAGCCCTGCTAACGGGGGAAGGCCACAATAGGTCTGTTGGAAAACAGACATATCATGAAAAATGGCCCGGAGGCATCCGGCATACCGGAACTCCAGGCCATTCTTCAAGAAAGGGTGTCCCAAACGAACAGGGAGATCAACCCAACCTCATATTAAAGCTGTTGAAGCTTCGAATGAACAAATATATATTATTCCATCCAGTTGTGATGGAAGTTTCCCTCTTTATCCACACGTTTGAAGGTGTGAGCACCGAAGTAGTCACGCTGTGCTTGCAGCAGGTTTGCAGGCAAACGTTCTGTACGATAGCTGTCGTAGTAGGAAAGCGCGCTGGAGAAACCAGGTACCGGAATACCTTGTTTTACAGCAGCTGCTACCACTTCACGCCACGCATCCTGATAGGATTCAACGATGTTTTGGAAATATGGGTCCAGAAGCAGGTTTTTGAGTTCTGCATCCTTGTCATATGCTTCTTTGATGTTTTGCAGGAACTGTGAACGGATAATGCAGCCGCCGCGGAAGATCATGGCGATGTTACCGTATTTCAGATCCCAGCCATACTCGTCGGAAGCCGCACGCATTTGGGCAAAGCCTTGTGCATAGGATACGATTTTACTTGCGAACAATGCTTTGCGTACACTCTCGATGAACGCTTTTTTATCGCCGGAGAACGCTTCGGCTTTCGGTCCGTTCAGGATTTTGCTCGCAGCTACACGCTCATCCTTCATCGCAGACAGGAAACGGGAGAATACGGATTCCGTAATCATGGACAACGGTACGCCGAGATCCAGCGCGCTTTGGCTTGTCCATTTACCTGTTCCTTTTTGTCCGGCCGCATCCAGAATAACGTCAACCATTGGTTTGCCGGTTTCCGGATCGTATTTGGAGAAGATATCCGCCGTAATCTCGATCAGATAGCTGTCCAGTTCGCCTTGGTTCCACTCTGTGAAGATTTCGTGCAGCTCCTCAACGGAAACATTCAGAACGGATTTGAGCAGGTGGTAGGCTTCCCCAATCAGCTGCATATCTCCGTATTCAATACCGTTGTGTACCATTTTAACGTAGTGTCCGGCACCATCCGGTCCGATATATGTACAACAAGGATCGTCACCAACCTTGGCGGAGATGGCTGTCAGAATCGGTTCTACCAGCTTGTACGCACTTTCCTGTCCGCCCGGCATAATGGAAGGGCCTTTCAATGCGCCTTCTTCACCGCCGGATACACCGGTACCAATGAAGCGAATGCCTTTTTCCTCCAGCTCTTTGCTGCGGCGCTGGGTATCAGGGAAGTAGGCGTTCCCTCCGTCAATAATGATGTCGCCCTCATCCAGGTGAGGCAGTAATTGTTCAATGGTTGCATCCGTCGCTTTACCGGCTTGTACCATGATCAGAATTTTGCGCGGGGATTCCAGGGATGCCACGAACTCTTCAATGGAGAACGTGCCTGTGAGGTTTTTACCTTCAGCTTCTTTCAGAAGATCATTGGTTTTCTCCGGGGAACGGTTAAATACCGACACCGTGAAGCCTCTGCTTTCAATGTTAAGGGCCAAATTTTTGCCCATTACTGCAAGTCCAATGACACCGATCTGTTGTTTTGCCATCTGGGTCCTCATCCTTTGCTCCAATTAATTTTATTGAAATTGACTCTCAACAATATCCCCATTTTAACGGTTTTACGCATGGAAGTGAACCCCGCACCCCTGCTGCGCAACGAGAAAACACCCCAAATATCTGAGGTGTTCATCGTATTTTCATAAATACGGTCTTCGGGCTCAACCTTCGAGCATCAGCATGTGTCCGGACAGACGCTTTAATGTCTCTCGGCAGATGTCTGCCTTCTCTGTATTATCCATCTGAATGGCAGCGTACAGACGCTCCAGTTCATCATCAATTTCCATCCGCAGGAGCATGAGCCGCTCCTCTCCTTCTCGCGATAGAAACATCTCTTCCATCTCCTCCGCCGTCGGCGCGGGTTCCTTTTGAAAAATGACACGCTGTTTGAATCCAGAAACTTCCACAAGACGTATGACCTCACCAAACAAAATGTTCTCTACCGTCATCTGCTGATCCTTGAAACGTTTAACGACAGCATGCCCGCGTGTATCCCCTATCAGCTTCTCGAGCCATTCTGCCAGCTTGGCGTCCTTAATGATGTAGTCACCTGTCATCTTGTAGTTCCCGCTGCGTGTCTGTTGAAAACGGAGCTTTACCAGCTTGCGCCCGGTGCGGACAGACAGAATAAAATAGGATTCATCCTCGCTCCAATATAGTGAATACCCTTCACGAATAAGGTCTTTGATCAAATTTTGGATATGCCGACGGTTGAACCGCAGCTCCAGATTGCAATATTCAACTTCATAACTCTTATTCACGGCACTCCCCTCCATTTGTACCGGATGTGTTACCGGTCCTCTTCTTCCATTGCTTATTTCATTGCTACTTCCGTATCGGCTTACCCTATTTTATACTTCATTTTATGTAAGGGTACTTGGTTATTTGACTATTTTTCATCGAATCCTACAGTGGAATCGATGTTTCCGCGGATGCACAGGGGCAAGCCCCCGAATTTCATGTTATACTGGACGCGAAATGTTGTCGCCTGCATATTGAAAAAGGAGTTCCAACACCGGATTCAACCGGTATAGGAACTCCTTTTTATGTTCATTTGGCAGGGGCTGTGCGATACGGTCTTCGCGATAACACAAAATGAACAACCGCGAGCCCGGCCATAACAACAGCACTTCCGATAAATGGAGCCGGGTGGCTGATGTGATCCCATAACAACCCCGAAACGATGGGACCCACAACCATGCCGGACCCCTGAAGGGTGAGAAAAAATCCCCAGATAGCCCCTCGCTCCCCCTTCGGTATAAGAGTAGCCACGAAGGTATTCCAGGCAGGTAAAATCATGGCATAACTAACCCCTACCAACATGACGATGCCAAAAACAACCGGAATGGATGTAATGGACGCAAAGGCAAACAGACTTGCAGAGGCGAGTAAAAAGCCCATATGGAGAAATATCGATGTCCCGAATCGATCCACCATTTTACCCACTGGAAGCAGGGCAATCACTGTTATTCCGCCGCCTGCGATTAACAGCAGACTATACAGGTTTGGTGAAATATGAAGGTCAGTTCGGGTATACAACGTAATAACCGGACTGAGAAGGCCTATAACAAAGGACTGCATAAACAGGGCAGGATATACCAGCGGATTGACATTAAGCGTGCTGCGCACCCTCTGCAGGGTCCCCTGTACACTGTTTTTGAGCCTGATTAACGGTGTAAGCAGATGAGGCTTCGGTGGGTATTTGACCGCTTTTTTGGTCGTTTCCCCTCCTGTATGCTGTTGCTCTTCCAACACCACCCGTCCTGGTAGTATCATGGCGACCAAAATAACGAGAACGGCACAGCCAAGCAGGACAAGAAATACGGTACGATAATCATGGTCGGTACGCTCAAGCAGCCAGTTCATGCCGATCGGTCCAAGTCCCGTTCCACCCAGAGCAGCCATTTCCAGCGCCCCCATCGCTGTTCCGTTTTTGTTTTGAGGTCCTGACAGTGCAGTCACCCCCGTCATGGCACAGGGCCAGAGCGGTGATGTTCCCACACCAAGAATCAGGCAGGCCAGAGCCAGTCCAAATGCACTTTTGAAAAAGATAATCATGATTACTGCAATCAATGTACAGATTAAGGCTGTTACCATCGTCGCACGAAAACCGATGCGTTCTGCTGCCCAGCCCGATGGTGCCCTGAACAGATTGTCCCCCAGGTATTGAAGGGCAAAGGCTACACCGATCACCCCTGCGGACAAGCCCAAAATATTATCCATATACACTGGCAGAACGGCCACCAGCAGTGCTCCTTTAATCACTTCAACCAAGAAAAGTGTTAGCCACATCGCGATGAAAAATGGTGATCGCAAAATTTTGACTGGTTTGATGTCTGTCTGCATTTCTTATTCCCCTTTCGGTGTTCACCGGCCCATCTCCTATCCATACTGTAACCGTCAGGGATACGCCCAAATCTTAGCAATTTGAAAATTTGTCAAGCCTACCGCTTGCATTCGGTTCCTAATTTGCTATACTCATCTTTGTTTGACATTTTATCAGGAAAGGTTGTGACAGCACTGATGGATCACCGCCGTACGCCGCTGTTTACCGCTTTAAAAAACCACGCGGCACTCAATCCGGTGCAATTTCATATCCCGGGACATAAAAAAGGATTGGGAACGGATACCGAATTTCGTGAATTTATCGGCGATAATGCCCTCTCCATAGATTTGATCAACATCGCTCCGCTGGATGATCTTCATCAGCCAACCGGTGTCATTGAGGAAGCGCAGATTCTGGCAGCCGATGCATTCGGAGCCGATCATACCTATTTTAGTGTGCAAGGCACAAGCAGTGCAATCATGACTATGATTCTGTCGGTATGCGAACCGGGTGACAAAATTATTGTGCCCCGCAACGTTCATAAATCGGTCATGTCTGCCATTATTTTCTCAGGAGCGAAGCCTGTATTCGTATCTCCCGCACAGGATGCCAACCTCGGTATCGATCACGGCGTGACTACAGGTGCTGTACGACGTGCGCTTGAGCGTCATCCGGACGCCAAGGCATTGCTGGTTATTAATCCAACGTACTTCGGTGTATGTACAGACCTAAAAGAGATTGTTGAACTCGCCCATAGCTACCAGGTGCCTGTACTTGTGGATGAAGCACATGGCGTACTCATTCATTTCCATGAGGAACTGCCGTTGTCTGCAATGGCTGCCGGAGCGGATATGGCTGCAACAAGTGTACACAAACTTGGCGGTTCCATGACACAGAGTTCCGTGCTGAATCTGAACACCAAAAACGGATTCGTGAATCCGCAGCGTGTACAGACCATTCTCAGTATGCTGACTTCTACGTCTACTTCGTATATCTTGCTTGCTTCACTTGATACGTCAAGACGCAATCTGGCGCTGCACGGTCACGAAATGGCACAGAAGGCCATTGATCTGGCTCAATTCGCGAGACGTACCATTAACGATATTGACGGTTTGTACTGCTTCGGCAAAGAGCTGCTCGGTACGGAGGCAACCTTTAACTATGATCCGACGAAAGTAACCATTCATGTGCGTCATCTTGGCATCACAGGCTATGAGACCGAGAACTGGCTGCGTGAACATTACAATATTGAGGTCGAGCTCAGTGATATGTATAATATTCTGTGCCTGATCACTCCTGGCGATACGGATGAATCGGTGGACATCTTGCTGAACGCACTCCAAGATCTGTCCCGTACGTATTATCAGGTTAACCCTGCACATGAACTTGTGGTTAAGGTTCCTGACGTTCCACAATTGATGCTCACGCCGCGTGATGCATTCTACGGGGATACGGAGGTCATTCCTTTTAAAGAATCAGCAGGACGTATTATCTCTGAATTCATCTACGTATACCCGCCTGGAATTCCGATTCTGCTGCCGGGTGAGGTTATTACGCAAGAAAATATTGATTACATTATCGACCATGTTGAGGTTGGATTGCCTGTAAAAGGCCCCGAAGACCGCAGTGTTACCAATGTCAAAGTCATTGTGGAAGCAGATGCGATTTTCTAAGGGATTACTCTAATGATCCTACTCCATGGGTAATGATATCGAAGGACCAAGCTCCGGCTTGGCCCTTTTTTGTTGCTTTTTAGAGCATGAAAACAAACAAAAGACCCCTTGAGATCAAGGAGCCCCGTTGTTCTAGTGCATAAGAAAAATTACTCTTGTCCTGCGACGAGCTCGTTGTAAGCCGCTTCAACGCGGTTCCACTCGGCTTCGTCTTCAATATTGTAGAGCACCATTTCCTCGTCTTCTTCTTCCATACGCAGAATGATGCCGTCAGCTTCAGGATTGTTACGTTCCAGCAGGAGCGCATAAACATGGTTTTCCACGTCAAACGTCTCCACCAAAACCATCTCCACGTCATTTCCGTTCTCGTCTGTCAGAGTCAGAAGAACTTCTTCATGCTCGTGGTCGTGGTCATGGTCGTGACCGCAGCCGCAGGCATCGCCGTGTTCATGTGTGTGATCGCTCATTGATATACCTCGCTTTGTAAATAGAAATTGTGTAACCTTGCATATCGTAACATGTTCGCAAGGCTAGGTCAATTTACTCAGCAACGTTATTTTTCGCCTCATTCGTTTAGTGCGGTAATGATTTTCTCTGCCACCAGAACGTAGTTGCTGTTTGCATTTTCTTTAATATGAAAACCAACCTGGTATTTGCCAGCACGACTGAAATCATACGTAAAATCGTAAGTCCGGAACCAGAAATTATCCTTCTGGGTTTTGAGCTCCTGGGATTGAATATCCTTCACCTGGCCACTCGGATTGGTAATTGTCACCTTCACTGCAGCCACATCCGTTGTTAAGCTGTCCACTTGAGAAAACACATTGAATTTCAATTTGCCAACGTTCACGTTGCCAAATACGGTGTCTCCCTTGAACAGAAAAATATGTACATTCGGCTTAATCACCGTTACTCGCTTGTTGCTGTTATCCCATCTGGCGATCCCCCCTGCTTCTCTCACAGGTACATAGGTCGTTCCATCGATCAGGTAACCTCCGTCAGCTGCTTCCTTGCCGTTGATGAGCACCCGAATCTTTTCGTTTACGGAATCCGCAAACAATAAAGACCCGCCGAGCAAGGAGAATACCGTGACACACAGCAATATTCTTTTCCATTTCATTCCGTCAATATTCCCTCCCCTGCTGCAAGCTGTTGTACATTTATACTGCAGGTTCAACAACAAAGTTGCGCTGTTTTTCATCATTTTTCATTTTTTATCCAGAAAATTTCCCATCCCTTGGAACAATCAAAAAGAGGCCCTTCTCCTTCGAGAACGCCTCTGTAGTATGGTTATTGTAAATGCGAGCTTATACGAATTATTTCTGGGAAACTTCAGCCTGAAAAGAGACTAGGAAGTCGTGTGCCGAGTCAGGATGCAAGGTACGCCTTTCCCTACGGCTCCTGCCGTCCGCATACGTGCAGCGTATTCCATGCCTCGTGTACAGGGTGTCTTGCATCGCTCGCACACATCTGAAGTGACCAATTTCATGGACACACGGAGTTTGTCACTCTTCAACGCTGGTGCTTTTTTACCTTTTGCCTTTGCCATCCCGGATTCCCCATTTCCGCAAGTGCTTACTAATGTAGTGCATCATATGGGGATTCGCCCGGTTTGGTGTCAATGCCGAATGATTATTCTTGCGAAATCGTTCGTTAGATAAAACCACCGTTTACACGCAGTGTCTGTCCGGTGACCCACTGCGATTCAGGGCTGACAAGAAAAGAGATAACACTTGCGATGTCTTCCGGTTCGCCCAAGCGACCAAATGCATTCATCTTGCGCAGCCCATCCAGCTGCTGTTCTGTCTTGCCCGCGGCAAACAGTTCCGTATTCACCGGACCAGGTGCCACTGCATTAATCGTAATCTGTTTGGAGCCGAATTCCTTCGCGAGTTGACGGGTAAATTGCTCCACTGCACCCTTGGTACCTGCGTACACGCTATATCCAGGAAACATCTGACCAACTACGGAGGTGGAAAAGTTCACGATTCGTCCGGCGTTCTCCATGGTTTTCAGGGCTTGCTGACAGGCAAAGAACGTTCCCTTCACATTAATTGCAAATTGCTGGTCAAACTCCTCCTCGGTAACGTCCGCCAAAGGTGTTGTTTTCATCACCCCTGCGTTGTTGATCAAAATATCCACTTTGCCCAGCTGCTTCACCGTTTCTGCGAATAAGTGCTCCACATGATTCTTTTGTGCCAGATCTGCGTGGATCGTGATCGCCCGGACACCCTTTTGACGAGCTAGTTCTGCCACTTCTTCTGCCTTGTCTGGACTGCTCGCATAGTTGATGACGACATCTGCGCCAAGATCGGCGAGCTGCAGGGCTATTGCCCGTCCAATTCCGCGTGATGAACCCGTGACGATGGCAACTTTACCTGATAAATTGGTCATGAGATTACTTCCTCCCTGAATTCAGATGAAATACACCTTGCTCAATCAGCAACCAAACCTGCTCGAATTCCTCATCAATGGTCTCACGATGCCATTCGTATGCATGTGCGGGATGATGGAAGCGAGCTGTTGCGTTTAGGATTCCTGCAGCAACCTTGTTCGGTTTCGGGAAACGGAGCTGCTGGTCCTGCTGTATAATCTCGGCGAGATGCTGTGTTAACTGCTCCACATGTCTGTAAATGAGTTCTGCCGATTCCTGTGTAACCTTGGCATACATATCAAATAACTCTGTGTCTGATTCTGCATAGTGCCGTTTAAGGTGATTTAAGGTTTTGATATATTTTTTGAGATGTTGTATTCCTTCTCCAGCTTCGGTCTGTACGCTTACGACCTTCGCGAGTGGAGCGATAATCTCATCTTCCAACCACTGTGCCGTTACACCTTCAAGTAGTTCCTTCTTGCTGGCATAATGCCTGTAAATGGTACCATGGCTGACTCCAAGCAATTTCGCTACATCTGTAACGGAGGTTTTGGCAGCACCAAACCGCCTGATGGTTTCCTGCGTGGCTGTAATAATCTGCTCTTTGGTTAAAAATTCAGAAATTTTATCTTTGCTCATATCCTTAAGATGGTTAAAACGAACCACCCACTGGTCACCTCCGTCGTAAATGTAGATTAACACAGATTTTAACAAATGACAAATATTGATTTTTGTCATTTGTCATTCTAGTGATATGTACTTTTTTCACACAGCAAAAAAGAGCCCAAGTAACGGACTCTTCATCTCACCCTCTATTATTTATTCAGAAAACATACTTGAACAGTAAGAATAGGACAACCAGAATCCCTCCAAGAATCAGCCAATTGCTGATTTCCCACCAAATGCCTTTACCTCCACCAGATATAAGTTCTTGTTCGCGCTCTTGATGACGCTGGCTGTGCGTTTCTGTCTCTGAGGCATGCGGTGGTTTGCTAAAATCCATCATATACATTCCCCTTTCCAGCAGAATTTCCGGCCTTCAAGTTCCATTATAACCCAGAATTGCATTAAAGGATGAATGATTCTCCCCCCATCGGTAGTGTCGTCTATTCAGCTGATAACTCATTCTCTGTAACCCACTTGTGATTTTTCACCGGATCTCCTCCGGTTGTCGGCGTGTAATCCACCATATACACGGTTGTCTGTTCAGCGGAATCAATGGTAGCGGTTGCCCCTTTCATACCGGTCATGTGGTCGGCGTTCAATACAACCTTTGTACCAACTTTATAGGGGGCATTATTATGATCCTTTATTTCCTCTTGGATCACCCACTTATGGTTCTTCACAGGCTCTCCCCCCGTTGTCGGTGTATACGTAACTGCATAAACGGTCGTTTCATAGGCTCCAACAATCGTGGCGGTTGCCCCTTTCATACCGGACATATGGTCGGCACTCATGATAACCTGGCTGCCAATCGGATATGTAGGATTCACCTTTTCCATAAGCCCTTGTGGCAGCTCTCCTGAATCCGAATGATGCATTTCTCCTGTAGTGGCTGTATGACTGTTATTGCTGTCTACGCTGCCATTGCTGCTATTCTGTTCCGTATTTTTACCGCAACCACTTACGATCAGACTTCCTGTGATCAGTAGAGATACCATCATCATTACGTACTTTTTCATGTCAACTCTCCTTTGAAATACGAATCTAGATACCTATAATATACCCCATGTGGGTATACTTCAACCTTCAACCTTCAACCTCCAAGCTTTACCCTTAGACCCGCATAATAAAAAAAACACCTTCAGCTCTGTCCTATCCCCTTTTTGCAATGGGCCATGGGACAGACATTTGAAGGTGTTCTTAGTTCATATTGATTATTACGCCATCTCCAGAGTTACATTTACATTGCCTTTGATTCCTTTGGAATATGGGCAATAGTCATGAGCAAGTTTGACAAATTTCTGTGCGGTCTCTTCATCCAAACCCTCGATTTTCACTTCCAGCTCGACTTCCAGCTTTACTCCGTTGTCCGAAGGATCTGTAACAAGCATTACCGTTGCAGATACGGTGCTTCGCTCAATCTCCACATTGTGTTTCTTCAATTGGAATTCCAAAGCAGAGTTAAAACATGCACTGTATCCTGCTGCAAACAGCTGCTCCGGATTCGTAGCCGTAGTCACTTTACCACCAAGCTCCGGCGGTGCAGCTACATCCAGCATAAATACGTTATCTGGTGATTGCACGATCCCTTGACGTCCACCTGTATTGATTACTGTCGTTTCATATAGAGTTTTCATTGTCATTTCTCCTCTTCATCATTTAATTTTATTTGATAAGTTAATCTTGCTTATTTATTGTTTACAATTAGATTGTAAACAATTTAATTGCTTTTGTAAACAATTTTTTTATTATAAAAAAAGAAGCCACCATTTTGGTATTATCCCCTTTTAGTAGACATGAGAAAAAAGACATCTGTTAAGATGAACTTAATCATGTAAACGAAGGGGATTTTTTCATGGCTAAAAAAGGACAAACATACCGGCGGTACTCCTTGGAGTTGAAATTGGAGGCCGTCCGGCTGGTCAACGAAGAACATATGAGTATACGTGAAGTAGCGACGCGTTTAGATATTCAAAATAAATCTCAGGTACAAGTGTGGGCAGCCAAAGCGAAACAGGGAATGAGTCTAGAACCTGCTACACCCAAACGGGGACGCCCTAGAACCAAGTTTTCCAGTATGGAAGAAGAGATGGCGTATTTGCGGGCGGAGATTGAATACTTAAAAAAGCAATATCCAAATCTACACAAGGAGTGACGAGTAAAGCAGCCAGATTTCAAATCATTGAGGACCTGAGAGCACGCCATGGTCTGGCTTGGCTCTTGAAGTTAGCTGCGGTTTCCCGCTCGGGTTATTACAAGTGGAGAAAAAGCATAGCAGCCGCAAAAGAGCGTAGACACAAAGAACATGAACTAGAATCCCATTTGCTTGCCATTCATCGCGTGCATCCTTACTTTGGCTATCTTCGAATGACCGTTGCTTTACGACGGGAAGGCCTTCGAGTCAACCACAAAAAGGTGTACCGATTAATGAAACAATTAGGCATCTGTTCTGTCATTCGAAAAAAGCGTCGATTCTTTGGAAAACAAGCCTCTGTGGTAAACCCAAATCGGCTGGAGCGTCAGTTTCAGGCGGATACACCACGAACGAAGCTGGTTACGGACATTACCTATATTCGTGCTGGAGAACACTTTGTGTATCTGTCTGTTATTCAGGATTTATACAATAACGAAATTGTAGCGTGGCATCTTTCTGAACGAAATGACCTTGCTTTAGTTCATGACACGCTGGATAGACTCCGTCAGCACGTGGATCTGAATGGCGTAATCCTACACTCAGATCAAGGATTTCAATATACGTCGAAGCCATTTAACCGTAAACTAAACCAGCTTGGCATGCTAGGCAGTCACTCCAGGCGTGGAAATTGCTTAGATAATGCCTGTGTTGAATCTTTTTTCTCTCATTTGAAGACGGAGAAAATTTATTTGAATAAGGCGGCAAACAAAGCAGAGGTTGAGCAGCAAGTGAATGAATACATACTGTTTTACAACCAAAACCGATTTCAGAAAAAACTAAACGACCGTTCCCCGGTAGAATACCGGGAAACGGCCGCAGCTTAAATCTTGTCTTTTTTTTGTACTGTCTACTTGACAGGGTTATGACCATTTTGGCGACTTCATTTGTATTCTTAATTTAATGGCTCCGTGCCTGAAAAATCAGTTGAAATTTCCACTTGCGTGCGTTTCGGTCTTGGTAATGTTGCAACCACTCGCTTACCCATGGCAATAAACGGCTTTTCGATATACAGATAAAGGACATATGATAAAGTTATTGTTATAACCAGCAATGATACAAAAGACAACCCTGCTGTAAGGAGCTTTGAATAATTTAAATCGATGAAGAATTTTATTATGAAAGGCATTATTATCATATGCATCAGGTAAAGTGAATAGGAAATGTCAGCGCCGAATTTAGATACTTTTTTCGAAAGGAGTCCTCCAATTAATGAAACAATTGAATATATACTTCGCGGCAAAACAAGCTTCAAGTTCTCGTAGAACATTAAGAAGATGAGCCCGATAGATAAGATAATTGTTAACCTGTCCTCCACCGCAAGAATAATGCACCCGTTAAGAGCAACAAATCTCCATCTAAGTTTTTTCAAGGCTGCAGCCGCAACCATCATACCCAAGATGAACACAGGCATTCTAAAGAAAAGGGCAGCCGGCATATCAAAATATGATTTTAAATAGTTAAGTGATAAAACTGATACTACAACGGAAATAACGGTTATCACACTAAATCTCAAACTTGCTTGTTTTCTAAACAGGACAGCAAAAATTATCGGGAATATAACGTAAAATTGCATTTCAAGTGATAAGCTCCATGCTACAGATAGTATAGTACTGTCCTCGTGAGGTATTAGCCCATGAATAAAGAGTAAATGAGAGAACATACCCACCAAAGTTGGCGTTTCTAATTTGCTCTCTTTACCAAAAACAGTAATCGAACTGCCCGTAAAAAACTCCAATATTTCTTTCCTTAACAAATACATGTTTTCAACAAGGAAAAAGGCGGCAATTATAGCAAGAAAGTATATAGGGTAAAGCCTGAATAATCTTCTCAAAATAAATTTTACTCCTGTGGACGCCTCGAGAAATGGTTCTTTTTCTTCCCTGAGAATGTAGTGGTAAGTCATTAAGAAACCAGTTATGATCATGAAGCCATTTACAGCTATTATGGGCTGTTGTAGTAGACTCGAAACAAAAGGAATATTAAAGAGATTCGTGCCCCCAATAATGATGTAGAAGTGCCCACAAACAACCCATAATGCTAGTAAAAACCTCAAACCATCCAATACACTGGTATTCAACTTCATTGCCCAGCACCTCTCTATCCACTCGTCTTTTGATACATAATGTATCATTTATTATTTGCTTTGATCAAGCAAAATAATGAGTGAACTAGATAAAGAGCCCTACCCGATTAAGGAAAACGTTAATGTTAAATGTAAGTAACCCCTTGGACACTATAAAAATTACTTCCACAAACAAGAAAAAAGCCCTTGCTACGCAAGGACTTTTCGTTATGATCTGTAGTGGGCTCGAACCACTGACCCCTACCCTGTCAAGATAGTGCTCTCCCAGCTGAGCTAACAGATCATGATAACCTATTCTGTTCGAATGAAGTAACAGTATCATACCAAGTAAACGCGTACAATGTCAATGGTTTATTGGTTATATTTTGTGAAGAATGGAGCACACTAAGGAATGATTACCATTTCATTAAAGAGGTGACTCCTATGCCACATGCAAACTCCCATAAATCCCAAACCCATCGCAAAAAATGGGGCTTCATTCTTCCCCTTACCATACTTATTCTCGTGATCTCCGGCTGCAGTCTGGAACGGGATGAACATACCGTGCAATTCCAACAGCTACAGCAACCGAATGTAACGGATGATTTGCCTGTTTGGCTCGATGTCTACTCGAAATCTGTCCATGAAGAGGTCTATTCGCCTCAGGGAAACAGTGAGCTATTGCCCTGACACTCTTGCATGTTATCACTCGTCCTCATCCCACTTTCTGGAGTAGGCTTTCTTGGTTACGTAATATAATAAAACAATCATTCCGGCAGACATCAAGAGTGTAATGGTCATAATTCCTGCCACGCCCATTCTCTTCGCCCCTTTCCCAATATGTTCCAGACTCAACTATACAGGAAAAGCGTTTTTTTGTATAATGCAGTCTGATATGTCGCTCAAGAGCAGAAAGAAGGAATGGAATTGGCAGCCGAAATTAGTTATGTAACGACAGATGAACAGCTCCAGCAAGCATTGGGCATCCGCCATGACGTTTTTGTCATCGAGCAGCAGGTGCCTGCCGAGATTGAAATCGATCAATTTGATGTCATCAGTCCTGATGTACATCATGTTTTATTAAGTACGGACGGACAGGCTGTAGCTACAGGACGACTTATCTATTACAGCAAGGATACAGCCAAAATGCAGCGAATTGCTGTGCTTCAATCCCATCGTTCATTCGGTTATGGACGTGTACTCCTGCTGGCCATGGAAGAACGGGCACGGGAGCTTGGCTTAACATACTCTATACTGGATGCGCAATGTCAGGCTCAGAAATTTTATGAGAAGCTTGGATATGAAGTGATTTCGGAAGAACCTTTTTATGATGCCGACATTCTGCACGTACGCATGAGAAAGAGTCTGTAAAACCCTATCCTTCGGTGAATCTACGTGCTTGCAACTGTTCTACGATGTCATGCATACTTTTCTTCGATTCGGACAGGCTAAAGGGGAACTCAAATTCTCATTTCCTCAGATAAGGAGTGTGACATGATGAATCAGACGACACGTGAGAGCTTCACAGCTGTACAAAAAAATGGTGACGGTGATCTGACTGGCTTTCAAACCTCATCTGGACGTATACTGGATTATCAACAAGCGCTGGCAGAAGTACAGGCAGGAGCCATAGCGGGTGTGAATGTGTTTAAAGGCAAGGACGGGGAAATGTACATTCGCGGTGATGCGGACGGCGACCCGACCAACAATCTGGATCAACTCCCCACGTTCTGAATATACGATGTGTAATAACGAAGCAAGCGCCAGTCCGGCATCCCGGATTGGCGTTTTTATTTCGCAATAAAGTTTCCCTAGTATTCCAAAAAATATTTAACAGCATCTCCGGCAGGCTGACTCTTACGAATCGGCTGCGGTTCCTGTTCCCATGCCTGCAAGATCTGTATTCCTTCCAGCGTGGATTTATTGTCCCAGTTAATATGCTGTCTGCGCTCCAGTTCAAGCAATGATTCGCGAATGAGCTCCCGGCTTCGCCCTGTCTTGTTCTCCAGCTCCTCCATTCGGGGCATACGTCGTCGCTGCCCGGCATAATTAACGATAATTCGTAAAATCTTCCGTTCAAAATCGTTTAACATATGCCCGCCTCCCCGTCCTTATGAAGGATAGGACGCCATGCCAGAATACCTTGCTCCAGGAATGTCCGGGGTGATCCATCTGCTCCTGCGGATGCTCGGATTCTCCCACCTCGCACACTGTTAATACGAATCTGACGCTGCGTAATATGTCCTGCACGATCCATGTACACGAGTTCCACCATCTGGCCGATATATTTTCCCAGCATAATCATCCCTCCAATAAGAACGTTTGTTTGTATACTTTATTATATGCGAACATAAGTTCTTTATTCAATAACTAAAAAAAGGATTTTTATACAGCAAAAAACCAGGCTTATCCCATCCATCAGAGATGCCTGGCTTTTTTCATTTTTTAGTGTCGATCCGATTCACTGAACTCTACCTTTTTTAACTGCTGGGTTGAAGGATTAAAATCTACATTGACATACACTGCAAACTCCTTGCCATCCTTGCCCCTCACCCATAACTTAAACTGCTCGCGGGATTGATTGGCTGTCAGTGATGTACGTCCAATATGCTTGTAATCCAGTATGTCCACATTATACTTGGTCTGCGTTTCTTTTACGGCAATGATTCCCCACTTCGCATAATCCGGAATGGGAGCCGCTGAACTGGTGGCTAGTCCCGACAAACTCAGCATAATCGTCATCAGTGTAACGATAAGTAATCTCATATCAATCACTCCTTGGGGCTTGTTTCCGTTAGCCTGCCCATGGGAGGATTATTTTACACGATCAGTCGAATGATTAATGTTACAGGTTGCTGAACCCAGCGAACAATCTGAAGAATCGTTTGATGCCGATCCAGAGGAGGATTGAAGCTTATCCCCCAGTCACCTGACAATACTTGATTCGTTGGGTCCGGATTGGACGGTTCATCCAGCCCATACTTTTTCTTCAAGGCTTCCCTCGTTTCTTGATCCACTTCGACTTGATGATGTACATAAGCAGAGACATGCTCCACATGAAGAAGTAAAAGTATACCTATAGTAAATACTGCGATAAGCCAACGTTTAAGCAAAACTTGTCCTCCTTTTTTATTGCCCTTAGCCAAAATCCCCATGACTCTGATTGTAACTCAAATACATCCCCATTGGAAACGAGATCCTGAATCGGATATATACGTCTTTAGCCCCAAATATGCTATATGCCGTTTGATTCTCCCATTCTATGTGTAATAGGCCTTGATAGACTGAAGGATGATCTGAACACCCATTTCGAGGAGGTTATATGTAAATGTTCAAACGAATGGATGAAATCTTGATTGAAATTCCCAATGTCGAGAAGCCCGATCCCAATGCAGCTGCCTCCATACAGGAACTGCTAGGCGGCAAATTCGGAGAGATGTCAACGTTGAACAATTACCTCTATCAGTCGTTTAATTTTCGTTCCAAGGAAAAATTGAAGCCCTTCTACGACCTCGTCATGAGTATTACAGCCGAAGAATTGGGTCACGTGGAGCTGGTGTCTCACGGGATAAACCAATGTCTCAGAGGTTCAACCGCCTACAAGGAACCCGATGATACACCACTTGGTTCCGTGAAGGATGCACGTCTATCCTATCATTACCTCGCTGGTGCCCAAGGCGCCATGCCTTTTGATTCTATGGGCAACCCGTGGACCGGTGCAAATGTGTTCAACAGTGGTAATCTGGTCGAGGATCTGCTGCATAACTTTTTCCTCGAATGCGGCGCACGTACACATAAAATGAAAGTATACGAAATGACGGATCACCCTGCTGCCCGGGAAGTGGTTGGGTTCCTGCTAGTACGCGGCGGCGTACACGTCGTGGCCTACGCCAAAGCGCTGGAAATTGCAACAGGCGTGAACGTGACCAAGCTGGTTCCTATTCCATCATTGGACAACAAGGCGTTCACCGAGACCCGAAAATATGAAGAAAAAGGCGTACACACCAAGCTGTACACGTATAGCGATAAAGACTTTAATGCCATCGGCCAAATCTGGAAAGGAACACACCCTGAAGATGGACAACCACTTGAAGTCATTCAAGGTGTTCCAGAAGGCTTTCCGATTCCGGAAGCCCCTGCGGTGGAAGAAGAATTCGCCCCAGGCATTTCACATGAGGACTTCGCAGAAATTGCACGTCGTCTGAAAATGGCGGGAAATATTACGGATTGATACAGCATGATCATAATCATGCCATAACATATAAAGCCCTCGTTTGCAAGATAAGCAGATCTGAGGGCTTTTGTTTTTTTATGCTTCATTCACTTTTTGGTTCCTGCACCACCGATTCCACCGGCTCCACATCCGGAACTTCGAGTTCAATCTGGGCCTGATTATTATCCGCTGACATGGCATCCCGCATGCGAACCGTCCAGATTCCTGTGTTGGCGTGAAACTCAACGTCTTCAATGACCGGCAAACTTATCTCCTTACCATAGGATAAGTAGATTCCGCCGCGAATGGCGTCCGCCTCACTGATCTTCGCGCCTTCGGGAGTTGCCGCAGCATACTCCGCAATGGACTCTGCTCTTGCACGACCTGGATAAGGCTCAACTTCAGGACTTCCATCCGTCCAGACTTCTACATACGTACCAATCTGAGAATCGGGTACATTGGAAAACCATTTTGCCGGATAATACTTACTGGTTTCTCCATTCGTTCCGATGTCCTCATGTTCAGGATTCACAACAAGGATGGAATTCTCTTTGCGATCCACCACATAGCCGGTAAACCCTTTCTCTTTTGGAGCATCTGTTCGCGGCGGTTGTGCCCCTTCCTTCTGAACCTGTACCGAACACCCTGTAAGAATTAATATGATAAGCAGCATAAGAACGAGCATACGACTGGCCACTTTCATTCCCCCTCTATAGGCAACATGTAGTGCAGCCTATTTCTCTTCCAATAGACGGCTTTCCATGACCCGAAGTTGCAAAAGAGGGGCAAGATTATCGCTTAATTTTTTGGGATCTTTTATACGCATACCTTCCCCAAATGATCAACCCCGCACAACATAACAGAACACAGTAGCCCCAGGCAAATAGCATGGCGATTCCCAGTCCGATATTGGCATCCAGCCGTTCATCAGTTAATTCGGTATACAAAGCAAAGCCCAAGGGCACCGCCCCTACGATAAATAATACGGCCATCAAACCGCCCCAGCGTCTGAACACCGGCTTTTGATGCGATTGAGACAATTTCTTAATACCCCTATACAGGATGAACAGAAGCAAAATGAATATCAGCCACGTGCCAAGAATTTGTGCCATCTTGACCGCCTCCTTCGAATATAATCCCAACTTATCATGTTAAAAAATCATTTCCTGCTTGTCCATTATATTTCGCCCTTCTCCGGTACATTAATCACATCCATATCAATTAAAACAAAAACGCCTTCACCCGGCCCTAGACGAGCCCAATGAAGACGTTCTGTTACCATGTGAATTGCTCTATCTGGTTCTGCTCAAGAGATAGAGGAAGTATGGCGCACCGAGGATCGCAACCAGAACTCCTGCCGGAATTTCGGAAGGCTGCAGAATGACACGGCCCAGCGTGTCCGCAATGAGAACAAGAAGAGAACCGACCAAAGCGGATGCAGGCAAAAGAAACTGATGTTTCGGACCCACAAGGCGTCTGGCCAGATGCGGTCCGATCAAACCTACAAAACCAATTCCGCCACTGACAGATACGCAGGACCCGGCTAGACCTACGGCAGCAGCAAGCAGGATGAGTCTCTCACGATTAACCGATGCACCCAGTCCACTGGCGGTCTGGTCCCCAAGGTTCAGGACATTCAGCACACGCGCTTTATATAGAACGACCGGAATTAGAATAATTAGAAATGGAAGCAATGCCGTTACGAACTTCCAGTTTGATCCCCAGATGCTGCCTGCCATCCATGTCGCCACAAACTGATACTTTTCCGGACTGAGCCGAAGTGTAAGCACAATCATAGCAGAGCTGATTCCGGCCGCTACCCCAATTCCTGTAAGAAGCATACGGGTAGGCATGATGCCCTCTCCCTTTTTATACGAAAGCACATAGATGAGAAAGGCGGCAAAACTGGATCCAAGCAAGGCAAGAATCGGCAGCAGAAATACAGGGGCCGCGGTTGTTGTTGGGAAAAAGGATACAAATAGCATTACGACGAGCCCCGCACCTGCATTGATCCCGAGAATCCCCGGGTCCGCCAGTGGGTTACGGGACACCCCTTGCAAAATACATCCGGACAAGGCAAGCCCTGCACCTACCAAGATTGAAATTACAATCCGAGGCAAACGGAACTCAAACAGGATGAGCTCCTGCTTCGGTGTTCCCCCACCAAATAACGTACGCAGCACTTCAAAAGGGCTCAGCTTCGTGAACCCCGTGTTCATGCTGATCATAAATGCTGCAATAATCAATGCACCGAGTACAATCATGACCATGGTGCTTTTCGTTCTCTTTTTGCGCTCAGCACCAGTGAGAGTTGAGGATCCCATAATTACAGAGACCTCCTTTCTTTACGGGCCAGATAGAGGAAGAACGGTACCCCGATCAAGGCAACCAGAGCACCGATTGGTGTCTCGTATGGCGGATTAATCATGCGTGCAGCCAGATCGGCGAACACCAGCAGCAAGCTTCCCATGACCGCGGAACACGGAATGATCCAGCGATAATCAACCCCGACGATTTTACGCGTAAGGTGGGGGATGATAAGCCCAACGAAACCTACAGCACCAACCACGGATACGGCCGTACCCGCAAGAATAAGCACAACGATAAGACCAACCAGCTTAATCACGCCGGTACGCTGTCCCAGTCCGACGGCAATCTCTTCGCCGAGACTAAGAAGTGTGATAGAACGAGATATAATCAGGCCTACAATGAGTGCAGCCAGGACCCAGGGGAACATGACCTCCAGTTGAGACCATTTTGTACCGGCAACACCGCCCGCTGTCCAGAAGGCCAGATCCTGTCCAATTTTGAAATACAAGGCGATCCCTTCACTCAGTGCGGACAACATGGCGGATACCGCTGCTCCCGCCAACACCAGCCTAAGAGGTGTAAGGCCCGATCTGGACGCTGCTCCGAATCCGTATACAAGCAGTACGCCAAGCCCTGCCCCGATAAAGGAATACATAATGATATACATGTACGGCATGCCAGGGAAAAAAGCGAAACACACCGCCAGGGCAAATCCTGCCCCGGAATTAAGCCCAAGCAAGCCTGAATCCGCGAGTGGATTGCGTGTCATCCCCTGCATGATTGCACCAGCTACAGCGAAGCAGGCACCAACCATCGCCCCACCTAGAATACGCGGCAATCGAATTTCCCAGATGATCTGATGCGGGGTAAGATCCGGGTTGAAGTTAAAGATGGCTTGCCAGACTACACCGAGTTTAATATCTGCGGCACCAAAAGAAATGGACAAAGCCATACCCAGGGCGAGCAGTACGAGACCACCCGTCAGGATCAAGGTAGCAGCCCAGGGACGAGTATGTATTTTGGCTGTCGGAGATTCCGTATGATGACTTGTCGATGAAGCCTTCGAACTCATATGTGCCCACCCTTGTTATGAGTGGAGTAGACCAATCCTATGTACATAACAATCACCTCTCTGTTATTGCCGTTCTTTTAATGATATTGATTCTCATTCCCATACATCATTGTATGTCATCAATCTCTCGCTGGCAATGGACAAATGGGACAAGTTTATTGCATTAAACATGTTTTAGATCCAAAAAAAGCTGCACCGAGCATAAGGGCTCAGGTGCAGCTTGTTCTTTTGATGTTAACGGCTATGTACTCCAATCAGTGCGGCCAGTACATCGGGAACATCCGTAATGATCGCTTCCACACCCATCTGGATCAATAATTGCATCTCTGCAGGATCGTTTACGGTAAATGGATGTGTCGCGATTCCCTGAGCCTGCGCAGCAGCTACTTCCTCCTGTGTTACAGCCAGCTTATATGGATGCAGTGCCGAGGCCTCCAGTTTGGCTGCATAGTCGTATGGACGATAGAGTTTTTCCATGTAAAGAAGTGCCGTCCGAATCTCGGGAGCAATCCGTTTGCACTTCACCAAGGATGCATGATTGAAACTCGAAAGGATCACTTGCTGTTCCAAATCCCAATTTCGAATGGCTTGCACAATCTTTTCCTCCATGCCCTTGTAACCAACAATTCCATTTTTCAGTTCCAGATTAAGCAAAATCCTTTTTCCCTGCACGAGATCAAACAGTTCTTCCAGTGAAGGGATGCGCTCTTGGGCAAAATCGGCATGGAACCAGCTACCTGCGTCAAGTGTACGCAATTGCTCGTATGTTGTATCCTTAACCCAGCCGGATGCACCTGCAGTCCGGTTCAACGTCTCATCATGAATCAAAACCAATCTGCCATCACTGGACATCTGAACATCAGTCTCAATACCCGTGGCTCCAAGCTGCAGACCATGTTCAAACGCAGCCATTGTATTCTCTGGGCAGACGGCAGAAGCTCCTCTATGCGCAATAATTTCAATCGCCATTCCTCAGCACCTCCTGAATTCGCACATCAACTCTAGCAATTCCACTATACGACCGGTTTGTCATAACCGTATTAACAGAACGTTTAATGCGTGTTCGATTCCATATTGGATGTAGATGGCTTGGGGGAGATGTCCATTCAGATTGGGGATTCACTCATTTTTGCGAACTCAATCTGCAAATCGACATAACATAGTATGAGCGATAGAAGTTCCGTACTCCGCCATAAGGAGGTTGACTATTGAAGCGCATAACTTCCCATAAACCGGTAATACCCCCTCATTCACATGCTCCCGGTCGCAAAAACCGAACCTCTACAGGGCATAAACGTCGAACAGGTCATGCATATATTCGAGGGCTGGCTGTACCTGACAAAACGAGTAGTCAATTTTCAACGGATGACGCACAGCGTGGACTTGATCAGTTAGCTTTAATAGCAGCGATCCTCGCTCTGATCGCCGCTGTGATTGGTGTGTACATTGCCTGGAAAACACTACTTATTCCTGGCGATAGCAATACGGTTGTTGCCGTTTAACCCTTCACAACTCTGTATACCGTTATCCGGGAAACAGGGTTTTTCTTTTTTGCAAACAAAAAAACCGTTCCCCTGAGACGCCGACAGCTGCCGGCGTCTCTTCGGAAAGGCTTATTCCTCATTCGGTGCGCTTCAGATCAAGCCTTCCCATCTAGGAAAGGCTGACCGAATTACAGAATGAAGGTGCGGGAGATGATAACCAGCAGAATGAACAATACCAGAATCGCGCCTGTAGATGTCCATGCTCCGCCGCCGAAGCCTCCGTATCCATACCCGTAACCTGTGCCTTTGATTTCGCTCATGAGTGACACTCCCCTCTTAAGAAAGTACACTATAGACTATGTCTCGGGCCGCAATTTGCCTGGGCAGAACGGAAAGTTTTCCGCAGATGCCGGTGGTCAACCCCTATCCTGATTTACTTCTGTTCATTAAGCTGAGTCCATTTCTGAGTCAACTGTGCGGGAACGTAAGCCGACATCTTCGCAAGCAGTTCCGCCGGTTCGGATTCAAGACTCCACAGGCTGAGATGAGAAGTATTCGAAAATCCTTCATGGACACTGTGCTCCACCAGTTTCATCAGAGGTTCGTAATAACCGTTTACATTCAATAAACCAACTGGTTTACGGTGAATACCGATTTGAGCCCAGCACAGCACCTCGAACAATTCCTCAAAGGTGCCCATGCCACCAGGAAGGGCGATAAATCCATCCGACAGTTCCGCCATCGTTGCCTTCCGCTCGTGCATTGTCCCTACTTCAATCAGCTGTGTAAGGCCTCCATGCACAATTTCCCCACGAAATAATCCGGTTGGCATAACGCCAATGACTTCTCCGCCATTCTCCAGAGCTGCATCGGCCACCGCACCCATTAATCCCATGCACGACCCGCCATATACGAGGGAGAATCCGTTATCTGCAATCTGCTTGCCCAAGTTGATGGCCTGCTGTGTATAGTCTGGATGATTCCCAGGGTTGGAACCTGCAAAAACACATATACGTTTCAAAGGGCTTCACTCCTTCTTGTTGTCTATCTCATTAGTATATAACAAGAATGTCATTGCTATGTTACCCCTTCATATGGTCTGGAGACAAAAAAAACCCCGACCGTTTGCAGCCGGCCGGGTTCCCATGTTATTACACATCATTTAGAAGGGGTTGTTACGTTTAATATAAAGGCCGAAGATTAAATCTATATGATCTTTACATGAAATGAATATTAAATATACAAGTCATCTTAGCGTATGCCCCGTCTGGAACGCACAACAAACATATGCTTGTCCTTGCGAAGCAACCGCCCATCTGCAAGCTCGACCTGATCTTCATCATGACGAAGAATCGTCGTGGACAGGGCTACAATTTTGGCCCGCCGCCATATCATGACCTGTGATTTGAAATAGATCGCATTGTCAAACTGAATGGCCTTTTTCATCACATATCCGACCTTATGCACCTCAGAACGTGCTTTCTTCAGAGGAAGGCTCTCTTCAGGGAGAGGTCTAATCATTGCGATATTGTCGAACGACACCTTGATCCGTTTCGGTCCGATTCGAACACAATCCGCTTCTTCATCCCACTCTACCAGGGTCCCCTTCAGTGGCTCCCGTATTCCCGTTGCCCGATATACTGCTACTTTTCGTCCAACCCAATGTCGCAATGTCCTCACCTCCGCTTATCTAGTTTTCCGGTATGGTCCAATCAATCGGTTGAATACCTTTGGAGGTCAGGAAGTCATTGGCTTTGGAGAATGGCCGACTGCCCAGAAAACTACGATGGGCGGCAAGTGGACTGGGGTGTGTTGATTCCAGCACCAGATGTTTATCCCGGTTAATAAAGGCTCCTTTTTTCTGTGCATGACTGCCCCACAGCATGAACACCATCGGTTCCGAACGTTCATTCAACGCACGAATCACTGCGTCAGTGAACTTCTGCCAACCCAGCCCCTGATGAGAATTCGGCTGGCCCTCGCGTACCGTAAGTACATTGTTAAGCAGCAATACACCTTGTTCCGCCCAGTGCACCAAGTACCCGTGTTTCGGAATTGGCAATCCCAGATCTGCATGAAGTTCCTTATATATATTTAGCAGTGAAGGCGGAATGCGTACACCTGGCATAACCGAAAAGCTCAGTCCATGGGCCTGTCCAGCTCCGTGATATGGATCCTGACCCAGAATGACCGCTTTGACCTGATGATAAGGGGTAAGTTTGAGCGCGGAGAACAGATTTTCTTTGGACGGATATACCGTTTGTGTTTTGTATTCTCCCGCTAATGCATAACGTATATCGTTAAAATACTCCGATTCAATCTCTTCTCTAAGCACTGTGTCCCAATCGTTTCCAAACATATGTATGAGCTCCTTTCCCTGATGAAAACATACCCGTGCCGCCAGAAAGCTCTGGATGCCCTTGTGCTGAGCCTGATTCAAGGCTCACAAACTATCCATCATTTTAACATACCTCCGGGCAGCAGGCCAGAAATGTGCTGTAGGGTCATGTCTGCTCAGATTCTGACTGGTATCCTCTGATTATTCTATAAGCCATTTTCATGAGCTATAAACTAAAAAAACAAGCCCCCGGATGGCTAAACCAACCGGGGACCCGTTTTTATTTATGCATCCACTTTGCGAAAGCCCATGCACTGCTTTTGCTTAGTACTTGATCAAATCCAGTGTTTCGTCGAACAGGAAACCTTGCTCCTCGATCTTGCTTTCATTGCCGACAACGCAGCGATTGCCTTGTTCCAGAATTGCAGCTACGAGGGCAGCCGAATCAACGATATGGGCTTCCGTTGTACTCAGCACTTCATCGCGCTCCTGCTGCAGATCTGCTTCGGTAACGTTGGACAAGTAGCATTCCAGTGAGAAATTCCCTTCCGAATACGGTGTTCTCGGGGTATCCAGATCCTGGATGGCACCGATAATATACCGCGTCATTTCACGTTCATCCGCTTTGAAATTTTGTAAATACTGCGGAATGTCTTCATACACTTTGTACGTTTTCTCCAGGTTAGGGTCTCTGTATGAGGCCAGATAGCTGTCCCCATTGCGTCTAAAACCACTCATGCAGCCGTAAGCACCACCCTTGGCCCGGATATTCGTCCACAGATAATCAAGAGACAGGATCCCCTGAAGAACCCGCAGCGAGCCTGTATACTGGAAGCCCTTGGTGAGGAAGTTGCCTGTCTGAACAACATATTGCACTTCCGAAGGGGACTTGAAGCCTTCATTATGATGAACCTCCTGGAATTGAGCAGGCTCCTTCGCCACATCATGTGTATACAGCTTGGATTTCAGGTCAGACACCTGCTGCTCCAATCCTTCATACCCTTTCTCATCTGCAGTATAGCTGACAAGCAGCAGTTCAGGTCGGAAGATCATGCCTGTCAATTCTTGAAGACGAGCAGCAAGCTCTTCTTTTCTCTCATCATAGTTCGCCTGGAGCTCTTCAAGCCATTGATAAAAGGCAATTCCACTCACAGCTTCCCGGAAGGCAGCCACCGCTGAATGTTTGGCAGAGGATCTGCCCATGGCCGCAGAATGTCCGCTATTGATCAAGCTGCGCTGCAGCTGCCCCTTCAGTTGGGAAATGATCTCATACAAGCGCTTCGAGTCGTCGAAGCGGGAAGTCAGAATGATCTCTTTGATCATGTCAAACGCAAATCCCAGCTTGCTGTACAAAACCTTCGCCCCGAATTCAAAGTGAGCCCGGTACGCGTTGTACTGTTTCGCATCAGCACTCGCACCTACGCTTGCACTGATTCCGCCAGAGTGGATATGGATTTCATTGGATAACTCGTTGAACGAGAAATTCTTCGTATCCACATAACCGAGTACACTTTTCAGCAGACCGGCATAAGGCAGCAGATGCTGCGGGATCTCTTTGACATCGAATAAAAGCTTCAGATAACCAATCCCGTTGGTGTATAGATTGTGATGCAGGATCGTTGTGCCCTCTACCGTCTTCAGGGTTTGGTACAGGGTGGATGCCTTGGGTTCGATATCTTCAATCGACAAGGTCGGAATAACCTGCTGCTGTTCTTTGGTCGAAGGCTCATTTTGATAATCCGCAAGCTCTTTCGTTTTTTGCACCAATTCTGCGATTTCGGTTTCATTTAGACTGGACTGATAGGATTTCAACCGAGTACGCAGCGCTTCTTCCTTCCGCTGGTTCAGCCCTTTATCCGGAGTTACGGCAACAAATGAGGTATGTGTATTTTTCAATAGATACTGCTCAATCAACTGCTCGAAGTATCCTTCATTCATTTTGGTTCGCAGCGTCGCAAATACGTCATTGGCCTCCAGGTGTGCAAATGGCGCCTGATCATCATAGAGCCAGCTCTGAAGTGTATAGAAGCCATAGATGAGCCCTTTCGGCATTCTTCCAAAATCAGCTTCACGATGGTTGAATTCATAAGAGTTAATGCCCGCGAGCAGCGCCTTGGGATCAATCCCTTCCTTCACCACACGCTGAAGCACTTCCTGCACAGTATCCAAAAATACCTGCTTGCTCTCCAGGTTACTCTTCTTCAAACCGATGGTTAGTACAGGCTGATACAGGCTGTCGTCATACGAGCCATAGACTTCCTTGGCAATTCCCTTATCCAGCAATGCCTGCTTCAGAACAGCTCCTGGCGCACTCAGAAGCGCATACTGCAATATTTGAAAGGCAATGTTCAATTCCTGATCAAGCGTGGTTCCAATGACGGCATTATACGTCAAAAAGCTGTTATCCACTTCCGACTCCGTACTTCCCGCGGAATAGGTTTTGACCACATCCACCCGCTCGCTGAAGGCTTCCTGTACCCCAATCTCCGAGTCTGTCTCGATCCGATCGTACTGGTTCAGATAGGTTTCATCCAGCCATTTCAGCTTCTCTTCCATATCCATATCGCCGTACAGGTATATGTAGCTGTTCGAAGGATGGTAGTACTTCGTGTGGAAATCGAGCAAGCCCTGGTAGGTCAGATCCGTGATCTCATCCGGAATGCCTCCAGACTCGCAGGAATAGGTGGTATCCGGGAAAAGTGAGTTCAGGACGGCTCTGCGTACAACACGCTCCGGTGAGGAAAATGCCCCTTTCATCTCGTTGTACACCACACCGTTATATGTCAATTCATCCTCTGGCGAGGCCAGATTGTAGTTCCAGCCCTCTTGCAGGAATATTTTCTCATTCTCATAAATATTGGTGTTCAGTACCGCATCCAGATAAATATCCATCAAGTTGTGGAAGTCATGATCATTGCGGCTGGCGATCGGGTAGATCGTTTTGTCCGGGTACGTCATTGCATTCAGAAAGGTATTCAGTGAACCCTTCAACAGCTCCACGAAGGAGTCCTTTGCCGGGAACTTCTTGGACCCGCACAGTACGGAATGCTCCAATATGTGAGGTACACCTGTATTGTCACTCGGAGGTGTTCTAAACCCGATACTGAATACTTTGTTGTCATCCTCGCTCGATAAAACGACAATTCTGGCACCTGACTTTTTGTGTTCAAGCAGGTAACCATCTGATTTCAGTTCCTCCATCCTGCGTTCCTGTAAAACCTGGTAAGGCTGAAGTTGTTTCAACATATGCTGATCCTCCATCAAAAGAAATTTATTTTGCTTCCTTGAGTTCCGCAAGATAAAGGTAATTTATGCCTATGGATAGTATACACCATCGTTTCATGTCTTCCTAACTTACAGCCAGAGGCAACTAGACATCTCCTGATATGTATTATGTACAATTTCGGTTTATGAACCCGAAAGGCAGGGAATTTCTATTCAATATGCTAAAAATGGGTATAAAAAAAGATCGCACCGACAGCTTGTTCAACAAGCGTCATGCGATCTTTTAAGGATGCCGAGGACCGGGATCGAACCGGTACGGTAGTCACCTACCGCAGGATTTTAAGTCCTGTGCGTCTGCCAATTCCGCCACCCCGGCATATGTATGTATTACTTCATCACTTGAGGCGACAAGAAATATCTTATCATAGGATTGAACATTATGCAACATATAATTTATTTTTTTTAATACGACCATAAAAAAAGTGAAAAGGCACTACCAGCGTCAGCTGGCAGTGCCTAGAAAGTCCGAGTTGCGGTCCCGGACTTTCTATAAACCATCTATATTAAGGGAGGTGTGAGATCATAATACCGCCCCAACATTAAAGAAACCTAAAATCAGGCTTAAATTAAACTAAAAAGTTGCAAGAACCTTGTTCTACGCATCTTCCCCCTTCACAATCGGTGCAATGCGGGCAGCATCCTCCTCACTGCATTCCACCACGATAAGGAAGTGATCCTCAAGAAGCCACTGCTCATAATACTGAGCATCCTCTTCAGCAATGCCGGCTTCTGCCAGAGTAAGAACGAGATCATCCGTTTCTCCTCCAATTTCATTACCAGCCAGTCGGCGAACCGCTTTGCCTGCAGAGATCGTCTGATCCATGCGTTTTCCCAATGCTGCGAGTACACCCTTGAAGACGCCGAATGCACCATTTGTACCAGCACCCTTCAACGGTTTGTCCAGACCTGCCTTTTCGCTGATCAAATCAAGATCCAAATGCTCCTTCGCCACAACCCCCATCGCTTCCGCTTCTAACCCTGCTTCCTTGAGCTTATTAAGCATGATAATCGCTTCGTTCTCCGTTTGAACCAGTCCAACCAATAATTGTGTCATTCCGTTCCCTCCCTATTAGGACATGTTATAACCCAAAACGTTAATCCGTCTTGGCATCAAGGCTTTAATCAAACTATCTATTTCATAAGTCAATTCACCTAAACCTGAAAGATTTATTTCTTTTCTGGAAATCCATACCTAGTTCTGATAGACTAGATAAAGAAGCCAAATTAACCATTGAAATTATTGACATATTAAGCAACCATCTCATAACCAGGAGCAATGTCTTATGAAAAAAGAGGTAGAAATTGCCATTCGTCGTAATCAACAAATTGTTGTTCGCAATAACAGCGGTCAGACGGTGACCGGATTTCCCGAGCGTTCTGCTGACTCATCCATTCTTACCCTGCGTACGGTCCAGGGAAACCTTTGGATTCCTTTTGATGAGGTTGAGCAGGTTACCCGCCTACTGAGTATCCGTTCCCATCATATGAAGGGCCTGCAGTTGAGTATTGCAGATCTATAGCTCTATCGCTGATTAAAACCAAAAACCAGACCCTCTCGGGTCTGGTTTTTGGTTTGTTCTATGGGTCTAAATTTTTAAGCTACTTCACAACAAACTTTACCCGTGTTCCATCCGGATATGTACTCAGCTGATTGCCAACCCATGAACCCGCTCCGCGGTTGTCCTTGGGCGTAATGTACTCGATATCTGCATTTGACCCGCCTTCAGCACACATGGCCATGGGCCACTCATCCCGATCCTTCCCTTTCTTCACGGGTACACCCTTGAGTGACAGGTCACGATTGGCTTCTGCGCCCTCACGATCAATCGTGCATACATCCGAGTGCCCTGCCTTGATGGCGTCCTTGATATGCTTCGCCGTCTCCGGATACCGATCAGAGGGAAAGGTGATGGTGTGATCCACACCCTGACTGCTCCCTTTAAACGGGGATGGCAGATCCAGCGGCAATTCTCCCTCATACCAGGCAAAGACAGCCAGAACCACCAGCGTTACCAGCGTAATAAACGATTTCTTCAGATTGCTCCAGCCTTTGTTTTTCTTCTTCCTTGTGCGCTTCCTCTTCATGCTGTCTCCCCCGTTCCCTCTTGCATTATACCAGAACGTTCGTTCGTGAAACAATACCAAAAAGACAGTCCGTAATACCACGAACTGTCTTCTTCCCGTTTATTCTTATGAACCGCTTGTTATCCCACATGCGGGATAACCTGCTGCCTTAACAGGGGTAGTGTCACATGGAAATGCGTTCCCTGCCCTGGTACACTCTCTACAGCAATGTCCCCCTGCATCAATTCAAGCAGTTCCTTACAGATGGCCAATCCCAGTCCACTGCCACCAAATCTGCGGGCATGAGACACATCTGTCTGGGTGAATGCCTCAAATAATTGATGTAACTTCTCCTCAGGAATCCCGATTCCCGTATCACTTACGGTAAATAACAAGGTAATGGAGTCGCCGTGCTGCTCCTTCACATCAAGCTGCAGTAACACTTCACCTTGCTCTGTGAACTTGATCGCATTGCTCAACAGGTTATCCAGTACCTGACGCAGACGCAGCGGATCCCCGACCAAAACATCCGGTACCTGCATATCGGCCTGACAGCGCAATTGAACCTTCTTCTGTTCAGCCGCAGGCTCGTGCGTTCTAACGATCTGTTGAATGAGCTTGAGGGGCTGAAATTCGATCTGTTCAACTTGCATCTTGCCGCGCCCGAGCTTCGCCATGTCGAGACTGTTATTCACAATATTGAGCAGGGCTTCACCAGACTGACGGGCAAGGTCCAAGTATTCTTCCTGCTCCTCACTGATTTCACCCATGCTCGTTAACTCGATCATGCCCATAATTCCATTGAGCGGTGTGCGCAGTTCATGATTTAATTTTCCGATAAACTCCAGGTGTCCCCTGCTGTTCATCTCCGCCATCCTGGCCGCCCTGCGAAGCTGCTCTTCGGCATATTTCCGTTCAGAGATGTCATATTGGATGCCAACAAAGAAGAGACACTGTCCCTCATCATCAAATATAGGATCAATGTTCAATTCGTTCCAGAATGGTTGACCACTTTTGGTATAGTTCAAAATATCAATTTTAATGGACTCCTGCCGATTAAGCGCCTTACGAATTTGGCTTACAGTTTCGGGATCCGTGTCCCTGCCCTGAAGGAATCGGCAGTTCTGTCCAACGACTTCTTCAAAGGTATATCCTGTCAGAGCAGTGAACTGTTCATTGACATATATCAATGGCTGCTCTGATGAAGTTGCATCGACCACAGTTACGGAAGATTTAAGCTTGGATATTAAAAACTCCCACTGAATGGGTATGGAGTGCTTATTTTGGATGCTCATGCTTCCCCTCCTGTTTTCTTGTGGTCCGTTGCATCAAATAAATATATAATTAGAATGATAACAAATGGGTCTTGGATCAATCGAAATCAATATATTTAATTGTAACACATTATTCAAATGATGTGGTTTGTGGGTAAAATACGCTTAACTCACACCAATCCGTCAGGAGGAACACATCATGAAATTTCTGTTGATTGTTATTATTGTTATTCTGGTATTATATTTCTTCACTAGACGCAGACGTCGTTAATTTCAATCCGGGTCATGCAAACAAGGAAGGAAGATCGGGCATGAGAACCCTCTTTTTTATTTTCATGACACTTTGCATTATCAATCTCTGTTTTCCCAAATTCGGATGGTATCTCCGTTATGGATGGATTTCCAGAGGAGAGTCCGAACCCAGTAAGCCTTATATGACGTTCACCCGCTTGACTAGTTTGGTTATGCTGATTATTGCTTTTACACTCGCATCAGCTTGAAGAGCATATACTTATGAAGCAGTTGTCCATCTGGATCACTGCTTTTTGGGCTATCAATGAACAAAAAATGATAATTTTATTTGTGGTGCATTGCCCTCCATCCCTTTACTATTAGTATTGTTATTCAGCCAAGTACTGAATATATATGAACCTAGAAAGGGCATCTATGCATGAACATCATATTCTACCCATACTGGGCTGCAAAGACATTCCTATCCTTTATTGATGTATTATATATCATGGTGATCACATTACTGGTCTATGGACAGACTGGATCTGTGCTCTATGCTGCACTATTTCCTTTCATTCAGATGATGGCACGAATTGCATCCGCCTTAAGCTCTCCCTGGCTTGTGGGACGTTTCGCGGTGACCAAACTGCTTATTGGCATTCCTGCAGCAAAGACGCTAATATTCACCGGCATTGCCATATCACTTACTTACCTGACTTTACATATCCCGGTCTTACTGGCCGTTATCGCCGTTCTTTCCTTACTGGAGGGCTGGGAGTCTCTGGTGCTTGATACCATTACCCCTCGCCTTGTTGTACTAGACGAAGAGCTCGTAAAAACGAAACGCCTGATATCCTTCTCCTGCCAAACTGCAGCCATTGTTGGATATGCGATAGCCGGTTTGGTTGTCAGTCACTGGGGAGCTTTAACGACATTCTGGACGGCTGCAGCCATGTCATGGGCCAGCTTGACGCTTATGGTCGCCATCGGTTTACTATTGGACGACACTGCTAAAAAGGAAGACCTCAGACATCTTGAACGTCCTAAACGAAATGTCCTCCGGGATGGTCTGTTATTGACTGGAGCCTTCGGCGTGTCTGCCCTCTTGTTTGAATGGGTTGCGGATGAGTCGGGAATCTGGCTGGTCTATCTCATCGGAGGAGCCGTGCTAGTTCTTTCATTTATATTTTCTTCCGGAGTAATTCAAGCACGCCAGCAGCGCCGCTCGATCCGAGCGTAAGCATTTGGGAATAAATTAAAAGACGAGCAGATCTCTGCTCGTCCCAGGCTGTTCCGAACATTGGCGGAACAGCCTACTTTTTAACCATATGCACTGGTCGGTTCATTATCTAATCTAACGGGTAATCGGTGAGCGGCTTGCCTTGCTTGTAATATAAAGTCGGGGACAGGATGTTGAAGAAAATATGTGCATCAGAAAGGCCTTCGTCTGCCAGAATACCATGGATGGAAGATGCAATGCGATTGTGAATTTCCTGATCACGCTGGAACATCAGGATCTCAATCGAGGCTGGAGATGGGGTGAGAGCTTGTACATCATAACGCTCTGCCTTCAATCTTTCTCGGGGAATATTACAAATGAGAGCCATCTGCTCCGTAATCCGGGGGACAGTTTCCTCCAATTGATGACCTGTGAATCCTCTAAAGCGAATAAACGGCATTACGATCCCTTCAATCTCTAAATTTAGTCTCTTATGTGATTTTAAGCACATTGTTTTCGCTTGTCAAATGCATGGCTCGCTGATACTGCTGACTTCTCTTATCTACTTAGGAAAGGCCCCGCTGAGATCTCAGCAGGGCCTTGAATGATCCTTCCATTCTGTTACAAGGTACGAATTAACACCAGAACGATTTCGTGATGATGACGAGCAGAATGAAGAGTACCAGAATTGCAGCAGTAGAAGTACACATACCGTATCCTACTCCACCAACATTGTTACAACCGTATCCAACTTGACTCATTTGATTGGCCTCCTTTGAATTTCAAGGTATGCCATAACATATGCCAATTCAGCACGATTGACCGGGCATATCCCCAATCCGCTACGCCCAATCCGAATTAACTATTCCAGGCAAAATACACTGATATTCAAGTCAGCTGCCATCCAGTCCTGCCCCGTCCTCACTGACTTCAGGTCAACAATTCGGGTCCGAGTATCGTCTCTCGATTCGATCAAAATATCGCCACTCGGAGCGATGCAGTAGGCTATTGGAATGCTAATGTCCGAGTCCCGATAAGCTCCATCAGCATGGCTTGTCCCCATGATCACACACTGCTGTGCAATCGCAATTTGCCTAGCCTCCTCCAGCCATTCCGCATATTGCTCCTCACTGAACATCCCAACACCGATGGAATGCATGATCAGATGAATCTGCCCATCAGACTCCTTACGAAAACCCTGCCGCACCAATTCGTCACACAACAGAGTACCGATAACCCAGCCATCCTCCTCAACCGTAGTGGCAGGTGTGTATTTAGCCTTTTCAAGCACGATGTCTCCTGCCTTATTCATAATGATGGCTCGATCCTTGGGTTTCTCATCCAATCTGCGGTGTCCGGACACAATCATCGTTTCATACGTTGCAGCCAACCTACAGGCTTCTTCCACATTCTGATTCAGATAACCCTCTGGATACAGCACAATATCCACATCAGGGTTGGATCTAAGTTCCCTTTCCAATTGGTTAAGGGCTGGCTCCAGTTTCGGTTGTCCAATCAGGATTTTCATCTCGCGTGTCCCCCATTCATGAATAAAAGTATAAACGATCAGCTTTCCAAACTTTGAAGCAGCGAACGTGCTTCTTCATGATCAGGCTCCATCACAAGTACTTCTCGGGTGTAGTTCAGGGCTTCGTTTTCGAGCTCCAGCTCATAACAGCACACGGCCAAATCGTATAATACTGCCGAACTGCCCTTCACTCCATCTGCTTCCAGAGCAAGCTCAAGAAAATGTTTCGCGTCTTCATACATCCCCATTTCATTCAGCAATTGCCCTGCTAGAAATGCAATATCCCCCATATGTTCCATTGTGTAATAGGAGGACCACATTATCTGAATTCCATGCTGGATATCCAACATCTCTTCATCACTTGCCTCAGGAAGAAGATCAGAGATTCTCTGGGCACTATGTATCAAAAATTCGGCATCATACCTGCCCAAACGCCAAAAGGGCAACAGCTGCTTGAGTTCCATTCTGCTTAGCTGATGGTCGAACCATTCTTTTATACTGAAAAAGTCGTCTGGTCCAAAACGCTCAATCTCTCGCAGATAGGCCAGTCTTATATTTACGTAGCTCATTGGCTCTTCTACCATCAACATACATCCGATATTCAGATCTTTGTAATGATGTGATGTAAAACGAACATGCGCTCCGCGCTGCTCAAAAACATGTTGAATGGCATGATAGTTCGCCGTCAACGAGAAGCTGCCATGGAGAACAAATTCAGGCGGCTCCGCAAATTTCCAATGATCCAGTCGATGATCCCCTTTATCAGCTGTAATTAGCACAAACCCGGATTGGGATAATGTCTCCAGCCGTTCCAGGCAAGCAAGTCCCGCGGCCGGGAACAAAATATGGGAGTCTTCCAGTTCTTCCTGATATAGCGATATGACATCTCGATACGGAAAGTCCGGTTTACTGTACTCCGGTGCCGGACGATACACATAACTCAGCTCCATGTTTTTCAACATTTCATTAGGCTGAAGATTCGTTGAAACGCCGGCATTCGATATCATAACGTCACATTCGAAGATCTGCCCTTCACCAACATATATCAATTCTTGAGGAATACTATCAAAGAAGTAGTTGGCAATAATCAGTATGGGCTGACCCAGCTCACCCTGGCGAATAACCGTACCCGCTACCGTCAAATTTAATTCCGTGTCCTGCATGGCATCAAATTGTGCAAAATCAAGCAATCCCTGCTCGATCAGTGGTTGCATGGACGGATGATTCCTCCACCCCGTAACATTGTCAGCAGCAAGATCCGTCATTACATAACGAAAGGATGGCAGCGTTGTTGCAGCATAGTCCCTGAGCTCGCATAGTTTGGTCACAATTTGAAAAGCCAAGCGTCCTACGCCAGCACCTAGCTCAAGAATGGTTACCGTCTCTGATGTCTGTCCCTTAGCGGCCAAGTCTTGAAGGAAACCAAAGATCACTTCCGCGTATGCAGTCGCAATCATGGGATTACTTGTAATGTATTGCGGAACCTGATTATCCGTCCAGGCCTGCAGCCCTTGCTGCTCATAATACGCTCGCTGCCATTCCCATACTGGAGCCTCACTGAAACGGAAGCGCTGTCCATCATTTTCAATCATGTCATCTAAAACCCGCTTTCTGTCCATAAATTCATTGGTTTTCATTATATCATAAGCCTGACACAACCCGAGAAATTCAGTACTTCCCCATTTATAAAAAAAGCCTACCTTATCAGGCAGGCAGTGATGACCCCAAACTTTTTCAGTCTCGGTCATCATTTAAAAGCTCTATTGAACTTCAGCAAGCAGGTACACGATTAGTCGGAGTACAATGCTCCATCAAAGTTCTCCGGACCTACACGAATGGTACCCAGCAAGTTCGAGCTGATAAAAGCGGTGTACGTCAGTTGCGGAAGAACTGGCGGGTTGTAATCATCCGCGGAGAACGTAATAACCTGAGGTGCCAGAACGCTCAAGTTGAACGTGGACGTTGCGGAGTAAACAATCGGATCCGTTGGTGCGGTACCACGCACTACCGTAATTGTGATTCCAACGAGTGCCAAGGGAAGCTGCACGGATACCGTACCTTTCATCTGCACACGCGGATTCGCTCCCATGCCGGCTGTCGTCACCAAACCAATCTGTCCAAACAATTGCGGCGTATTTACCACAAGAATAGGAACAGCTATGGAGTTAGCCAAGCTGGCATTCTGCGAGGTTCTCGCATCAATAAATTGACTCATGAAATCTACCTCCTATGGTTGGAATAGGATAGTATATGCGAGATGATAGAAATGGCATGGACAGACAAGGATTTCTGAAAAAAAAAGGCACCTCATCATGTACTGCTTCCACCTTGATCAGACCCGCATTTGAAACGGTTCAGGAGGATGTTCCATGATCGTTTTGAGCGAAGACCAGACAGCCGTCCGGCTCATCTAATTTTTACCGTGTTTAATCCCTTGATAGTATGATTAAATATGATAATGACAGTTTAGGAGGTGACTCTTATGTGCGGCAGATTTACCATAACGGACCCTTTAGAGGAATTAATGGACAGGTACATGGCATCCATAAGTGATGACTACGAATATCAACCCAATTATAATGCTGCACCCATGCAGTATATCCCAGCCATCATTGGAAGCAAACAAGGAAACCGTCTGGGTTCCCTCCGCTGGGGCCTCGTCCCTACGTGGGCCAAAGACGACAAGATCGGAAATAAAATGATCAACGCACGGGCAGAGACATTGGACACAAAGCCTTCATTTAAACGCCTCATCAGCTCCAGACGCTGCATTATTCCCACGAATGGCTTTTATGAGTGGAAGAAGGAAGGGACGCATAATCAGCCTCTCCGTATTCTGATGAAGGACGAACAGATCTTCTCTCTCGCTGGATTATACGACACTTGGGAAGATTCCGAAGGCAACAAATTGAGCACATGCACCATTATTACTACTGAACCAAACGAATTGATGGCAGACATACACAATCGGATGCCGGTTATTCTGCACCCACAGGATGAAGAAGAATGGCTGAACCGAAATCATAACGATGTTCCTTCCCTGCTCGCGCTTCTGAAACCGTATAAGGCTTCCGAAATGAGGGCCTATAAGGTGTCCAGAGATGTAGGGAATGTCAAAAACAATTCGGAAGCACTGTTGAAGGAAGTTGACTAGCAATAGCCACCCTTTTCTATAAGTTAATCGCCACATGAAAAACAATACTTGCAAAATAGGACAGAAAAAAACCCTTGCTGCGCAAGGGTTTTAAGAGAATGGGCCCTGAGGGACTCGAACCCCCGACCAATCGGTTATGAGCCGACCGCTCTAACCAACTGAGCTAAGGGCCCTAGACATAATGTATAACGTGCAGATGATGGCTGTGAATCATCCAAGTAAAACTAAATTGCGGGGGCAGGATTTGAACCTGCGGCCTTCGGGTTATGAGCCCGACGAGCTACCGGGCTGCTCCACCCCGCGTCAGTAAAATATTAAAACAGCGACTTAATTAATATACACTATCCCAACCTAATAAGTCAAGGGGTAATGTCAGGGAATAAAACGAACGCCATATCTTCCTCTTTTTGAACGATATACTTCCACTTCTGCTGGCTCATTATGACCGTAAATCCACCCGTCCTGCTCCATACGTTTAGCAAGACACCCTGCTTGAAATTTAGTTGCATATAGCTTGCTGAAATATACCCAGCGCATCCTTCTCTTCCTTTCCGGAGTTATGATTCATCTCTGCTGATTGTAGAATACCCCATTTCCCAAAAAAATAGCCGCCAGAGGTTAAAAACTCCAGCGACTATTTGGTCTATGCCAATATCGGAACTGCCTACTTCCTTGTTAAGGCTTAAAACGTGGCCTTGGGATCTTTCTTTAACTTCTCTAACATTTCATTCCCTTTGGCTGCCCACTCACCAAGTGCTTCTTTTGGCGTCTTCTTGTTCTCAAGCACCTGAGTGAAGTATTCCATGCCTTTCTCGCTCACTTGCCAGAGGCTCGGCATTTTTTGATACAGATTATCCAGATTGGTATTGGTAGGAGGCACAGGCTTCAACGTATAGAACGCCTGGATATTGTAATCCAAACCGTCCTTCGGTTTAATGAAGCTTTTGCGGGATACCATCTCATAGCTGCTGCGTGCCTTAATCTTAGCCCAATCTTCACTGTTCATATATTTGATCAATTCCCAGGCATCATCCGGATTTTGAGCGGAACTATTAATCGCCATCAGACTGCTGAGATAGATATTACCACCAATTTCAGGCGCTTCCGGATGTACCGGAGGGGTTACCACGTCCCAGTCCACCTTGGTGAAGCCTTCCATTTTATCTGCATTTTTGTTTGCGTCAATTAATTGGTTGATGTAACTGTAATCCCCAATAACCATAGCAGCCTTGCTGCTCAGGAACAGATCACCTTGAAGCGGGTTATAACGTCCGTTCGGATCCTGATCCTGAGGTTCGTCTCCTTTAGGGATCACTTTATCAATAGCAAGCTTGCTGATGGTACTCCATACTTTCTCCCATTGCGGCGAATCTACGGTCATTTTCTCTGCTTTGTCATCAAAGATCTTCAATTGCAGAGCGCTGTAATATTGCTGCATGGTGTAGTAAGGCGAACCACCCTGGTACGTGGAGAATGAGAACCCGAATTCGTGATCTTTTCCTTCACCTTTGGTCAGACGTGTTGCCAGGTTGAAAATATCATCCCACGTCATGTTATCTGTAGGTGGCTCTACGCCTGCTTTTTGGAACATTGCCTTGTTATAGAACAGTGCTGACGAGGAGAAGGTCGGTGTCAGCGCATAGATGCTCTGATCTCCCAGATCCTTGATGCCTTCAATAACACTTGGCACAATATCGCTGGTATCGAATTTATCCTCCTGAATCAGTGGGTCCAGCTGTTTCACCATATTCTCCTGGATGAGCGATTTAAGCGTAGCCGTGTCAGCCACAACGACATCCACAGGATTATCGCCAGTCATGATTTTCTTCATGTTTTCCAGACTATCTGGCATTTCCTGTTGTTCTTCCTGAGTTCCATAGCCATACATGCTGCCCTGATCTACTGCAGCCACCACTTCAATCGTTATATTCGGGTGTGTCAATTCAAATGCATCTGTAAACTGCTGACGGAAATAGCTGTCATCCTGGCTTCCCCACAATGTAGCCACACGCAATACACGCTGCTCTGTATCCTTGGCCTCACTAGCTGTACAGCCTGCAATCAGCGGCAATGCCAGACTGGCTGTAGCCAGCACAGCAAGCACACGTTTTCCCCAAAACCTGTTCTTCATCTCCCAATTCCCCCTCAAATTTATCTTGGCGGTGTAATCACAATACGCTCACCGTCAAATTCCAATGTTGCCCTGTTGTCAATAGCCAAGGCCTCCAAATACTCTTTGGGTACCTGAAGGCGTCCCGCCCGGTCAATGATGACAAAGGCCTCATGGATATCCGGTGCTCCCGCTTCAGATAATCCATGTTCGTCATCCAGGTTCGGATTCCGTTTCACAAACTCGGTGCTCGTCAAGCCATCACGTATTGCTACAATACGGTCCACTTTGCCGGCAAGCGTCAGATCATGGGTAACAATAACGATCGTGACGCCCAGTTCCTTGTTCATTTTGCGAAAAATGTTCATGATCGTATCACAAGTCTCGGAATCGACCGAGCCTGTTGGCTCATCAGCAAGCAGAATCTTGGGACGATTGGAGAGCGAGATGGCTATAGCCACCCGCTGCTGCTCCCCTCCGGATAATTGATGCAGCTTGTTGTGCATCCGATCCTTCAGCCCAACCCATTCCAGCAGCTGCATCGCGTATGCGCGATCACGTTTGCCGCCAAGAATCATGGGTGTTTCCACATTCTCCAGTGCCGTTAGATAAGGCAGCAGGTTACGCCCGTTATTTTGCCAGATAAAGCCTACGGTATGACGTTTGTACTCTACTAGCTGGGCGTCTGTCATTTTCAGCAAATCCCAGTCTCCAACAACCGCAGTACCAGCCGTTGGACGGTCCAGTCCTCCCAGAATGTTGAGCAATGTGGATTTACCGCTGCCGCTGTTGCCGATGATCGCCATCATTTCACCTTGATTGACAGTCAGGTTGAGACCTTGAAGGGCAACGACTTCCACATCGCTGGATTTAAAAATTTTCACGAGTCCTTCGCATTGGATCACGTTTACCTCTCCTCTCCCATTTTGACAGCCTGGTGAACCCGCAATCTGCGAATCTGCCACAGCAGCATCGTTGCTCCAACAATCAGCATGACCACAGTCACGCCGTACAGCTGCAGCATATCTTGTTGTTCAAATACAATCCGGAACGGAGGTACTTGTGCAGATACATTATCTGTCGTTTGTAAGAATGGCAGGAACAGACGACTGGATACCTGACCAATTCCGATGCCGAGCAAAATGGAAAGGCCTGCCGTGAAGACTTGTTCCAGGAGCAGCATTCCGCTCAGCTGTGCACGTGATAATCCCATGGCTCTTAATACACCGAACTGGACAACACGGCCTGACAGGTTAAAGAACCAATACAGGATGTACCCAATCAGGGATATGATGACCGAGACCAGGAAGCCCAGACTCAGAATCCCGAACACACCGCCACGCGACGGATGTTTGCCTTGGGATACCAATTCTGTACGTACATCGCGTACGGAAGATAGCTCAATGCCCTCTGCTGCAAGCTTCTCCATTAATGGAGCCACCTTGGCATCAGGTTCCATTTTCAACCAGACCTCATACGGAATCAGCGGTACCTGATCATAGATATAGTCCAGATTGGCCACGAAGAATGGCGTCTGGTCCGGATACTGTGCAGGCCAGTATGGGATAATGCCGAAAACCACGAATTCAATGGCCTGGCCCTGAACGCCAATAGAGATCAGATCTCCAGTTTTGAGCTTGAACTTGTCCGCAAATTTGGATGAGATCAACACAGCCCCTTCATACTTGCCTAACAAGTCAAGATACTTATATGGATGTGCCGGGAACAGGTCGTTACGGAACCACGCCACCTGAGCAAAATCCACATTATCAATCCCGACCAGCATACCCTGGCCGCCGGATTTACCGGATACAATGATATTCCCTTTCGTCTGCAGCACTCTCGCTGCATGTTCCACGCCGTCCAGTCTGCGGAATACTTCAAATGGAGGTTCGGAGTAAATGACTTTGGATGGTTGGGAATTCCCACCGCCTCCACCTGGAGCACCTCCACCGCCATTGCCGCCTCCGGCAGCACCACCGCCACCAGAACCTCCGCCACCGTTTCCACCGCCTTGCTGACCTCCGCCTGAACCACCGTTCTGACCGGAACCGCCAGGTTTGACCTCAGGTGTTCCTTCCCATACCGTTTGCATAATGACGTCAGAACCGTATCGGTACAACGTACGCTCAGTGGAGTTCAGATCAATGGTCCGAGCTGCAGCCGAGTTGTACACACCAAGCCCGAGTGTCAAAACAAGCAGGATCATCAACGGGTAATAAGACGATGATGACCGCGATAGCTGTGTCAGGGTCAAGTAGAGTGGAACCGGCAGGAATTTGCGCCCAATCCACTGAATAAGCTTCAGAATCCATGGGAACAACCGCAGGAAGAACAGACCCAAGGCAAAGATCGCTAGCGCAGGTACAAAGAATAGAAACGGCTGTACCTGCAGCTGATCTGTCGTCATACCCGTCTGGAACGTCAGCATCTGACGTTCATAGAACAGGTAGTATCCATATCCTGCAAGACCCAGCAGCAGGATATCGAGGAACCAACGCTGCCATATGGGAGCACGATCCGTACGTGCCTGGCGTCGCTTGGCCGAAACAATCGTCGCTCGTGCATAGGTTATTGCCGGAATAAGTGAAGCAATAATGGCTACGAGTACGGCGACAAGGCCCAGCAGGATGGCTTCTTTGGACACACCAATTGGAATCGACTTGCGATCCACGAACGACAGAAACCCACTGGCTGACCCAATGCTTTTGGCCATAAACCAGCCAAGCATTGGACCAATCACGAGCGCGATTGCCCCCAAAAAGATACCCTCCAGCAGGTATAGGGAGAAAATTTGCCGTGCTGAAGCTCCGCGACTTCGCAGTACCGCAATGTCACTTTCCTGCTTCTGCAGGGACTGTCTGGCATTCATTGCAATAAAATAAAAAACCATCGCAATCATCGGTGCTGCCAGTGTAAACAGCATTGTCTGCAGCTGCAGACTCTGACTGCGGAATTGCTTCAACAGATCACCAAAGGTGATATCCACCTTCGTATCCTTGAGCCGCTGGTACAGATCGATATCCAAACGTTCCAGCATGGATGTTAGACCCGGCAGCTGACTGGTTTGGATTTCCTTCAGATCAAACGCATAATACCAGCGCGAATTCTGAAGAGGAATTCCTTTTTCCTTCAGCAGCACATCATTGAACACGGACTCATCCACATACAGCCCATTCATCATGCCATCGAATCCCTGAACCCAATACGGACTGTTCAGATCATCTGCCTTGAAGGAACCGGTAATTTTGACACGCAATGTGATATCGAGCCCGCTGTACACGGGGTATTCCAAAATATCACCGACGTGCAGATCGTTCCGGTACATGCCTTCCTCCAGCATAACCGCTTCAACAATGTCATCCTTCACTTGATTGCCTGGCTTCACGCCGGCAGTATAATTCACCTGCGCATCCAGCCCGCTCATCGTTCCGAGCGTCATGCTCCGAACCCGGCTGGCATCCACCTTGGTGGGGTCCTCCGGATTCACCTCGGTGCTCCGAATGGATCTGGAATTCACATACGTATGAAATGGAAAACCGATATCGCGAGGCACATCCTCCCGAATATAGCGATCCACTTCTTCTAATCCGAGCGTGTCTGTCTTAACCCCGCCCGGAGCTTGATAACTCATAAGCAACGAACCTGCAGGCAGCCCCTCACTGTTATCCTGCAAGGTCTGTGCCACAACCCGCTTCAGTGCACCGTCGGCATACATCGGAATACTGACGGTGAATGCTACCGCCACAATCAGTCCGATCAATGTACTGAATGTCATCCAACGGGTGTTCCACATTTTCCGGAACAACAGTCTGAGCAATGGCAGCCCCATTAGCGGCCCACCACTTTCTGTCCAACGGTCAAACCCTTCAGAATTTCAACATCCGTGGATGTCTGCTGCCCCACTTCAACGTCCACTTCGCGCTTGCTGCCATCACTTTCAACGACCTGCACGTATGTTCTTGAACCGATGGAGCGCAGCGCCGATACAGGAATGACAATCGCATCCTCCGTGCGCTGGGTCACAATGGATACTGACAGAGGAGTTCCGCGTTCCACACCCTTGGGCATTTTCGTCAGGGAGACGATAACATACTTGTCGAGGGTTTCTTTGACTGGCGGAGTGCCACCTTCGCCTGTATCTCCACCGTTTCCACTTCCACTTCCAGCAGCCTCAGCAACAGGCATCACTTTAACTCTGCCGGATACCTTACCCGCTCCATTGATGTCGACATCCGCCTTCATGCCAGCCGAGAATTTCTCCAGATCTTCCTTGGCAAATGTAGCTGCGACAACCAGATTTGACGTATCCGCGATCGTTGCAATCGGATCATAGGCTTTGACTGCTGCACCTTTCTCCACCTGAACCGCAATAATCGTTCCTCCGAACGGAGCGGTCAGCGTCGCTTTACCTAACTGCTCCTCCAGATCAGCCAGTTCCTGGCGCAGTTCTTCAAATGCAATGGTTGCCTCTTCGAACTCCACCGGATCCATCTCATCTCGTTTACGAAGTGTTTCTTTCATTTGTACTTCCGATTTGCGAATCTGCAGCTTTTTGGCCCGAATTTCCTTTTCTACACTCTCCACGTCGAGCTCTGCGAGGAGCTGGCCTTTCTTCACTTTATCCCCCGGTTTCACGTTCAGTTCCTTGATGTGCATACCGTCCAGTGTGAAATACACCTTCTCTTCCCGCTGACTCATCATTTTACCGCTGCCGCTAACCTTTTTTTCCAACGTTTCTGTCCGGACTTCATATTCCGGCTTTTTGGAAATCGTAGGCGGCGTGATCGGTGGAAGCACTTCTTCCTCTGTTTCTGCCGGCAGCAAAGAACAGCCTGACATCGTTACAGCCATGATTGCACCAATTACAATCAGCGCTGCACGTTTCCCCCTTTTCGGAGCGGCCTCTTTACTTGATAAATCTGCCGTCCGCCATTTCATAAACATGGTCCGCAACCTCCAAAATCGTAGGATCGTGTGTAGTCATACATATGGTTACTTGTTCTACTTCAATAATATTGCGAAATACGGACATAACCTGTGCTCCCATTTTGGAATCCAGCTCAGCTGTCGGCTCATCCGCAAGCAGCAGTCTGGGTCTATGCGCAATGGCCTTGGCGATCGCCACCCGCTGCTGCTCCCCCCCGGACATCTCGAACGGCCGGTGCTTCACCCGCTTGGACAGTCCGACCAGATCAAGACAATGGCCAACCCGATCCTTCCATTCCGAGCGAGGCACATCTGCCATTCGCAATGACAGCTCAACATTTTCCCATGCCGACAGCAAGGGCATCAGTGCATAGGCCTGAAAAATAAAACCGATTTCCTTACGCCGCAGAGAGGTCCGCTTCCGGTCACCCCAATCCTGCAAAGGCTGTCCGGAAAACAGTATGTCCCCACTGGAAGGCTGATCCAGTCCGCCCAGCATATTGAGCAGTGTCGTTTTGCCCGAGCCTGATCGACCCTTCAGCATAACCAGCTGCTGCGGGTTGACTTCCATGTCGATGCCTTTGAGTACATGGATAATCCGGCTGCCCGTCTGAAAGCTGCGATGTACATTACGAACTTCCAGCACAGGTCCGTCGTACGGAGGCAGTAAGCTGGCTTTTGCCTTGGGCTGGGACTTCGCTTCAGGTTCAGCAGCGGCAACGGCTACCTCATCCTGGATTATTCCATCACCTATGGATTGCGAGTCGATGGAAGGACTATCGGGGTCACTTATGTATGCCGAGGCTTCCTGCCCGGCGGTGTTCTGCTGCTCCGTGTGCCCTTTTGCATGCTTCTCGCCTGACTGGCTTTTGGCAGATTTCATCCTGGATAATAATTTCTTCATGCCAGCAATCACGCTCATCCTTTCTTAACATCCCAATCATTTCATTAAGGGTACTAAAATTAGAAATCTATTCCATACTACACTGCATTATAAACGACCGGTCCCAACTAAAAGTTACAAGCTTTTTACAACGTAGCGGGGAAAAAGTTAATATTTTGATGAACAAACGAAAAAAGCACCCCAGAGTGTGGGATGCTTCTTGCCAAATCTATGAATTTGCCTCTATAGCGCCAATCATTACAATTTTGATACTGTTCGTAAGTCGAACAGCACAAGATGCACAGATGATATTATTTACCAAATGAAGAAGGATCTTCACGCCAGGATTTGAGCAGCTCGAAATCACTCTCCTGGATGGTTCCCTGAGCCAATGCCACGTCCATTAGGGCCGTATAGTTGGAGAGGGTTTGCAGCTGAATGCCGGCTTCTTCAAATGCTTTTACCCCTTTATCCAGCTGATAGCTGAAAATCGCCAGCACGGCGAGCGGTGTTGCCCCTGCTGCACGCACTGCTTCTGCGGCTTTGATTGAGCTGCCTCCTGTAGAAATGAGGTCCTCAATAACAACCACTTTTTGGCCTTCGGTAATAATGCCTTCAATCAGGTTTTCCTTACCATGTCCTTTCGCCTTGTCACGAATGTAGGCCATTGGCAGATTCAGCTTCTGAGCTACCCATGCTGCATGCGGAATACCTGCGGTTGCTGTACCTGCAATGACTTCTGCATCCGGGTACTGTTCACGAATAATGGCAGCGAAGGCTTCGGCAATGTCATTGCGAATCTCTGGATAGGACATCGTCAGACGGTTGTCGCAATAGATCGGGGACTTGATCCCCGAGGTCCAGGTAAAAGGCTGCTGCGGGCGCAGTGCCACGGCGTTAATCTTCAGAAGTTGGGATGCAATATGGTTAGGAATCTCGTTCAGTGCGATCATGCGTTCAACATCTCCTTCAAAATGGTTTCTGCTGCTTCTCGTGGATTGGGCGCACCTGTAATCGGTCTGCCTACAACAATGTAGTGGCTGCCTCTGGCGATGGCTTCCCCTGGCGTGAGGACACGTGTCTGGTCACCAAGACCACTGCCTGCCGGGCGAATTCCCGGAGTAACGGTGTGAAAATCGCTGCCGCATGCTGCCCGGATGGCCGGCACCTCAAGTGGAGAAGCCACAACGCCATCCAGGCCTGCTTCATGAGCCAGTCCAGCATAACGAACCACTGCCGCTTCCACACTTCCCTCAATGCCAATCTCGCTGTTCATTGTTTCCTGACTGGTGCTCGTGAGCTGGGTAACTGCGATGATTTCCGGCCTGTTCAGAGAAGAATCTGCAGCCAGCGCTGCTTCCGCTCCTTCGCGTGCAGCACGCATCATGCTTGTACCGCCTGCTGCGTGTACGTTGAACATGTCTACACCGAGGCGGGTGATACTCTCGGCACCACCGCGAACGGTATTGGGGATATCGTGCATCTTCACATCGAGGAACACCGAATACCCTTTTGCTTTCAGCTCCCGGATAAAGTCCGGACCTGCTGCGTAGAACAGCTGCATTCCTACCTTCAGATAACATGGAATGCCTTCAAGCGCCTGTACCAGTGCCTGCGCTTGTTCTGCATTAGGATAATCGAGTGCGACCATTAAACGGCCAGCCATTTCGTTGAAATCAGGGTGATTCATCCAATCCGCTCCTTCCACATGCTTGTTTTTCCGTTTTTTGCCCGATATAAAGGACATCCCGTCAGCCCAAGGGCTGACTGATGTCCTTCATTAGAGATTACTTATTCAACAAAAGCCGGCATGGCTTCGGAGGAGAAATTGATCGTTTCCAGCATTCTCAGCAGGGCACGAATCGTATCCAGTGAAGTCATACATACAATGCCGTTCTCTACCGCTTCACGACGAATCCGGAAACCGTCACGCTGCGGTGTTTTACCTTTGGTCAGTGTGTTGAACACGAAGTTCGCTTCCCCGCTGCGAATCATATCGAGGATGTTCGGCGAACCTTCGCTCAGTTTTTTCACCGTCGTTACCGGAATGTTTGCCGCCTCAAGTGCAGCTGCCGTACCTCCGGTAGCCATGATTTTGTAACCGAGTCGGTAGAATCCTTCAAGCAATGGTACCGCTTCTTCTTTGTCTTTGTCGGCAACCGTAACCACGATTGCTCCGGTAGCCGGAATTTTCATGCCTGCTCCGATGAGACCTTTGAACAATGCTTTGGCGTAATTCGGGTCACGTCCCATAACTTCGCCTGTCGATTTCATCTCTGGTCCAAGGGTCGGCTCTACACGGCGCAGCTTCGCGAAGGAGAATACCGGTACTTTAACCGAAACATGATCCGTCTCAGGCCACAAACCGTCCACATACCCCAGGTCTTTCAGCTTCACACCCAAGATTGCCTGTGTTGCCAGGTTTGCCATTGGAATGTTCGTTACTTTGCTCAGGAAAGGTACTGTACGGGATGAACGCGGGTTCACCTCGATGACATACACTTGGCCATCATGGATAACGAACTGGATGTTGACGAGACCAACTGTTTTGAGTTCTTTTGCAATTTTGATTGTGATCTCGACGATTTTTTCTTTCAAATCCTGGGACAGGTGCTGTGGCGGATATACCGCGATAGAGTCACCGGAGTGCACCCCTGCACGTTCGATATGTTCCATGATACCTGGAACCAGTACCGTTTCACCATCACAGATGGCGTCTACCTCAACCTCTTTACCCAGCATGTAACGGTCGATCAGTACCGGATGCTCCGGATTGATTTTAACCGCCTGTTCCATATATGTCAGCAATTCCGCATCGGAGTATACAATCTCCATGGCACGACCACCGAGTACATAGGAAGGACGAACCAGCACAGGGTAACCCAGGCTTTGTGCCGTCTCTACCGCATCATCTACGGATGTAACTGTTTTACCTTTCGGCTGTGCAATTTCCAAACGGGACAGAAGGCGTTCGAATTTCTTGCGATCCTCTGCCTCATCAATGCTCTCCAGATCCGTTCCGAGTATCGTTACACCTGCATTACGCAGTGGTGCTGCCAAGTTGATGGCTGTTTGACCACCGAACTGTACGATAACCCCTACCGGCTGTTCCTGCTCAATTACGTTCATGACATCCTCGAAGAACAGTGGCTCGAAGTACAGACGATCGGATGTATTGAAGTCTGTGGATACTGTTTCAGGGTTATTGTTGATAATAACCGCTTCGTAGCCAGCCTTTTGCAAAGCCCATACTGCGTGTACTGTGGAGTAGTCGAACTCAATCCCTTGACCGATCCGGATTGGACCCGAACCCAGCACTACGACTTTTTTCTTGTCCGAAGGGATAACTTCATTCTCCGTTTCGTACGTCGAGTAGTAGTATGGTGTTGTTGCTTCAAACTCTGCTGCACATGTATCAACCATTTTGTAAACCGGGCGAAGGTTCTCCTCGTCACGACGCGCTCTAACCTCTGCTTCCGTTGTCAGTGTGCTTCCAGGTTGACCTTGAGCACGCAGTTCAGCAATTGCACGGTCCGTGAATCCAAGACGCTTCGCTTGATACAGCGTTTCGGAAGACAGCTCGGATTCCTCGCGGATACGATCTTCGAAGCCGACCAGACCTTCAATTTTGTCCAGGAACCACCAGTCAATTTTCGTCAGATCCTGCAGTTGTTGCAATGTATAACCTCTGCGGAATGCTTCAGCCACCAGGAACATGCGCTCATCATCGGCTTTGACCAGACGTTCGTTAAGTGTAGCTTCGTCCAGTGTTTCTGCATCTTTCAAGTACAGACGGTGCACACCGATCTCGAGTGAGCGAACTGCCTTGTGAATCGACTCTTCAAAGGTACGGCCGATAGCCATAACCTCGCCTGTTGCTTTCATTTGTGTACCCAGCTTGCGGTTCGCGGAAGTGAACTTGTCGAACGGCCAGCGAGGGATTTTGCTCACGATATAATCCAGTGTTGGCTCAAAGCAAGCATAGGTTTGGCCTGTTACCGGGTTGACAATCTCATCAAGCGTATAACCCATGGCGATTTTGGCAGCCATTTTTGCAATCGGATAGCCAGTTGCTTTGGAAGCCAGCGCCGAGGAGCGGCTTACCCGCGGATTCACTTCGATAACATAGTACTGGAAGCTGTGCGGATCCAGGGCGAACTGTACGTTACATCCACCTTCAATGTTAAGGGCGCGAATGATTTTCAGGGATGCTGAACGCAGCATCTGATATTCACGGTCAGACAGCGTCTGGCTTGGGGCCACAACGATACTGTCACCTGTGTGAACGCCGACCGGATCGAAGTTTTCCATGTTGCAGACTACGATACAGTTATCGTTCTTGTCACGCATAACTTCATACTCGACTTCTTTCATGCCTGCAATACTCTTCTCGACCAGACATTGCCCAATTGGGCTGTAGCGAAGTCCTGCTGCGACGGTCTCACGAAGCTCTTCTTCATTCGCACAGATCCCGCCGCCTGTTCCGCCAAGCGTATAAGCTGGACGTACGATAATCGGATAACCAATCTCTCCTGCAAACTCAAGGGATTCTTCAAGTGTCGTTACGATAACACTTTCTGGTACAGGCTGTTCCAATTCACGCATCAGATCACGGAACAGGTCACGATCTTCCGCTTTCTCGATGGATGTCAGCTGTGTTCCGAGCAATTTCACATTTTCACGTTCCAGGACACCGGCACGAGCCAGTTCCACCGCCATGTTCAAACCGGTTTGACCGCCAAGCGTAGGCAGCAATCCGTCTGGGCGTTCCTGACGAATGATCTGAGTGACGAAATCAAGTGTAATCGGCTCGATGTAGACTTTGTCCGCCATGTTGGTATCGGTCATGATGGTTGCCGGGTTGCTGTTAATGAGTACAACTTCCACGCCTTCTTCTTTCAGTGCCTGGCAAGCCTGTGTACCGGCATAGTCGAACTCGGCCGCTTGACCGATGACGATTGGACCGGAACCAATCACCAGGATTTTTTTGAGGTCTTTGTTAATCGGCATGTTATTGTGCTCCTTTCACTGCGGCTGCCAATACGGCTTGACGCGGCTTTTGCGGGTTAGTGATTTTGTGCTCACGAATCATTTCGATGAAACGGTCGAACAGATAGCTGTTATCATAAGGACCTGGCGCTGCTTCCGGGTGGTATTGTACCGAAAACGCTGGGAATGTTTTATGTTTCAGACCTTCAATGGTCTTGTCATTATTATTGATGTGTGTAACTTCCAATTCAGTGTTTTTCACTGACTCTTCGTTAACCGTGTAACCGTGATTCTGGGATGTGATGAAGCAGCGTCCGCTCTCCAGTTCTTTGACTGGGTGATTACCACCGCGGTGTCCGAACTTAAGCTTCTCTGTATCCGCGCCCGCTGCCAGTGCAAAGAGTTGATGACCGAGGCAAATACCGAAGATCGGATACTCGCCAAGCAGTTCACTGATCATTTTAACGGCATGCGGTACATCTTTTGGATCCCCAGGACCGTTGGACAGCTGAATTCCGTCCGGGTTAAGACGGCGAATCTCTTCGGCAGTTACATCATGCGGCACGACAACAACGTCACAGTTGCGCTTGCTCAGTTCACGCAGAATTCCTGTTTTTGCACCGTAGTCTACAAGAACGATACGCTCAGCCGTTCCCGGGCTGTTGTACACATGCTGCGTAGACGTCAGAGGTACCTGGTTGCGCAGCTCGGCGATGCTTGTGTCTCCCATCATCTCCAGCAGCTCTTCCACAGGCTTCGATCCTGTTGTGAGAATTCCCTTCATTGTGCCGTGATGACGAATCCGGCGAGTCAACATGCGTGTATCAATTTCGCTGATGCCAACGATGCCGTACTCTTTCAGCAGATCATCCAGGCTGTATTCAGCGCGCCAGTTGCTCGGTACAGTCTCATGACGGCGAACTACGAAACCATGTACGAATGGACGGATGGACTCGAAGTCGTCACGTGTAATGCCGTAGTTACCGATCAGCGGATACGTCATGGTTACGATTTGACCGCAATAAGAAGGATCCGAAAGCACCTCTTGATAGCCTGTAATTCCCGTATTAAAAACGACCTCACCTGTTGTTTCACCTTCAGCACCGAACGCTTTCCCGGTGAACAGTGTGCCGTCTTCCAACAATAATCTTGCCTGTGCCTGCATCCCATTTCACTCCTCTGTGTTTATCAACGTTGAATGCATTTCGTTGAACGTGGGGTGCACGTCACGGTAGCGGTGACTTCGTGGACAGAAAGCCCTTCGATCGCTGTTATCCCCAGATTACTCTTTATCCATTTTTTAAATGGATGTAATCCGGGGATAAAGGCGAACGCTTCGCTTCTTCGGGTCTTTTCTGTCCACTGCGTGTGCTACTTTGGCTCCCAAGTTCAAAAGCATGACATTCAATGTTGCTTGTTTCGTATGTTTACACTTTCGGCATAAGCAGCCTCAAGTTCGTTGTAAGATTTGTTAAAATAAAGAGTTAATCATTCATCTGTTTACTGATTTACTGTTGTACCGTGTTATCCCATACGCTCTTGCCATCCACCCACGTCTGTACCGGCCAGCCTTTCAGCTTCCAGCCTGTAAACGGTGTGTTTCTTCCTTTGGTAGCAAACGTCGCAGGGTCAACTGCCTGTTCCTGATTCAAATCAATCATGGTCAAGTCTGCAGGTGCTCCCTCTTCCATCCTGCCTGTATCCAGTCGGAATACCCGTGCCGGATCGGATGTCATGCGTTTAACCAGGAAGTCCAGGCTCCAAATTCCTGTTTCTACAAACTTGGTGTACAGCAGCGGGAAAGCTGTTTCGAATCCAACGATTCCGAATGGTGCCAGTTCCATGCCTTTGGCTTTCTCCTCTTCACTATGCGGCGCATGATCCGTTACGATCATATCCAGCGTTCCGTCCTGCAAGCCTTCAATGCAAGCCTGCACATCACGCGGTGAGCGAAGTGGCGGGTTCATTTTCCAGTTGGCATCCATGCCCGGGATGTCCTCGTCGGACAGAACCAGATGATGCGGACACACCTCAGCCGTAACCTTGATGCCGATCGATTTGGCCAGACGAATCAGGCGAACGGATTGTTCCGTACTTACGTGGCAGACATGGTAGTGCACCCCTGTTGCTTCCGCAAGAAGGATATCACGGCCAACGTGAATCGCTTCGGATTCATTCGGAATGCCTTTGATACCATGGCGCTTGGAGAATTCTCCTTCAGTCACGTATCCACCTACAACCAGAGAGTCGTCTTCGCAGTGAGCGATGACTGGCATATCCATGCTTGCCGCGAGGCTCATGGCGTCTTTCATCATCTGCGCATTCTGCACGCCTACGCCGTCATCCGTGAATCCGATGGCGCCTGCTTCTTTCAAAGCCGCAAAATCAGTCAGTTCGCGACCAAGCTCGTTTTTGGTAATGGCCGCATACGGCAGAACTTTTACCAAATCAGCTTCCTTGGCTTTATTCAGAACCAACTTTACTACATCCGGACTATCGGTTACGGGTCTTGTGTTTGGCATGCAGGCGATTGTTGTAAAACCACCTTGGGCCGCTGACTTGGCACCTGTCTCGATGGTCTCTTTGTGTTCGAAACCAGGTTCACGTAAATGCACGTGCATATCGATCAAGCCCGGAATTACCAATTTGCCTGAAGCATCCGTAACGCTGTGCGCAGATTGTTCTGCTTGCAGGACCGCTTCGTCTTCCACACCGACGATCTTTTGGATCTTGCCTTCATTTATAATGATCGTTTTCCGTTCGAGTTCCCCTTGAGCATTCAAAACATTCGCATTTTTAATAATCTGTAGCATAATTGCCCTCCGCTTCGGTTCTCACCCGGATTCCCTGAGGATCCGAATGATTTGGATTAATCGTTTACTTTACCGTTCTATAGAAGATCCGCCCTGTCAGCCTATGACCCATAGCCAGACCCTGTTACAGCTTTAATGCGCGTTCCATGACCGCCATGCGAATCGGAACTCCGTTCGCCATCTGCGGGAAAATCCGCGATGCTGTACTCTCTACAACCGCGTCGTCAATTTCAACGTTCCGGTTAACAGGAGCAGGGTGCATGATAATGGTGTTTGGATTCAGGCGTGCCGCCCGTTCTTCCGTCAATCCGTAGTGTTCGCGATAATCCTCTGCCGAGGTAATGAGACCATGCTTGTGGCGTTCCAGTTGAACCCGCAGCATCATGACTACATCCGCATTCAGTGCTTCATCCAGACCTACATAAGGAGCGTGCTCTGCCAGTTCCGGTGCTTGCATCGTTTGCGGAGCACAGAAGCGTACATCTGCTCCGAACTTTTGCAGCGCCCACAGGTTCGAGCGTGCAACCCGGCTGTGCATGATGTCACCAATGATCGATACACGCAAGCCTTTCAGCTCACCGAAGGCTTTTCGCATGGTGTACAGGTCCAGCAATGCCTGGGTAGGATGTTCGTTATTTCCATCTCCCGCATTGACCAGTGGAACATTCACCTTCTGTGCCAGCTGCTGCAGAACACCTGCTGGTTTCAGCCGAATGACTCCTGCATCAATGCCCATGGATTCAAGTGTTCGTACTGTATCATAGATGGACTCGCCCTTCTCTACACTTGAAGCTGCTGCGGTGAAGTTCAGTACTTGTGCACCCAGTCGTTTCTCAGCCATCTCGAATGAGAAGCGAGTACGCGTACTGTTCTCGAAGAACATGTTGGCTACAAAGCGTGATTCAAGTACAGGTACCAATTTATCCTTCTGAGCTTCCCAGTGGGCTGCTCTGTTCAGAATCGATTCAATCTCACTGCGACTAAGTTCTTTCAGTCCAAGCAAGCTCCGGTCCTTCAATGCTGTCTGTGTAATCATCATGCTTGCTCCCCCCGGTTCTGAATGATTTTGACTTCGTCCTGTCCGTCCGTTTCCATCAGTGCCACTTCAATCTCCTCTGATTTGGAAGTCGGCACGTTTTTGCCGATAAAATCAGGTCGGATCGGAAGTTCCCGGTGTCCGCGATCCGCGAGTACGGCCAGCTGAATGTTCTGCGGTCTTCCACAGTCCATCAGGGCATCCATCGCTGCACGAATGGTACGACCGGTATAAAGCACATCATCGAACAAAATCACTTTCTTGTCATGAATCGAAAGTGATTCAGGTGTCATCGTCAACAGTTCCTTGCGATTCGCTTTGTTCTCGTCCAAGCGGTCATCGCGATAAGGAGTTACATCCAGTTCTCCCCAGGGGACTTTGGCGCCTTCGATTTCTTCAATCTTCGCGGCGATCCGTTCTGCGAGATAAACGCCCCGCGTACGGATACCGACCAGCACACAACCGTCGATCCCTTTGTTTTTTTCCAAAATCTCATGGGCAATCCGTGTTAATGCGCGGCGGATCGCCGTTTCATCCATAATGACATGTGTTTCTGTGCTCATGCGTTCAGCCTCCTCAGGATTTCCCTCCAGATCATGGCCCCGTGACAGGAGAACAAAAAAGACTCCTTGCCGTGTTTATTGGCAAGGAGTCTCCGAACTTCAGACCGCTCTGAAGAAAGTTTACTCTCGGGATGCACCGTTATATTGCCGCAGCAAAAAACGATGTATCGTTCACGTTACCTTGCCAGTCTCACGGGACTGATTTAAAGGTGCTATTCATGTCGAACATACTGAAGTGCCTCACAGGGCGCTATTGATCAATATGCTCGTTTATCTTCATGAATTATGACAGAAAGACAACCCCCTGTCAACACCTCACCTTAGCAGGCGAACTCCCCTGCTGTATTCCCTTTAGAATCAACAGGTCGGCTGAAAAACATCCATGCACATCACATTTCATTCATTACTCATAATTATACAATATTTCTGTATATTTATCCATAAGTATTTGCAAACTTGAATCGATCCAATATAACCCTTCTGTTTTATAGCTGCTTATATTACAGGAAATATCGATTATTTACGCAAGAACGGGGTAAACAACTTTAATGCAAGCCCGTTCACATTCCGTACATAGGAACCGATATACATAAAGATTTGTATCTTCCTGAGATGGGAATGATATAAAACCTGGAATTCGATTTGAATTAGGAGGACATCATGCGTAACATATGGCAAATTTACAAAACGGACTGGCTTCACATTTTAAAAGTACCCACCGGCATATTCTTAATTGTAGCCATTATTTTACTGCCCGGGGTGTATGACTGGGTCAACGTTAAATCGGTGTGGGACCCGTACAGTAACACTCAAGGAATCAAAATCGCGGTGACCACGGAGGATCAGGGAGCAACCGTCGCTGGAACGACGGTTAATATAGGAGACGAATTAGTGACCAGCCTGAAGCAGAATCATAAGCTGGGTTGGACATTTGTGGATCAGACGAAGGCCAGCCGTGGTGTGCAGACGGGTGAGTATTATGCAAGTCTGCTTATCCCAAGTGACTTTTCATCCAAAATCACCGGTATTGTCGATGGGAAACTGGAACGTCCTGAAGTCGTCTATACCGTGAATGAGAAAGTCAATGCCATCGCTCCCAAAATCACGGGATCAGGCGTCTCTTCTATTACAACGCAAATTAATGAAAGTTTTACCGAAGCGGTCAGCGAGGCCGTATTAACCAAATTAAAAGAAGCTGGTGTGGAGATCGATGCACAGCTACCTACCCTGCGCAAGATGGAAAATGGAATCTTTACCTTGGAAAAGAATCTGCCTGCCATACAGTCTGCGGGACAAAAAGTGCTGGAAGTCGAAAAGGCAATGCCGGAAATCGTCAAAGAAGCCCAAAAGATTGTTGAAGTCGAGAAACGATTGCCTGAAATTAATGAAGCGGCACAGTATATCCTTAAGGTTCAACAATACTGGCCACAGATTATGAATGCTTCTGCTGAGGTGCTAGCCATACAGGAGCGAATTCCGGATATTCGAAAAGCAGTCGAACGTATCCAAGAAGTGGACGAACATTTTGGTGAAGTATCCGGTGTCATTGATACAGCTTTAACCAAAACGGATAAGGCTCTTACTATCGTAACCGCTGCTCAAGATAAACTCGTCACTGTCTCAGGCATCACCGAAAAAGGAGTAGAACTCACTGAAGGCATGAATCGTTTCGTGGATGCCAGTGAAGAAGCATTTCAGACCATCGGACCCGTGATCCGGCAAAATCTATTGCTGGTGCAGCAGATTGCAAGTGCTGGCGGAGATTTGTTTGATCGACTTCAAGGTACGGACCTTAGCGCACTCCCTACAGCAGACGAACTGGACCGCATAGCTGTTCGGCTTGCCGTTGCCGTAAAATTGGTTGACGGTATGGCCGACCTATTGGGCAAGATGGACAATCTTCTTCCAAACCATCCGTTAGCCGATAAAATCACCAGATTGAATACCCTATCGGACAAATTACAGCTGCAAATGAAGCTTGCCGGTATCATCAGCGATGCATTACGTCGCAATACCACTCCACCAGCTGATATTGTTGCTCAGCTGAGCACGTTATCAGAGGAGATCAACAGCGGTGTGAACCAAATCCTTGGAGCGTATGATGCTGAAATTGAGCCTGCTCTTACTACCGGAGCAGATAAACTAAGATCTATTCTCTCGGCATCAGCAGATACATTACAAGGTGCCCAAGACAAATTACCGGATGTAGCGGACATCCTGTCAGCTACCAAGGAAGGAATTACTTTTGGACAGACGGAATTAAGAAAAATCCAAAGCGATCTGCCCCAAATACAGAACAAGATTCATGAAATCGCCCAGACATTGCAAAGTAAAAGTGAAGCTTTCATTCAGGCACTGAACACCGTAGCGCCTTTCATTCAGAATGACCTGCCCAAAGTCGGGTCAAAGCTGAACGAAGCAGCCGATTTTGTCCGCAACGATCTGCCTCAGGCGGAAAAGCAGATTGGCAGAGCATCCGACTTTGTACAACATCAATTGCCAGAGGTTGAAAAAGGCGTGCACCGCGTTGCCACACTTGTGCGAGAGGACCTGCCGGACCTGGAAAGTGCCATCAGCAAGGCGGCAGATAAACTCAGAGAGGTCGAAGGCAATAATCAATTTGCCGAACTTGCCAAACTGCTACGCGGGGATATTGAGGAAGAGAGTGCCTTTCTTGCGAGTCCCGTTCAGATCAAGGAAAATCAATTGTACCCGATTCCTAACTACGGATCGGCCATGTCGCCATTCTACGGCGTACTGTCCCTGTGGGTCGGCTCCACGCTCCTGATTTCCCTGCTTCGGGCTGAGGCAGAAAATCCGGAAGGCAAGTTCCGAGGGTACCAATTGTACCTTGGACGTTTGGGTACGTTCCTGACTATAGGGTTGCTTCAGGCGGTGTGCGTAACGGTGGGAGATATGCTGATTCTCGGAACATATGTGGCAGATAAAATATGGTTTGTCCTGTTTGCCATGTTGGTAAGCGCCGTGTTTGTCACCATTACTTACACCCTGTTGTCCGTCTTCGGAAACATTGGAAAAGGAATTGCGATTATATTCATGGTGTTTCAGTTCTCAAGCTCGGGAGGAACCTTCCCAATCAGCATGACGTCTCCCTTCTTCCAGGCATTGAACCCGTTTATGCCCTTCACGTATGCGATCAGCCTACTTCGTGAATCCGTGGGTGGCATTTTGTGGCAGACTGCTCTAATGGATATTCTATGGCTGTGTATATTTATAGCACTTAGTCTTATTCTGGCACTGGTGCTGAAACGTCCGCTTAGCAGTCTCACCAAGCGTTCAGCCGAGAATGCAAAGAAGACCAAAATCATCGCCTGATTCAACTGAAAGAACCCTCTGCATCGTGCTGCAGACGGTTTTTGCTTTGCCCAGGATTCACCCATTGAATTACACATTGAATTCAAAGAAAGAGAGACAAGCCGAGTGGATATCATATCCATATGGCTTGCCTCTCTTTTACTATTCGCATCAATTCGCAGTCTGAGCCTGCTGCAATTGTTCGTATGACTGTTTGATCGTGGTCAGTGTTTCTACATGACGGTAGATATTATTCGATGCCATCACCAGTACGCTAATTAAAAGTAATCCGAGCACTATTTTTTTGCCGATCCCTGGACGAAGACCAATCACCCACCCTCCACCGAGCAGGAAAAAAGCAAACAGATAGTGACCAGCATACAGGTACATATCATATTGGAACACAGCCAGCCCGAATCCAACTACGATATGCAGCAGAAATGCAAACAAAATATAGGGTGCAAGAGTCCACACTTCCCGTTCACGAATTCCCTTGATGAACCCAATCAGCGCCAGCAGCAAAATCAAGATACCGACAAGCTGAACATGAATCGGGTTGGAGCGGGACAAATCCGTTACAAAAGCGACCAGCCCCGGATCCAGCAAATGAACTTTGGGAGAAAGCATCGGATTAATCGTCAGCAGAGTCAGTGCCTTCCAATGCGCTGCAAACTGGAAAGGCGTAGCATAGCTGGTACCTCCATTCTGAATTCCGAGCAGCCAATTGCTAACCCAGCTTCTTCCCCCAAATGCGATATACTGAATACCTGTCAATACGATAATGAAGGCGACCGCCAGTGCCATGATTCCAATATACTTTTTCCACGAGGAAGCCTTACGCCAGGTACGCCAATTGAAAAACATAGCAGCAGCCAAAGGAACAATGTTCGTTGAGGTCAGTCCAAAATTAATCGTTGCAATCAGGGCATTTGGCACATAGCGCACTTCATCCCGTTCACGTGTATATTGCAAATAAAGAACGGACCATAGGATAAAGAACTGCACATACGGATAGGAATCCGGAATAAGTGCTGTAAACATCAAATATGAACTGAATCCGAATAGCACCGCGAAGAGCAGTGGTACTGCGATCTGTCTATCCTTTTGGTTGAGAAAAATAAAGACCAGCACTACAGACCCAGCATTGATCAGGGATTGCAAAATGAGGAAGAACCAATTCCCTCCCAGCAACTGCGATACTGCACCAAGCGTGACGACAAGAAATGATATTAACGGATGAATAACCGAAGAACTGTTGGCCCCATAGTACATGGACGGATCAAAGTTAAATAAATTCAGTGGAAAATGTTGTGTATTAAACGGGGTATATGCTCCAAGTACCTGTGACTGATCCGCCATGTACAGAACATAAGGCACGTTCATCAGTGCGTAAAAAAGAGCAAATCCCGCGAACAGGCATAGTGCCGTCCAATTCGTTTTGCGATCATACCATATGTAGTCCAGAAATTTCATGCATTCACATCCAATATGTCATTTTTCAAAATTCGCCGTATACTTCCTATCCGTATTACCAAACCAAGAAACACAAGCCGCCCATAATACAAACCACACCCAGCCAGCGAAGCGGGCCTACCTTCTCCCTGAATGCAAACTTTGCAATGAAAAGGGTCCAGACATATGTCAGCGCATTGGCCGGCAAGACCACGGTTAAGGGAAGGAACTTTAGCAGCACAATGTTCAGAAGCGCGCCCATACCATAAAAACCGAGACCCATGAGGACATGCAGCTTGTTGCGACTTGTGGCATAGGCTTTCAAACCAGCACCACCCATAGCACCACATAATGTCATTACTATGAGTACAACCACCATCCAGCTATCGATCAACACTGGTTAATGTCACCCCGATTCCAAGCAGTACAACGGCTGCAAACTTCTGTATCGTGAGCTCTTCTCCCAGCAGAAAGTGACCGTAAATGAGCGCAAAAACATAGCTTGCACACATCAACGGATAAGCTACAGACAACTTTTCCAGAGCAAAAGCCTTAATCATCAAGATGGCTCCCAGCCCATAGCACACAAATCCGATGCCTAAATAGATCCACTCCGTCAGCCCCCATTTCCAGAACAACTGTCCGGTGGCCGTGAGGAAAGCGGAGACAAGCATTAACCCCTTGCCCGTATGACGTCCCTTCATTTCCCCCACGATAATGCCTCCATATCCGGAACCCTTCTGTTAATAAAATAGCGCTGTGCCACCAGCTGCATCACCGGCAGGTCAGACAGTGAATCAGAGTAAGAGCAGGACTGTTCATAATCAATAACCATGTTTTTCTCACGCAGGTAAGCTTGTATTCGGCGTACCTTCTCTTCTCCTTTGCAGTTAACGCCTTCGATCGTACAGGTATAGCCATTCTGATGGCGCACGAGTTCGGTTCCAATGACATGGTCTACCCAAGGGAAGTTTGTAAAATATTTCATATACGCATGCGGAGACGCAGTCACCAGCAACACATGATAACCCGCTTCCTTGCGATGCTGCATTTCCACACTGGCCTCTGCAAAAATGGCGGTACGCAATCGGGTATCAAAAAAATGCTCCAGATCCTGTTCGCTCATGCGCTCAATACTCTTAAAGTACGAACGCTTGACTTGTTCCACACTCATAAGCCCTGCCTTGAACATCGCGGTATGAAAGGCAATAAGCGGGAGCCTCCATACCTGCCCAGGGTAACGGCGAACGCCGTAATGCACAAACTGAAACATCGAATCCCGGCGTATAATCGTTTTATCAATATCAAAAATGGCAATTTTACTGCTTCTCACCCTGATCCCCCTCAAACTTTCTATCGATATGCTCTTTATTCAAAAATCGCAAAGATGACCACAACACTAACCACGTATAGAATGACGGTAACCAAAATGGGCTTGTCCTCAAACAAAACACGATCCGGTGAGCCCCCCTGGTTTTTCATATGTATCAGATACAGATATCGGAACATGCCGTAGATCACCAGCGGAATCGTCCACATCAGGTGAATTGTACGGTCAGAGGTGAAGGTGAACAAAGAATAGCTAATAATCGTTGCTGTCGTCACGATGGTATTAAATTGATCCAGCAGTGTGACAGAGTAGTTATCCAGCACCTTACGATGCGAACCGGTATTTCCCTCAAGCAGAGTAAGCTCATTTCTCCGTTTGCCAATCGCCAGAAACAGGGACAGCAGCATGGTGCAGATCAGGAACCAGGGTGTAAAAGGTACGTGAATCAATACACCGCCGGCTATGGCACGAAGAACGAATCCTGCTGCAATGGTCATCATGTCCACAATAACGAGATGTTTAAGCACAAAAGAATAAGCTACGTTCAACAGGAAATAAACGATGCATAGTCCACCAAAAAGCGGGTTTATCACAAAAGCAATGCCTATAGAAAGAATCAACAGGATTATGCCAAACAGCAGAGCATAGGCAGGTTGAACCTGTCCAGAGGCAATTGGCCGGAACTGCTTCACCGGATGCTGTCGATCTCTGTTCCGATCCACGTAATCATTTAAAATATACACACAGCCTGCAACAAGGCTAAACAAAATAAAACCTAGCAATGTCGTTAAAATGGTCTCTGTGCGTATTTCCTCAAAGGAAAACAATAATGCAGCAAATAACAGCAAATTTTTGGTCCACTGTTTCGGTCGCAGCAGCTTGAACAACCCTGTCATGGTATTACCCGTTCCTGCAGTATGTGAGGACACCGTATTTGTTCTTGAAGTCAACAATTTCCATAACTCCCTTCCAAACCTACTTATGTATATAAAAATAACGTAAAGACTTAATCATAAGTTTGTTGGGTAATTTTGTAAAGGGATAAAACGGAATTTATTATAAAATTACGGACATAAAAAAAGAGACCGTCTCCGGTCTCTCGATTTATTTCATTCACTTGTATTGGTGAATTCCATTAGAATTCGAATTGTACGTCACTCAGACGACGTTTGATTTCAGCGATAACGCGTTTCTCTTCTTCTTCCCCTTTGGCTTCAAAGGTAACGGAGAAACGAACAAAGTTACCTGCATCATCCCAAGGTACAGAAGAAATCAACTTTTCACGAATCAGGAATTGGGAGAAGTCTTCCCCGGACTCGAAACGACGTCCGCCTACTACACCTTTTGGAGCTTCAACGTACAGGAAGAAGGAACCTTTCGGTTTCTCCGCCTGGAAGCCCAGTTCGTTCAGCGCAGCAACCAGCAGGTCATGACGACGGGAATATTTCTCTGCGATTTTCTCCGTAATTTCCGGATGGTTCAGACCGTAGGCAGCAGCCTTCTGAATCGCGATGAATTGACCAGAATCGTTGTTGTCCTTCACATCACTGAAAGCTTTAACCACGAGCGGATTCCCTGCAACAAAGCCAATTCTCCACCCTGTCATGTTGTAAGACTTGGACAAGGAGTGCAGCTCAACGCCTACATCCTTCGCTCCAGGTACGGACAGGAAGCTGAATGGTTTATTGCCGTCATACGTCAGTGCAGCATATGGAGCATCGTGAACAACAACTACGCTGTACTTTTTCGCCCATTCAATCACTTTAGTGAAGAATTCAACCGTAGCGCCAGCACCTGTCGGGTTGTTTGGATAGTTCAAATACAGCAATTTTGCACGTTTTGCAATATCCTCAGGGATGGTTGTCAGATCAGGCAGGAAATTGTTTTCCTTCGTCAGCTGAATGTTGTAGACTTCTCCGCCCAGGTATTTGGTATGTGTACCCATAACCGGATAACCAGGAACCGTCATGATCGTTACATCACCTGGATTAATGAAGCACGAAGGCATCATTGCCAGAGCTGGCTTGGACCCAATGGAGTGCACAATTTCCGTTGCCGGATCAATACCTTCAACATTGAATACATTTTTCAGGTAAGCGGCTGCCGCTTCCTTGAATTCAGGAATCCCGTTGTCGGCATAACCACGGTTCTCCGGTTTGGAAGCTTCTTGCGCGAGTGCAGCTACGATGCCTGCATCAGCCATCTCATCCGGTTCACCTACACCAAGGTCAATCAGTTCAACATTGGGAAAATCTTTCTTTGCCGAAGCTTTGGCGCGTTTGATTTTCTCGAATTTATAGATGTTGGTGTCTTTACCATAGTTGGAGCCGCCAATACGGTCGGCAAAATTGGTTTGAATGTATGTTTCTTGATATTTATCGATACTCATACTCATGTTCATCTCCTCATTTGACGCAAATTTCTACAATCTAATATGAAGCATTTGCCCATGTTTAGCCATGGACAAAGTATCCGAACATTTGTACTTTCCCGAGGGGTCAGCGGCTGCGCAGTGAAGCAAGGACATCTTCCATGTCTTGTGGAAGCGGAGCTGAGAATTCCATGTACTCCCCTGTTGCCGGATGAACAAAACCAAGAACCGCGGCATGCAATGCCTGTCCGTTCATTTTGATCCCCTTGTTACGTCCATAGATTGGATCTCCCACAAGCGGGTGACCAATAAACTTCATATGCACACGGATCTGATGCGTTCGACCTGTCTCCAGTTTCAGTTCAAGCAGCGTATAATCGTTAATTCTCTCCGTAACATTAAAATGCGTGACAGCATGTTTGCTGTTACGTTCGGTCACGGTATACATTTTACGATCATTCGTATCGCGCCCAATAGGCGCATCGATCGTCCCCTGATCATGACTCAAATGACCATGAACAAGTGCGATATACCGGCGGTTTACACTGTGATCCTTCAACTGGGCAGCTAATGAGGCGTGAGCACGGTCGTTTTTGGCAGCCATCAGCAGGCCTGACGTGTCCTTATCAATCCGGTGCACGATTCCAGGACGCAGCTCTCCGTTAATGCCTGAAAGATCTTTACAGTGATACATGAGCGCATTCACAAGTGTACCTGATGTATGTCCCGGTGCCGGATGCACTACAAGACCACGTGGTTTGTTAATGACGATCACATCGCTGTCCTCATATACCACTTCAAGTGGAATATCTTCGGCAATGATCTCTACAGCTGTCGGTTCAGGAATCTGAAGTTCAATCCGATCACCCTCAGCCAATTTGGCATTAGACTTTACACCAGCTCCGTTTACAGTAACCAGACCATCTCCGATCCATAGTTGGACCTGAGAGCGGGAGACATTATCCATTGCTTCAGTAATATATTTGTCAACGCGTTCCTTCTTATGTTCAGCAGAAACAGTCCATTCCAATCGTTCATTAGTCATCAGGTCATCGTCTTGTACAGACGTATCCCCAGTAGTTTGTTCTTCATTGTGCATTTTACTCATGATGTTCATTCCCTTCAATCTTCGCGGCTGCCTTCTCGCGCCGCCCCTCAAGAAACGTCTCCACAATAATCAGTGCAACCCCGATACAGATGGCTGAATCGGCGATATTGAAAATCGGAAACGTATAACTGCCAAAATTAAGCTGCACGAAATCCACGACTTCACCCGTCAAAGCGCGATCCAGGAAATTCCCGATAGCTCCACCAAGCACCAGACTAAGTGCTACTGGCAGCAATTTATGCGGGGAGTTTTTCACTTTTTGCAAGTACCAGACCAAAGCAATCACCACGATCACGGTAACAACGATAAAGAACCAGCGTTGGTCCTGCAAAATACCAAAAGCTGCGCCTGAGTTGCGATGTGAAGTGATGACAAAGAAATTGCCTATAACCGGAATTTCTTCCCGAAGCTCCATTTGAGTCGCAATTAAATACTTTGTTCCCTGATCCACCAAAAATACGATAAAAGCGAGGATATAATACACCACGTTTGTTCGTCACTCCGTTCTTGTCTTTTCCAAACCATACCAGGCTTTACGCCAGACTTGTTCATTGTAGCACAGCTGTTTGGAAGTCGTCCACGACGGGCGTTTTCGCTTTCTTAATGGCAAAATCGATAACATTTCCCTCCTGTAATCAAGGGCAGATTGGCACATCCTAGACCAGAGACCAAATTCGGATTCCAGACGGACAGAAAGGGGAAAACGATGGCACATCTTACTTCAGAACAAATCCAATCCTTGCGTTCCCAATTGATGGCTGAAAAACGTGGTATTGAACATCGGCTTGAGCAAAATGACCATTACGGCCTCAGCGGGTCCATGAGATTTCAAACGGGTGAATTATCCCCTATCGATAATCATCCCGGTGATGTAGCTACCGAAATGTATGATCGGGAGAAAGATATTTCCCTTTTGGAGCATGACGAATTCCAATTAGAGCGTATCGACTCTGCCCTGCATTCCATCGAAGAAGGCCATTACGGCACTTGCGCAGTTTGTCAGCAGCCCATTCCTTACGAGCGTATGCAAGCCGTTCCTTACACCAAGTATTGCAAAAAACATCAGCCTGAAACTGTAGTATCCGATAACCGCCCAGTGGAAGAAGAGTTCCTCGCTCCGGCTTTTGGTCGCACGAGTCTCGATGAGCGCGATGATCAGAACGGCTTCGATGGTGAAGATGCATGGCAGATCGTTGAAAGCTGGGGCACCTCGAACTCACCAGCCATGGCTGAAGGTCGCGATATTGACAGTTACGATGTGATGGCCATTGAAGCTACAGATGAGGTTGAGGGCTGCGTCGAAGCCTATGAGAGCTTCGTTGCAACCGATATTTATGGTCATGACGTATCCATTGTTCGCAACAGACAGTACCGGCAGTATTTGGAGAATCGTGAGGGCGAAGGCTTGCTCGAGATTGACAACGATTCTGATCCATATGACATGTACTAGACATGCTGCACCTCTAATAGGTGTTCAATTCAAGCTGACGCTGTACGATACGGACGATATCTGCAATATAATCTCCTACGATTGGCAGATTGAGGGCTCCCAGCACCTGTAACACATAAATGATGGTGGCTGCAAAAAAAGTAAAACCAATGGCGATCCCTACACCCCGTGCTGCGCCTGATAACAGGTTGAGCCCAATCAGTTTCCACGGCCGATTCAACAATTCCGTATATTGTGCAATACGTGAACGCTCAAGCTCGTTAGCGAGTCGGTTCGTCAGGGTATGGAGTTCCTCAATTTTGTCATTATCGCTGCGTGTTGGATTGGATGGTGAAGCGGACGATGCCTGCTTGTCTTCATTCATGTGTTCGCTCAGTTCCTTTGGTATCATAGAGTAACTGCACAATAGAAATCATTGCCCATTTGCATAAAAACCAAACGAGCCAAGATACAGGGATTGTTCCCTGAGTCTAAGGCTCGTTTGTCTATACTCTATATCCTTTCCTAAATGGAATAGAGATACTCTACTTCATTTAGGATCCATTTGTAACTTAAGTTCAATCGGTTCATCTGTATCGAAAAAGAATGGTGTTACACCTCGATATAAACGCCCATTGCTTTACCGCCAGCTTCAATGCGTTCCATACCTTCATGGGTACCAAATGTGACTTCAGTAACGAGTACATTCTCACGCAGGACCTCATCAAATGCCTCGATTGCCGCCTGGAGCTCGGGATCAACATCCAGTGTCAGGCGTACTCTTTTCTCAATCGGCAGATCCAATTTTTTACGTGTGTCTTGTACGGAACGTACAACTTCACGTACCCAGCCTTCCTGTTCCAAAGCAGTTGTGATTTCGGTGTTGAGTGCTACCGTCAACCCGTACCCGGATGCCGAAGCAAAACCGGACTTGGCTTGTTTCTCTACCAGCAGTTCCTCACTTGTCACTTGCAGCTCTTCTCCTTCCGGAGAAACCACATTCAGCACACCCTCTGTCACTACTTTGCGTGTCTCCTCTGCTGACATGCCTTTGAAGAAGTTTTGCAGGAAGCCTACGTTCTTGCCGTATTTTTTACCCGCTACTTTCAGATTGAGTTTCAATGTGAAATCAACGAATTCGGCATCGTTATGCTCCGTACGGATACCTTTGACATTGATCTCATCCTTGATGATCTCTTCATAGCTCGCCAGATCAAATCCTTTATCAAGCGAAACGATTAACTCGGACAGCGGCTGGCGATTCTTGATACCTGTTTCGTTACGCACGTTACGAGCGAGTTCGACCACTCGGCGAGCTGTCTCCATATCCTGTTCCAGATCCAGATCGATTAACGCTTCATTTGCTGCCGGGTAGTCTTCCATATGAACACTTTCACCTGCAGTCAGGTTCAGATAGATATCTTCCGCAAGCATCGGTGTGAATGGCGCAACCAGCTTGGCTGTGGTCACAAGCACCTCGGTAAGTGTGCGATATGCATCCAGTTTATCTTCGGTCAAGCCACTTCCCCAGAAACGGTCACGGGAACGACGGATGTACCAGTTGCTCAGCTCATCGACGAAGGCTTCAATCGCTTTGGAAGAATTCAGATAGTCATTGACGGACAGCGCCTTCTCCACAACGATGATCAGGCTGTTCAGTCTGGACAGGATCCAGCGATCCAGCTTATGCGCTGAAGGTTTAAACGGATGTTCCTGTGGATCAAAACCATCAATCGTCGCATACAACGTCAGGAATGCATGCGTGTTAACCAATGTATCCACCATTTTGGATTTTGCTTCGCCCACAATGCCTTTGGAGAAACGTTTGCTGTTCCACGGTGCACTGTCAGACAACAGGGCCCAACGGAACGCATCTGTACCATATTCTTCAATGACTTCCCATGGATCAATAACATTGCCTTTGGATTTCGACATCTTCTGTCCGTTCTCATCCAATACGTGACCTGTTGCCATAACCGCCTTGTAAGGTGCTTTGCCAGTCAAAAGAGTAGATACAGCCAGCAAGCTGTAGAACCAGCCACGTGTTTGGTCAATCCCTTCGCAGATCATATCCGCAGGGTATTGCTGTTCAAATGTTTCTTTATTTTCAAACGGATAGTGCTGCTGGGCAAATGGCATGGAACCACTGTCAAACCAGACATCAATCACTTCCGGAGTACGTTTCATTTCATATTTGCCACAGGAGCTGAGTACTTTGACTTCGTCTACGTATGGTTTATGCAGTTCCAGGTTCTCTGGTACATCTCCAACGGCACGTGCACGCAGCTCAGCGATGCTGTGCGGAGCGAACTGTTCGCCAGTTTCTTCACATACCCAGATGTTCAGCGGTGTTCCCCAGTAGCGATCACGGCTGATGTTCCAATCCACCAAATCCTCCAGGAATTTTCCGAAACGTCCTTCACGAACGTGGCCTGGGTACCACTCCACTTCACTGTTGTTTGCAATCAGTTGATCCTTGATCGCTGTGGTTTGGATAAACCAGCTGTCCATTGCATAGTAGAGAAGCGGTGTATCACAACGCCAGCAGAATGGGTAGCTGTGCTCATATTTCTCTTTGCTAAACAGGCGGCCTTTCTCGGACAGACTTCTCACGATGTCAATATCGCAATCCTTAACGAAGCGTCCCGCAAAATCCGTAACCTGTGCCACAAATTTACCTTCAAGGTCCACCATGTTAACAAAGCTGATGCCATGCTCACGGCATACGCGGTAATCGTCCTCACCATGTGCTGGAGCCATGTGTACAATCCCTGTACCACTTGCATCCGTTACATAGCTCGCACCCAAAATGACGTTCGTTTTTTCAGCCTGCACGTAGTTGAATGGAGGATCATACGTTTTACCAACTAAATCAGAGCCTTTCAGTGCACCGATAACTTCATATTCGCCTTTCGAGTCCTTCATGACTTTTTCCACGAGATTAGTTGCCATGATATATACTTCTTCGCCCTGGCGTACACGAGAATAATCCATGTCCGGATTAACCGCGAGTGCAACGTGTGAAGGCAGTGTCCAAGGTGTAGTCGTCCAGGCAAGCACAAATTCGCCGCTGTCATCCAGCTTAAATTTGGCAGTGGCACTAAGGTCTTTGACATCCTTGTACCCTTGGGCAACTTCATGGGAACTCAGGGTAGTCTGACAAGATGGACAGTACGGACTCACCCGATGTCCGCGGTAGAGAAGTCCTTTTTCATGAATCGTAGCAAGGATATTCCATACACTCTCAATGTAATTGTTGTCCAGCGTGATGTACGGGTTATCCATATCTGTCCAGTACGCAATACCTTCTGTCAGATCACGCCATTGCTGTTCATATTCAAATACGCTCGCTTTACATTCGTTGATGAATTTTTCCACGCCGTAATCTTCGATCTCCCACTTATGGGAAATGCCGAGCTTCTTCTGTACACCAAGTTCGACAGGCAATCCATGTGTATCCCAGCCAGCTTTACGAACGACACGGTAACCTTTCATCGTATTGTAACGTCCTACAAAGTCCTTAATAACGCGTCCCAGCACGTGACCGATATGCGGCTTGCCGTTTGCCGTTGGCGGTCCTTCGTAAAACACGAAATTCGGTTTGCCTTCACGATTCTCGATTGATTTCTTAAACGTATTCTCAGTTTTCCACTTGTTTAGCATGCGTAGTTCTCTAGCGCGTGCTTTTTCTTTGACATCCACTCTTTGCATCATGATCTTCCTTTCAATAATTGGATTGTGGGCCGTCCACAATTCACATTTTTGGACACAAAAAAACCCCATCCCTGGAAAGGGACGAGGTTGTGCTCGCGTTACCACCCTAATTCTGTTCATCACAAACCATATCCAATCCAATGGGTATGCTTTGTCATTAACAGCACTTGTGCCCCGCTTCACTACAGCAGGGTGCCGATATAACGTTCGGCTTACGGTTTCGCTTACGCACGGCCATGCATCACCGCTTCAGCGTCACTTCTCCGGGGAGATATTCGGCTATAACTCATCCATTGGCTTGCACCAAACGCCAACTCTCTGAGGGATGAGATCATAACGTACTTGAACCCGTCATGGAATCATTATTCATTATGAATATAGTTATAGCCTCTTTAGAGTCAAAAGTCAACCGGGCAGGCAGACTAATAAATTTCCTTCATTTCCCGTTCACGATCACGGACTTCCTGTTCGCGACTCTCCAATGCTTCCCATCCATCCTGAGACAGCAGTTCGAGCTGTGCTTCAACAAGCGTACGGAAACGGGCCCGGTAGATCGAAGCCTGCTTCTTCAGTTCCTCCACTTCCAAAGCAATCTTGCGGGATTTCGCCAAGGACTCGTTCACGATCCGGTCAGCATTTTTCTCTGCTTCCTTCACAATGAGCTGTGCTTCCTTCTTCGCATTGTTCTTCACATCGTCGGCTGCTTCCTGCGCTATGATAATCGTTTTGCTGAGCGTTTCTTCAATTGTGGCAAAATGATCCAGTTTCTCCTGAACGGACAGCAACTGATTGCTCAGCTCTTTGTTCTCGCGAATGACGCCTTCGTAATCTTTGATGACTTGATCCAGGAATTCATTGACTTCATCCTCGTCATACCCGCGCAAGCGTCGGGAAAATTCCTTGTTATGTATGTCCAGCGGCGTTAATGGCATGCTGTCCACCTCCTGTTAAAGTTCCTTCCCGTTCCGAGAAGGTTTGCAGCACATGGGTATCACCCAAAGGGTCGTATGCAAGAAGTCATATAACAGCATGAACGACTTGCACTTGCAGAATCGACGTTCTGATTCCAATACAGTTATATCGACTTTGCACTTCAATGTATATCGGAAACAGCGAATGTTTTTTACACCTTTATCTTAAACATTTCGACAAGAAAACGGGTTTTCCTGCAATGCCGCTAAGCAAATTTGCCGATTTTTACACGACAACGTCCCTTTTTGGTCATCCCATCCTGTTCCAGCACCTTGAAACGGCCAAAACCTTGAATGGAGACCACGTCCCCGGCTTTCAGAGCTTTGGACGGATCTTCCTCGACTTTCCAATTTACCCGGCATCGGCCCGCTTTGATGGGAACTAGAACTTTACTGCGACTCAGTCGGTACACATCCGCACAAATTCCGTCCAGACGCAAGGATGCAACAGTGATATCCATCGTATCCAGTTTGCTCTCCGACCACTTCATCTCATGCAGAGGAAGCAGCTCTGTAAACACATGAACCCGATGAACCTGGTTCAATTGAAGCGATAAAAAAGCGCCGGTCTCCGCTGCCACCACGGTGTGGCATCCGTCATCCAGCACTTGGATATCTCCGATCTTGCCGCGTTTCAGTCCAAGCCCGAGCAAGGCTCCCATGTAGTCCCCGTGCTCCAGCTCTGTAATTTTCTGATCATCTGACGTAATGCTAAGCACCTGCATACCCATATCTTCATCAGCGAGATACCGATAATCTGGTGCAATCAGCGCACGTTTGCGTTCAGCTGCCTCGTAGCCTCCGTCCAGACGAATCTGGACGTCATTGCGACGATTGACAAGCGTTTGCAATATAAAGGCCTGTCTTGGGTCAAGAAAGTCCGTTAGCTTCATATCATGAAGCTTGCCAGCGCGTTCCACCCAATCCGAGGCTTTATCCACGAAGTCACGCTCATCATGGCTAAAATGTTCGTAAATTTCACCACTCATCTATGTTCACCCTACCCTATCAGAAGTAGCTGATGATCGAGAGCAAACCTGATCTCGCCAGTTGAAGAGTAATTAACGCAACGATTGGTGAGATGTCCAGCATACCGAACAAAGGCGGAATGAAACGTCTGAAAGGACTCAGATAGGGTTCCACCAATTTGGCAAGCCACTCACCAATGACGCTCTCCCGCGCGTTCGGAAGCCACGACATCAATACATATCCAATAATCATGTAGAAATAAATCTCAAACAGGTAAAACACGACGACTTGAAGTTGATACAAAAGCGGCTCACCTCATTCTGTTGTAATCTTGCTCGCTGTCAGCCAGTATTTCCGTAATTGCGCCTTGAATTTCAACGGTATCCGGCGTACAGAGAAAAATGTTGCCGCCAATTTTAGAAATGCCCCCGCCCAGTGCGTAAACGGTCCCACTCAAAAAATCAATGACGCGCAGTGCCTGATCTTGGCGCACCCGCTGCAGGTTCACAACCACTGTACGATGTGAACGAAGGTGGTCGGCAATTTCTTGAGCTTCGTCATAGGAACGTGGTTCATAAAGGACAACTTTAACATTTTTCTGGGAATGAATGCTCACAACATTATTCCCCCTTTGGTTTCTACGTTTATCTAGACTGGAGGTTTCAGCTTCCTGCTGTTCAGATTCAGCCTCCTCTTGAGCAGCCAAACGTTCGCGTTCCACAATCTCTTCCTCTTCTTGAAGACCAAGGAAATTCATGAATTTATTCATTACGCCCATCGTGAACCCTCCTCTTTTCCTACGAGAATTGATCCCAGCCGTACCCATGTTGCCCCTTCTTCAATCGCCACTTCAAAATCATTGGACATTCCCATCGATAGCTGAGTCAATGGTTCCGATGTCAGGGCTTGTCCATTCAAATGGTCTCTTAGCTCACGCAGTCCACGAAATACGGGACGCGTAAGTTGCGGATCCTCCTCATGGGGAGCCATGGTCATCAGACCGACAACCTTCAGGTTGCTGAAGCTGCTGATCTCACGCAAAAATGAACTCGCCTGTTCAGGCTGCAATCCGTATTTGCTCTCTTCACCCGAAATATTCACCTGCAAAAATGTTTCCACTTGTGTCCCCATTGCAGCTGCCTTTTTGTCCAGCTCCTTGGCCAGAGACAAACGATCCAGTGAATGTATGTAGCGGAATTTGCCTATGACGTCTTTCACTTTGTTGGTCTGCAAGTGACCGATAAAATGCCATGTTCCTTGCTGACCAAATGCTTCCCACTTGGCTTGTGCATCCTGCCAGCGGTTCTCTCCAATATGCTCAAGGCCACTTTCCAGCACAGCGCCTGTCGTTTCAAGGGAGACGTACTTCGTGACCGCAATCACATTTACGTCTTCGCGCTGACGGCCACTGCGCTGGCATGCAGCTTCGATCTTCTGATTTACCTGTTGAATTCGCTCCTCCAATGACACAGAGGGTCACCTCTCTTCCAGCCCAATCCAGCTCGCCATTCTTCCGGTCGTTCCATTTTCCTTCCGATACGAGAAAAACAGTTCCGGGTGGCAGCTTGTACACCACGTTGTACATTCGATATGATCCGGCAATATTCCTGCTTTCATCATAATGTGTCGATTACATTCTTTCAAGTTTAACATCGTCTTTCCATTTCCAGACGAGTGATATGCTCGGCCCTGCACAGAGTTGTTGTATTCATCATTACCCGGAGCAGATTCAAACCAAACCCGTACATGCTGCATAACTGCCTCATCCACTTCATAACAGCAATCCCCAATGGAAGGGCCTATAGCTGTCCGGATATCCTGTGCCCGGCTTCCATATTCCCGTTCCATCGTTTCAACCATTGACTGGGCAATGCCGGCAACAGTCCCTTTCCACCCCGCATGAGCAAGCCCGACGGCTTGTTGCACCGGGTCGTAGAAATACAGTGGAACACAATCCGCATAAAAGGAAGTAAGCAGCACACCAGGTACATTGGTGACCAAACCATCCGTGTCCTGCAGCGCTGACTGTCGATCCATCAGACCTCTGCCTCGATCCTCAGCTTTTACAACAGCCACTTGTTTGCCATGGACCTGTTCACCACACGTCCAGGCGCTCACCGAGAAACCAAGCTTTTCGGCCACCAGACGACGATTCTTCAAAACGTCTGAAGGATCATCGCCAACATGATAAGCGCAGTTTAGAGTGGCATAGGGTTTACTGCCCACTCCGCCCTGTCTTGTGGTAAAACCTGCCGTCATTCGGCTGAACTGTTCTCTCCACGGCTCCACATATAATAACAACGGATCTGGGCTTCCATTCACCGCTTGATCTTCAGTCCGTTCGAAAAGTTGTTTATTCAGAACAAAGGGTTCCATCTTATCACCTCACAGCTTCCAGTGTACCAAATGAGCCACGTTCTGTCTTGATTATATCGTTCGACGCTGGCTTCGGTCCAATCGTTCCAGGCGTTCAACCCGCTCCATACGGCTGCTTTGCTGTTCATCATACATCTTCGCTTCGCGATCTCGCTCATCGTAGCTCGTTTCTCTGACTTCATCCAGTTTAACCAAAATAACGTCGGAACCGATCTTAACAATGTTCCTCCAGGGAATAACCAGATCCGTTCCACCCCCGAACAACCCCATGAACCGGCTGTAACCGGGTACCACGATGGCCTCGATCCGTCCCTGCTTGAGATCTAATTCCAGATCACTAATCTGCCCCAGACGTTTGCCATCCGTGATGTTAATGACATCCTTTGTCTGAAAATCCGAGATCTTCATCCCTCTTTGTGCCGACTCACTTGCGCTTACTTTCATCTGCCGCTCGCCCCCCGCCTAGTCCGCTTATACCGTTCAACGCTTCTATACAATATATGTTTTATAGGCGAAAAATGTCCTATTTTTCGGGGTATTCCTGAAATTAGTACAGCTTGATCCGTAACTGGGCGTTCTCTTTAAAGCCGCTCATCGATCGCAGTTCTCGCCAGACCTAATCGTATGTCAATAAAAATAGAAAAGACGACCAACGGATTACAACCGTTAGATCGTCCTTGTGAATGAAGTCATGTTACGTCTTCACGTGTTTCTGCATCTGCTGAATAGCCGATTTTTCCAGTCGGGATACCTGAGCTTGGGAAATTCCAATCTCGTCGGCAACTTCCATCTGTGTTTTGCCTTCAAAAAACCGCATGGACAGAATCATTTTCTCCCGCTGTCCGAGACGATGCATAGCCTCGCGCAGTGCAATTTCCTCAATCCACGACACATCCTTGTTTTTGTCATCACTGATCTGATCCATCACATAGATGGGATCTCCACCGTCATGATAGATGGGTTCGAATAATGATACCGGATCTTGAATGGCATCCAGTGCAAAAACTACATCTTCCTTGGGCACGTTCAATGCTTCGGAAATTTCAAATATGGTCGGTTCACGAGAATTTTTGTTGGTCAAACTGTCGCGAACCTGCAGCGCCTTATATGCGATGTCCCGTAATGATCGGGATACCCGGATCGGGTTATTGTCACGCAGATAACGACGGATCTCACCGATAATCATCGGTACTGCGTACGTTGAAAATTTGACATTCTGGGATAAATCAAAATTATCAATGGCTTTCATCAGGCCGATACAACCAACCTGGAACAGATCATCGACAAACTCCCCCCGATTGTTAAAGCGCTGAATGACACTGAGTACAAGCCGCAGGTTGCCATTCACTAATTTCTCTCTTGCTGAGCGATCATGGTGCTGCTGTAGGGAATGAAACAATTCCCGCATTTCTGTGTTGGTGAGGACAGGCAATTTTGCGGTGTCCACGCCACAAATCTCGACTTTGTTTCGGGTCATCGTGATTTACCTCCCAAGGAGAAACATTAATGTACATTATCTCCGGGGCAGGCTTTTTTATTCGTCCCTGGCATCCTTGCCATTAATACCCATTATATTAAAAGCACAGGATCAGACCATCTTATTAAACTCCTTGCGGAGTCTTTTAATGATTCTTTTTTCCAGACGAGAGATGTAGGATTGGGAGATTCCAAGCAAATCTGCAACATCTTTTTGTGTCTTTTCCTCTCCGTCCGTCAAGCCAAAGCGAAGCTCCATAATCATCCGCTCACGTTCAGTCAATTTTTCCAAGGCCTTGTGCAGAAGCTTTCGATCTACCTGCTCTTCAATATTTCGATAGATTGTATCATTCTCGGTACCCAGAACATCCGATAATAATAGCTCATTTCCATCCCAATCAATGTTGAGTGGCTCATCAAAAGAAACTTCTGTCCGAATTTTGCTGTTACGCCGCAGGTACATCAATATTTCATTTTCAATGCATCGCGAGGCATAGGTTGCCAGCTTGATTTTCTTTTCCGGATCAAATGTATTGACAGCCTTGATGAGCCCGATGGCTCCAATGGAAACCAGATCCTCAATGTTAATGCCTGTGTTTTCGAACTTGCGAGCGATGTACACGACTAGGCGAAGGTTTCGTTCAATCAGCATGGCGCGAATTGCAGCATCCCCGGAAGAGAGCTTTTGCAGCAAAAATTCCTCTTCTTCCCGCGTCAGTGGAGGCGGCAGGGCTTCACTGCCTCCAATATAATAGATCTCCTCACTTTTCAAACCAAGCAAAAATAACAGACGGTAATACTGCAGCTGCGCCACCAGTTTCCATTTCACAAGCATGTACGTTCCTCCTATACCACATTCAGCGGCTTTTCTGTTGCTCCCGCAGAGAGAGCCGTAGACTGCGCAGAGGCAGCGTCTTGCACAAGCTCAGGGTGAATGACCGCGCGGTACTTTCCTTCTGACGACAACACTCCGCCATCCAGCCCGATTAGTACTTTGGTTGTCTCATAGCTCATTTGATCCAATGTCACTCTCACCAGATCAGGCTTGATTGCCAGCATAAATGCCGTCCCTTTGTTGATACCACGATAGGGTACCAGTCTTAGTCGACCCTGCCAGCGAAAATCCTCCTGGTCCAGCTCCATAATGAGGTTGTCCGGTGCTTCATCCTTCAACCGGCCTTTCCAGGAAGCTGGCAGCATGTCTTGCCAAAGTGAAACCTCCATCACCATTACCGGCAGACGGGAAAGAGGGTCCGTGAGTTGATTGCCGGTATCGACAAGGCCTGTACAAGAAATCGTTACATCATCGATATAAACCTGCACTTCTCCCAGATAGGTTGTCATACGGTCTGATTTTCGCTTGGAACTTTGCACGGCTTTGAATAAAAACAGCACTGCAAAGAATACGATAAAAGTAAACCAGAAGGCGATCTTCAGATCAAAGGACATTCCGCCCGAAGCTGTATACCAAATTCCGTTAAACAGTTCGCCCGAACTCTGAAGCATGTAGTGTATACCTAAAATGCCTCCGGCAGCGACGAAGTTAATGACATAGAAGGTACCCAGATTCCTCATAAACACCTGGAGACCCTTAAAACCAAAAGCGATAAACAACATCACGAGTGACAAAACAAACTTGATCAAAAAGGTAAACATAAAATCAAACTCCGGTACAAACATCATAACGACATAAAGGGCGCCCACAATGGAAGACAGTAACCATCTCCACCAAACCAGCTTCGTTTTACGCATCCAGGCTGTGAGTCCGATGAGTGCACCGTCAATACACAGGTTTGTCAAAAAAATAAGATCAACATAAACGACCAACTCTTCACCTGCCTCGTACCAAATATCGGTGTAGCGTTGTTCCGATATTCTATGAGCATACACACAAGTATAAGGAGCTTCCTGTTCAAAGTCTGTCTAATCATGGGGGTGTCGTCTCAACTTTTTTTGTCGTATTTCCTCGTGACTCTTGTTCAGAATTTGTTCATTTCTGTTTGATATGCTGTAAATAGAAAACAGAAAAACCCGGTTTCTCCATAAGGAGAACCGGGTTTGAAATTAAATAGGAGTGCTGCTTAATCGTTATTGTTATTGCGTGAGCGATTGCGCAAAAATGTCGGAATATCCAGCTGATCACTGCTCGGCTGGTTTCCGAACGGGCGAAGATTAGGCGAGCGATTCTCAGCAGGCTCACTCGCTGGTGTCGGTTTGCGTCCTGGTGGTGGTGAGACAGGCTTGTCTTCAAAACCAGTAGCAATAACCGTAACCTTGATCTCTTCTTTCAAATTTTCATCAATGATGGCACCGAAGATCATGTTCACTTCCGGATCGGATGCAGATGTAACAATCTCGGCTGCTTCATTCACTTCATAAAGTGACAGGTTGATGCCACCTGTGATGTTCATGATAACCCCGCGAGCACCTTCGATGGATGTTTCCAGCAATGGGCTCATAATCGCTTTGCGAGCAGCCTCAGCCGCACGATTTTCACCTGTTGCTTCTCCGATTCCCATCAAAGCAGATCCGCGTTCAGTCATAATGGTTTTTACGTCTGCAAAGTCAAGGTTGATCAGACCCGGTACAGCGATCAAATCCGAGATACCTTGTACCGCTTGACGCAGTACGTTATCTGCTTGGCGGAACGCTTCAAGCATCGGCGTCTTTTTATCAACGATTTCAAGCAAGCGGTCGTTCGGAATGACAATCAGCGTATCCACTTTTTCCTTGAGAGCTTCAATCCCTTGCTCTGCATGGCTGGAACGTTTGCGTCCTTCGAAGGTGAATGGACGTGTAACCACACCTACGGTAAGCGCACCGCACTCTTTGGCAATCTCTGCGATGACTGGAGCTGCACCTGTACCTGTACCACCGCCCATACCGGCAGTTACAAATACCATGTCCGCACCTTTCAATGTGTTCATAATCAAGTCGCGGGATTCTTCGGCTGCTTTTTTACCTACATCCGGGTTGGCACCTGCACCAAGACCACGGGTCAGTTTATCACCGATTTGCAATTTATGTTCGGATTTCGCCAGATGCAATGCTTGAGCATCCGTGTTCACCGTTATAAATTCTACACCTTGTACACCATTTTCGATCATACGGTTGACTGCATTGCTTCCGCCGCCGCCTACACCGATGACTTTTATTTGAGCCAAGCTCTCCATCTCGAAATCAAATTCCAACATATTATTCCATCTCCCCCTCAATGTGCATGGATGGCCCGTCCAATTTTTGATTGAACCGAATCAATTTCATATATCGACGAACGAAGGCGTATATATTAATACCAGCGCATTCAGACGGCTTCTAGAAGTATGAAATAGATTCAACCTGTTATATAAATTCGCTGAACATATTTTTCAGCCGTTCGAACAAACCCGGTTTTTGCTCCGATTCCGGAGACGCACTCGGCTTAACACGGTTGGTCGGTTTCTTGTTGTTATTATTATTGTTGCTGCCACCGCCGCTGCTTACCGATGGACGAATGCGCAAACTGCGAATTACACTGTGCAAAATGCCGACACCGCTTGTGTAGCCCGGGTCGCGAACACCGATGTAATCCGGAACCGCAATTCGTACCGATGCAGCAAGCTCATGCTGAGCTACTTGCAGAACCCCTGGCATCGAGACGGTTCCTCCCGTTAGTATATAACCTCCGGGAAGCTCCGTGTAACCAAGGCGCTTCACTTCTTGGGAAATCATCTGGAATATTTCCTGAACACGCGGTTCGATAATCGCAGCAAGGTCCTCCTGCGAGAATTCCTTGTCCACATTGCTGCCGATTCGCGTGACTTTGAACATGACGTCAGCCGCAGCATCATCAAGCCATGCGCAGCCATATTTCAGCTTCACCTTTTCGGCTTGATCTGTTAAGGTACGCAATCCATACGCAATATCGTTGGTAACAAATTCTCCACCGATCGGCAGGGTTGACGTTGCAACAAGACTGTCTTCTTCAAAGACAGCGATGGTTGTTGCACCTGCTCCAATATCAACAAGAACAGATCCCATCGTTTTTTCGTCCTTAGATAAAGCAAGCTGGCCTGCTCCAAGTGACATGAGCACCAGATCGCTTACCTTCAGACCCGCTTTTTCCACGCAGCGCAAAAGATTATGTATCGCGGTTTTTGCACCCGTTATGATTGTTGCCTCAACTTCCAGTCGAACTCCAATCATACCCCGGGGATCCTGTATGCCCTCCAAGCCGTCTACAACGTACTGCTTGGCGACAACATCAATAATTTCCCGTTCCGGCGGAACCGCAATCACCTCGGCTGCTTTCAACACCCGTTCCATGTCTTCTTCTCCGATTTCACGATCCTCGTTAGACACTGCCACGACGCCGTGACTGCTCATCAGTCCGATATGATTTCCTGAGATTCCAACATATACTTCGGATATTTGAATACCTACCATACGTTCAGCATGATCCACTGCATTGCGGATTGACTGCACCGTCTGATCGATATCTACGATTACACCTTTGCGAATTCCCTCCGAGTCGGCAGATCCAACTCCAATAATATTAAAGGTTCCATTATTAATTTCCCCAATAATAGCGCGAATTTTGGATGTACCGATGTCCAAACTAACAATGATGTCATTGTTGCTCAAGTCTGTGGCACCTCCTGACTCCAATAGTAAAATACGTTCGGGTTTAAACACTCTTAAAACATATTCAACACACGTTAGGCTTTCCCTCTTTTTTCTACAATTTTTTTGGGTGCCAAGATCTGGTTGCGAGACATAAAACCTTGAAGAAAAAAGAAGGAGACAACTTATGTGCCATAAGTTCAAGTGTATCATTTTTTCTCCGTCTCAGAAAGAACAACTTTCACGGATGAAACAGGGTCAAACCCCGACCCTGCTTGGACTTTTCATTAACTGTCATACGTGATTGGCAAGAGGATCAGGGCGTTGCACCTGGCTCTTCACCATCTTCAGGGTCATCCGCGATAAAAGGCACGTACGTGTCTGCCTCAAGCATCGTGATTTTCCCTGGCCGTTCCGTCTCAATAACCTGATTCAGGTACTCCACCTTATCTGGCAGCTTGGAGATCGTGGTAATCACTTCAAATTGTGATTTGGTATACAAACGGATCTGATCCGGGAACGAAGGCGTAGGATTAGGAATAATCTCCGAAATATCCGTTGTCAATTCGTTTGGGATTTTGGCAAGTGTCTCACTCAATTGTTCTTTGAGCGGATCGTCTGCTTTCCACTGTGTCAGAATAGGCTTCTCCACAGCAACTCCGATATTGGCCGGAACATTCAAGCTTGTCCCACTGGCCAGGATAGCCTGGAGTGTACCATCCGCACCCAGTTCGTAAGCAACGGTTGGATACTCCTGAACCTTGATATGAACGATCCCCGGAAACTGCTTATCCACTGTCACATTCGCTACCGCTTTGAATGTCTTCAAACGCTCGATGACCTCAGCGGAGCTTGTCCCAAAGAACTGATCGCCTTCCTTCAAACCACTTTTCTCCAGCAGTTCGGAAGTTGTCGTGTATACATTACCCGTAATCTCAATACTCGAAATCCGGCTCATGGAAGAGCGGAAGAACAGCACGGCAAGCAATACAATAAAAAGAAGTAACAGAATAAGAACAATTTTACGGCTTGTGTTTCCTTTAGGCCGATTCTTCTTCAGAACCGGAATTTGACTTTTAGGCATAGGTCGCGCTCCACAAAGCCTTCGGTCCCCTCCCACAGCATTCTGAAGAAGGGGACTCAAAGGACGTTAATTGGCAAAATCCAGCTGTTTTGAAACGGGGGACTGTCGCTCAACCGAAGCTCCAAGGCTCTGGAACAACTTTTCGATGCGGTCGTACCCTCTGTCAATATGATGCACTTGCTCAACAACCGTTTTCCCCTGGGCAGCAAGGCCAGCAATAACCAGAGCTGCGCCTGCACGCAGGTCGGTTGCTTCGACTGTAGCTCCGTACAAACGCGGGACTCCTCGGATAAAGGCTGCATTCAGATCAACCGAAATATCTGCACCCATGACGTTAAGTTCATCCACGTGCTTGAAGCGCCCCTCAAATACCGTCTCCTTCATAACACTGAACCCATCAGCCAAACTGAGCAAGACCATGATTTGCGACTGCAGGTCAGTCGGAAACGAAGGGTACGGTGATGTTACAATGCGATCCACGGATTTGGGACGGCTCATACAGCTCACCGTCATTATATCATTGCAGACCGTGATTTGAACACCAGTGCGCTTCAACACATGTATAAGGGAAGTAAGGTGTGCCGGGTTGCAGTGTGTCAGGGTAACATTGCCTCTTGTCGCTGCTGCTGCAATCATGACGGTGCCGGCCACAATCCGATCAGGTATGATCTCGTAGGAACAAGGCTTCAGTTTCTCCACACCGTTAATCGTAATTGTGTCGGTGCCGGCTCCGATTATACTTGCACCCATCGCGTTGAGAAAATGCTGCAAGTCCTGAATCTCAGGTTCTCTGGCTGCATTGAATATCGTCGTTGTGCCCTCAGCTGTAACGGCTGCCATCATGATATTTTCCGTGGCACCCACACTTGGGAAGTCCAGATGAATATCCGTGCCCACCAGCTTACGGCCTCGACAGATAATCTGTTGATCAAGCTCTTCAATTGATGCTCCGAGCGCTTCCAGGCCCCGGAGGTGAAGATCAATCTTGCGTTCTCCGATGGCACAACCACCTGGCTGGTATACGGATACTTGCCCAAACTTAGCCAGCAATGGCCCCATCAAGAAAATGGAAGAGCGCATCTGTTTCATCAGATCCTCTGGTACATCATATGACCGGATAGACGATGTATCAATCGTCACTGTTCCCTGTTCATGCCGACACGTGCATCCAAGCCGTTCCAGGATATACAGCATTACTTCAATGTCCAGCAAGTGTGGAACGTTGTGCAGCGTGACTTCTCCATCTGCCAACAAACTTGCAGCCATGATTGGTAAAGCGGCATTTTTTGCTCCATGGATGCGTATGGATCCTGAGAGGGGTTTCCCGCCTTCAATCACCAATTTGTCCAATGTATCACCTCCGGGGTTTACCGCTCACCCACTGGAAAGACTTCCGGTACCAGGTTATACCGTTTTGAGATGATATAGTTGCTGTGAATTTGCTGCATAAGGGTGATAACGTCCTCTGCTGTAGCTTGACTGGACTGACAGTCAAATTGGCATGCAAGATGGATACCTGTAGGCCTCCCGTGTTTACCCTTTGGCTCTGCTGTTTGAAACAGCTGGGGCCGCTTGGGCACTGGGCGGATTTCGGAATACGCTGCCTGCGTACGCTTATGAAGTGGCAAAACGTCTATAATTTTTGACAAGCCCCATCACTTCCGAAATGATTTTGCGCTCATTATGCCAAGCTGGATATACAGCTTTTGGCACAACACTTCTCCGTTAATGTAGTACAGAGCAGCAATGCGCAAATTCCCTGTCCTCCTTGCTGTAACGTACCCTTTCGCCTGTCTCCAGCACAATCTCAGCGGATTGAAATATACGTGACACATCCGATCCATAAGCACCAGCGTTGAATGTACACAACTTCTGCCAGCAGGGCCCACTTCTTTGGCACTTACACAATCATCTTGGATAGCATGGAATGCTTCTGCCGTTACGCATAAATCATGCTGCTCAACATCCATAGAGGTCATCCTCCTGCTAAACGACAAAACCGTGATGCGGCGCCATGGAACGATTGTCACAATTTATACGGTATCTTATGTCAGTCCTGCCTTGTGTGTGACAATCGCCCAGAACACTCTTTACCTGCGTACAGCAAGCCTTTGAATTTCCTTCACCAGCACCTCGGCTGCATCCGGCTTGCCAAGTTCCCGAGACGCTGCGGCCATGCGTTTGCGGGCAGCTTCATCATTCATGATGCGGGCAATGGCCTCATATAACGCTTTTCCCGAAAGATCCTTCTCCAGCATCGTGACAGAAGCTCCGCCCCCTTCCAGTGTACGCGCATTTGCTTCCTGATGATTGTTTGTCACGTTAGGTGACGGTATCAGAATGGACGGAATGCCAAGCGATGTAATTTCGGCGAGGAATGACGCTCCTGCTCGATTTACAATCAAAGAGGTGCAGGCGAGAACTTCCGGCATATTATGCACGTAAGGAAGCACATGCAGATGATTAGGCATTGTTCCAAGTGAACTTCGTATCGCTTCCCGTGTCTCGTCAAAATAGGATTCACCCGTAACATAAACGACGTGCACATCCTCCAGCTTCTCCAGCATGGGAGCCATGTCCACCATCGCTTTATTGATGGCCTTTGCTCCGCGGCTGCCGCCAACAACCAGCACAACCCGGCTGTCCATTGGCACGCCCAGTGTGGCAAAGCCTCGATCACGGCTGGCCTTGGCAACCGTGGTCGCCCTCGGATTACCCGTGTACACTACTCTTTTGGCTCCCGAGAAAGCCTTCTCGGAGCCTTCGAAGCTAACTGCAACGGTATCCACATAACGAGTAAGGAACTTGTTGGTTAAGCCAGGGATTGCATTTTGTTCATGAATGACACTTGGAATCCCCAGTTTGGCAGCCGCATAAACCACAGGTCCACATACATAGCCGCCAGTTCCGATCACCACATCAGGTTTGAATTCCTTCAGCATTTTCTTCGATTTTCGGACGCCCTGAATAAAGCGCATAACGGTCTTCAGATTGTCCACGGACAACTTCCGTCGAAACCCTGTAATATCAATGGATTGAAAAGGAATGTTCTCCTGTGGCACTAACTTGCTCTCCAGTCCACGGGTTCCTCCAATATATAAAAATGTCGAGTCGGGATTCTCCGCCTCACATTGTCTTGCTATGGCAACGGCCGGATAGATATGTCCACCGGTACCGCCGCCGCTTAGTACGACTCGCATCGCATAGTCACCTCGCATAACGTGATAAGTTTAACAGTATCCCTAGTGCTGTCAGCATCAAGGTCAGAGATGATCCGCCATAACTGATCAGCGGTAGGGTTATTCCGGTAACGGGCATGAGCCCGATGACTACGCCGATATTGATAATGACTTGTACAGCCACCATGCCAATAATGCCTACCCCCAGCAAACTGCCAAAAGCATCCGGTACTGTCATCGCTACTCGCATACCTCTCCAGACCAGCACCAGGAACAATAGAAGTACAATGAGTCCGCCAATAAACCCGAGCTCTTCAGCCAATATAGAAAAAATGAAATCCGTTTGCGGTTCGGGCACATAACTGTATTTTTGCCGGCTCATCCCAAGACCCAGACCTGCCAGGCCACCCGGTCCGATAGCGTATAACGATTGGATGATTTGATAGCCGGCACCCAGCGGATCAGACCATGGGTCGAGAAAAGCCGTTATTCGTTTTAGTCGGTAAGGAGCAGCTGCAATCAACGCGGCAAATCCCATGGCTCCGCCAAGAGCAAGCAGCAGCAAATGTTTCATTCTTGCGCCTGCCGTAAAAATAATCAGCATGGATGCACCCATCATGACGGTGCCTGTCCCCAAATCGGGCTGCAGCATAATAATGCCGAAGGCGAGACCTATCAATCCAAGCGGGGGCAACAATCCGGTTGTGAATGTTTTAATTTTCCCCGGTTCCTTGCTCAGCCAGTGAGCCAAAAACAAAATCATGCCCAGCTTCATGAATTCAGAGGGCTGAATGCCAAACGATCCAATGCCGAGCCAGCTTCGTGCTCCCCCGCGGACCACACCGATCCCGGGAATTAACACCGCAATCAGCATAATAAAACAGGCGATCAATATCGGTTTAGCATATTTCCGCCAGACCCGGTAATCCACATTGGCTGTGACAAACATGGCAGCCAGTCCGAGTCCCGCAAATAACAACTGTCTTTTGACAAAATAAAATGAATCCCCATAGTCATGAAAAGCAAGCACCGAGCCCGCACTATAGACCATAATAATGCCGATGGCAAGCAATGCCACAATACAAATCAGGAGCCAGATATCCGGCGCCGGTCGCGTCTGTTTCATCAGGAGGCCACCCCTTGCATGGAAGTAGGGGCTTTTCCACCCCCCTACTTACAAGTTATGCGCCGCCTCTTTAAAAATGCGTCCCCGCTCCTCATAAGAAGCAAACATGTCCCAACTTGCACACGCCGGTGAGAGCAAAACGATATCACCAGGCGCTGCAAACTGCGACGCTTCCTGTACTGCAGCGGTTAACGTCTGGGCAGCATCCTCCTCATTATCGACGACCTTAATTTGCTTTAATCCCGCAAGTTCCGCGACCTTGGCGATTTTCTCCCGTGTTTCGCCGAGAGCCACAACCGCTTTTACCCGTTCCTGGAACAAGGGGAGCAGCTCCATCATGTCTGAACCCCGATCCAGTCCTCCAGCGATCAGCACGACCGGATCCTTGAAGGAATTCAATGCCATCACGGTTGCCTTCGAATTGGTAGCCTTGGAATTGTTATAGTACTTGGCACCATTGTGCTCCAGCACATATTCCAATCGGTGCTCAACCCCTTTGAATTCGGACAGGGGTACCTCAAGCACAGCCGGATCGGCTCCTGCCGCTACTGCAATAGCTACCGCAGCCAGCGCATTCCCAACATTGAATTGTCCTGGTATTCCAATGTTTTCAACGTCTATAACGATGTGATGGTTTCCTTGACCGTCGGCATATACCACCTGGCGTTTCACATCGTCCTCTTCTCCATCCACGTAAGGAGGATCTGCGTATACGCCTGCTTCCAGCTTCTCAGTCATGGAGAACGGAAGCAGCCTGCTTTTAATATAAGGAACCAACTCCCGGCATACAGGATCATCCCAGTTCAGTACCGCTACATCATCGGGAAGCTGATTGGCAAAAATTTTAGCTTTGGATGCGACATAGTCATCCATATCCCCATGATAATCCAGATGCGTTTCTGTAACGTTAAGCAGACTCGCAATCCGTGGACGGAAATGCACAGTCCCCTTAAGCTGGAAACTGCTGAGTTCAACGACCATCCAGTTATCGGCCGTAGCTTGTTCTGCCGCCTCGCTGAGCGGTGTACCGATATTGCCAGCCACAATCGGGTTCAAGCCTGCATGCTCCAGCATGTTGCCAACCCATGTGGTTGTCGTTGTTTTCCCGTTGGAACCTGTAATCCCGATCATCGGTGCTGCACAAAGGTGGTAAGCCACTTCCACTTCCGTAACAACCTCAATTCCGAGGGAAAGAGCCTGCTGTACTGGTGGCGCCTGATAAGGGATGCCCGGGTTTTTAACCACAAGCTTCACACCCTCATGAATCAGATCATCGGGATGGCCCCCGCATACAACAGAAATTCCCAAAGCCTCCAATTCGGATGCTTCGGGACACTGTTCCCTCTCTTTTTTATCATTCACTGTGACTTTCGCTCCCGCACGGTCCAGCACCTTGGCAACTTGCACGCCACTCTTTGCCAGTCCGAGCACAACAACCTGTTGACCGCGATATGATTCAGGATGGTTCATGATTTACAACCCCTTGTTGAGATAAAGTCCGAGCGCAGCCAAAATAGCACCAACTGCCCAAAAAGTAATAACAACCCGCCATTCTGACCATCCGCTTAATTCAAAGTGGTGGTGAATAGGACTCATTTTGAATACACGCTTGCCCCGGGTCTTGAACGATACCACTTGAATAATAACGGATAGAATCTCGATGACGAACACACCACCAATGATTACAAAAAGAAGCTCCGTCTTCGTAACAATGGCAACGGCACCAATGGCACCACCAATACCTAGTGAGCCTGTGTCTCCCATAAACACTTTGGCCGGATGCGCATTATATACAAGAAAACCAAGCACAGCGCCAATCATGGCTGCTGCACATACCGCTGCCGGCATAGACGTCGCCTGCATCGCTACAATGGCAAACGCCCCAAATGCAATAGCGCTGATACCAGACAGCAGACCATCCAGACCATCCGTAAAGTTAACGGCATTGGTGATCGCGAGCATCATGAACACGACAAACGGATAATAGAACCACCCCGTCCAGTCGAAGGAGACGGATGTTCCAGGGATCGAGATTGCTGTGCTGTGCCCATTCTGAATGAGCAAGAAACACATCACGGCGCTGAAAAACAGCTGTCCCAGCATTTTTTGTCTGGCGGTCAGTCCCAGAGAACGTTTGAATACAATCTTGATATAGTCATCCAGGAAGCCGATCAGGCCAAAACCGAGCGTAGCCACGAGCAGGACGTAGAAATCCGTATTTTTGACTGCTGAAAACTTCAAAAAGGCTAATGTAAATGCAAGCAGGATTACAACCCCGCCCATCGTCGGCGTCCCGCTCTTTTTCAGATGGCTCTGCGGCCCGTCTTCCCGAACCTGCTGTCCGAATTTCATTCGGCGAAGTAATGGAATCAATAGCGGTGCGGCAATCACCGCCAAAATAAATGAAACGCCGATTGTTAACAGTAATACCTGAAAATCCATGGGTTCACCCCTCTAGTCTACTCAATTCTGTAATGATGCTATTTTTAGTGATTCAACCACGTCCTCCAGCTTCATGCCCCGGGAGGCCTTGAACAAAACGACGTCTCTGGGATGCAATTTTTCCAGGAGGTAACGGGTCATCTCTTCCTTATTCTCAAATGCATGTACGGCTTCTGCCGGCATGTGCAGCTTCGCACCCTCAGCTATATTCACCGATAACGGTCCATAGGTTAGCACCATGTCCATTTTCCCTGGCGTAATATACTCTCCGATGCCACGGTGAAGCTCCTCTTCCTGAGGTCCAAGCTCCAACATGTCTCCAAGTACGGCTACTCGAGCACGATAACCTTTGAGTCCATCCAACACATCAATAGCTGCCTTCATCGACGTTGGACTTGCATTGTAGGCATCATTAAGCATCGTTAGTCCGCTGACTCCTTGAATAACCTCTATGCGCATACCCGTCAGTTTCAAGCTGGATAACCCGGAGGCAATCTGTTCGGCTGTTACACCAAAGTGACGTGCAACTGCAAGTGCAGCCAGACAGTTAACGACATTGTGTGTACCAAGCAGAGGAAGCGTAAGTGCTTGTTCCCCCAACTGTTTTGTCGTGAAAACAACACCGTTCTGCGCATTCATGAGTCCTGTCGGGTAATCATCATTGTCTGTCTGAAGTCCAAATGTAAATCGTTTCATTCCCTCGGGCTGCTTCGTTTCCGTTTCAGCCAGAACCTGCTTAATCAACGGCTCGTCTCCGTTATAAATCAACAGGCCGCCTGGTTTCATGCCTGCAGCAATTTCAGCCTTTGCTCTGGCAATCTCCAGCCTGGAGCCAAGCTGCAGCAGATGGGATTCACCAATATTCGTAATGATGGCGATATCCGGCTGAGCAATCAAAGACAATGCCTCGATTTCTCTGCGGCCGCTCATGCCCATTTCCAGAATCACAATCTCGGTATCTTGTTCCATGCTTAGCACCGTAAGCGGGAGTCCGATATGATTGTTGAAGTTTCCCTGCGTCTTATGCACCTTGAATTTGGTAGATAGAATGGCATCCACAATGTCCTTGGTTGTTGTTTTGCCATTGCTGCCGGTAATGCCCACCACGGCAGTTTGGCTCTCGGCCAAATAAGCAGATGCAAGCCCCTGCAGGGCAGCCAGTGTATCTTCAACAACGATGACTGCTCCTCCCTGCGGGGGAACACCATGGTCATTCTGCCATAACGCCCCTGCGGCTCCCTTTTCTAAACAGGCTTGCACAAATTCGTGTCCGTCAAACCTCTCGCCGACAAGCGGGATGAACAAACTGCCTTCTACTGGCTTGCGTGAATCCGTAAATACACCTTCAACGCGGATGTCACCGTAAGCAGTGTAGTCGTTTAGTGTTCCTCCGCACATTTCGGCCAATTGCGCTAATGTTCTTTTTATCAATTGGATTTGCCCCTTATCGCCTCTTTGGCTATGATCCGATCATCGAAATCCGTTTTGGTTGTTCCGATAATTTGATAGGTCTCATGACCCTTGCCCGCAATCAATACTACATCGGCTGGGCTTGCCATTTCAATAGCTTCATGTATTGCCTGACGACGATCTACGACCATGAGATAACGATCAGATGGTACGCCTTCTTCTACCAGACCTACTTCAATATCCTTGAGAATCAGATCCGGATCCTCCGTGCGTGGATTGTCAGAAGTTACAAATACGATGTCACTATACTTCGCTGCAATTTTACCCATTAATGGACGTTTGGTCCGATCCCGGTCTCCACCACATCCGAATACACAAATGACTCGACCTTCGGCAAACTCTTTTACCGTTCGCAGTACGTTTTCCAAGCCGTCCGGTGTATGAGCGTAGTCCACAATAACAGCAAATGACTGACCTTCGTCTACGGCTTCAACACGGCCATCCACACCAGGAACTGTCTCAAGACTGCGTTTAATCTCTTCCAAGGGTACTCCTTCAACAAGTGCAGCAGAGATAGCTGCCATGGCGTTGTATACGTTGAATTTCCCTACCATACGCAAGTTAATGTCTGTACTGCCTGCGAATGTATCCACATGGAAAGACGTGCCCTGCGATGTAATCGAGATGTTGGATGCCCGTACATCAGCATTATCTTCCATGCCATATGTAATGACTTCAGCTGCAGTCACGGATTTGAAATAATTGGCTGATGGATCGTCAGCGTTAATGACCGCAAATTTGCGACGGGAAGCACCCTCTGCAAACTCGTTGCCAAGTCTTGCAAAGAACAGGCCTTTTGCTGCGCGGTACTCTTCCATGGAATTATGATAGTCCAAATGATCTTGAGTCAAGTTGGTAAATACCGCAGTACGGAAATTGGTTCCTTTTACACGTCCCTGCTCCAGCGCATGTGATGAGACCTCCATTACACAGCAGTCCGTACCCGCTTGAACCATATCATACAGACTGCGCTGCAGATCGAGTGCTTCTGGTGTAGTTCCCGACATTGGATAGGTCCGACCGTCGTAACGCATTTGAATGGTACCAATCAAACCTGTCTTCTGTCCATGATCACTCATGATCTTTTCAATCAGATAGGTGGTGGTTGTCTTGCCGTTCGTTCCCGTTACACCAATCATATTCATCTTATGGCTTGGTGAGTCAAAGAAAGAGTCTGCAAGGACTGCCATTGCAAATCGACTGTCTTTGACCAGCAGCTGCGGTACAGGTAGTTCCAGTTGTCGTTCCACGACCAATGCTACCGCTCCGGCATTCACAGCTTTTTCCGCATAATCATGTCCATCTACCGTATGTCCCGGAAGACAGATAAACAGATCTCCCGGTTGAACCTGGCGGGAATCTGTCTGTAAGTTTTGGCATTCTGTATTAGGCTCGCCAATCAGGCGGGCAGTTGTCAGCTTCGATGCAAATTGTTTTAAAAGCACATGAATAACCTCACTTCTCCAAGTTTACTTCTGCTCAAGGCATTTCTTTTATTAATATCGTCCATATGACCATTTAATGAAACGCAACTTTTTGAATTTTGTTGCGCTAGGACCTGGAGCCGGTTAAGGCTCCTGTCCTGCTTCCCCTGTATGATCGTGTGTTTCTTTCAGCACATCACTCATATAGATTCGTATGGTAGAGCCCTGCTCCACCCTTGCTCCTGGCTTCGGAGCCTGGTTAATTACGTACTTACCACTGCCGGACTTCGCCAGCATAAAGTTCATGTTGAGATCTTCATACAGATCTTCTACCGTTGCACCTGTGAGATCGGGAACCGTAACAATTTTGGTTTCGCCATACTTGTATTCTTTCGCGACCTGATCCTTGCGCACAGGAACATTCATATAGTGCAGCGAGTCTTCAAGAATATTTTGTACAATCGGAGCTGCAACGACACCTCCGAACTGAATCCCTTTTGGATTATCGACAGCCGTGTATACTACGATCTGTGGATCATCTGCCGGAGCAAAGCCAATAAAGGATACAATATGCTCGGTAGAGGAATAACGTCCGTTAATTACCTTTTGGGCTGTACCTGTTTTGCCGCCTACTCGATAGCCGTCGATGAAGGCCGGTCTTCCTGTGCCTTTTGCAACAACACTTTCCAAAGCCTCACGAACCTGCTTGGATGTGTCTTCCGAAATGACCTGTCGTACAAGTTCAGGCTTGACTTCTTCCATCACTTCACCCGTTTCAGGATGAACCCATGCTTTGGTTACATAAGGTTTGTAGAGCTTGCCTCCATTGATGGCAGCCGATACGGCCGCCACTTGCTGAATGGGTGTAACGGAAACGCCTTGCCCAAAGGCTGTTGTCGCAAGCTCCACAGGACCCACTCGGGACAGCTTGAACAAAATACCACTCGCCTCACCGCTAAGATCAATACCTGTTTTGGTTCCGAATCCAAAGTCTTTGATGTAAGAAAACAAGGACTCTTTACCCAGCTTTTGACCTAGAGCCACGAACCCGGGATTGCACGAGTTTTCCACGACTTGCAGGAAGGTTTGACTCCCATGTCCGCCTTTTTTCCAGCAGCGCAGCCGGGCACCACCAACCTCAACATATCCTGGATCAAAAAATTGATCCTGCTGAAGATTCACCTTCTTCTCTTCCAGTGCTGCCGCCAAAGTAATGATTTTAAACGTTGAACCCGGTTCGTATGTCATCCATATCGGTAAATTCCGGTTATAGATTTCAGACGGATACTGCTGGTAATCCGCTGGTTCATACCCTGGTCTGCTGGCCATGCCGAGGACTTCACCCGTCTTCGGGTTCATGGCGATCGCCAGAGCGGAGTTCGCCTGGAATTTGACCATGGCCTGATCCAGTTCCCTTTCCATAATGGATTGGATCGATTTGTCGATCGTCAGCTCCAGGTTAAGACCATCTCTTGGTTCCACATACTTCTCAGATGAGCCCGGCATAAGCCTTCCGGCCGCATCGGACAAGTAGGACACACTGCCATTTAGACCGGTCAACTTCTCATCATACCTTTTTTCGACCCCGGTCAATCCTTGGTTATCAATCCCCGTAAAACCAAGAATGTGAGCAGCCAGATCATCATAAGGATAGAATCGTTTATTATCCTCTGCAACAACGATACCCGGAAGCTTCAAATCACGAATGCGCTGAGCTTTCTCCATCGTAATTTTGCGGCCGCCGGGTTGTAGTCGTACAATCAGTTCTCTTTTCTTGATGGTTGCCAGCACTTTCTCTTCAGTCATTCCAAGTAAAGGGGCTAGTGCCTTCGCTGTAGTCTCCGCTTCCTTCACTTGAGCCGGAATTGCCATAATCGTCGGTGTAGTTACATTATAGGCCAGAGAGGTACCGTTGCGATCCAGGATCTCTCCCCGTTTGGCTGAGTATGGAATGTTACGCCGCCAGGACTCCTCTGCTTTCGCAGACAATTCCGGGCCTTTCCCGAGTTGTACATAAGCAAGCCTGATCACCAGGGCCGAAAATAACAATACCAAAATGAGCAAACTCCATAACAGCCTGCGCCGTAGATTTACACTTGAACCCTTCACGAAAAGATCCCCCCACTCGTCCCAAAATCATGACCTCGTTCATTCATGAATATTCGGGACAACCGGGGGTTAGAACAAGCTATAAATTCAATGGCTATGGGAGGACCGGATCAATCGCGGCACCAGAAGACGAGTCCGTCTCATTGGCTGGAGCCTCTGTTCCATCCGAGTTTCCCGTTTCTTCTGTCTTGCTGGACTCTTCTGCTGTCCCCTCTTCCTCCAAAGCAGCATCCGAAGACTCAGGATCTTCATCCGCTATTCCGGTTACTGCGGCCTTGGCAGTCTGCAATGTGAGCTGTATGGTCCGCTGTTCCCCGGAGACCTGCTCCTTTTGACTCACGACATAACCCTCACCCTTGACAATCACTCCTACTTTCATGAGTGAAAGAACTTCCATGGCATCACGAAGTGATTCCCCTGTCAGATCAGGCACTTTCATACTGCTGCTGTCTTCCGTAAGCAGGTAGATTCGCTGACCTGGGTTCATTAATTCACCTGCAGCAGGGTACTGGCGAATAACACTCTCGCCCTTCCCTAGGGTCTCGTAAGCAATTCCTGCATTCAGAAGCTGGCTTCTAGCCTGTTTGGCTGTTTTCCCAGTCAAGTCAGGAGTCTTCGTCTGAACGATAGTAGCTGCCTTTTTGTCCGTGGTCTTTGTCGTATCTTTCGGAACACCCATGTATTGCAGGGTTTGACTGACAATTTTTTTGAATACTGGAGCTGCTGCAGCACCACCACCAATGTTGGTTCCACTCGGTTGGTCAATGACGACCAGCATCGCAATTTTGGGATTGTTAACAGGGGCAAATCCGATAAACGAAACGACGTCTTTCGTTTTACTATATTCCCCGTTCACCCATTTTCTTGCTGTTCCCGTTTTACCAGCAACCCGGTATCCTTCGATATAGGCATTGCGCCCAGTACCGATCTGCTGGTCTGCTACAACCTGTTCCAAATAGCCACTGACCAGTTTCGCAGATTCCTTGGAGATGACCTGACGAACCTCTTTTGGCTTGGTCACTTCAGTTGTTCCGTCATTTGGATTGATGATTTCCTTCACCAGATGTGGAACCATCAGTTTCCCACCATTGGCAATGGCCGAGATAGCTGCCACCTGCTGGATTGGGGTTACCTGTACGAGACCATGACCATATGCAGCCGTTGCAATTTCAGATTTGTACACCAACGGTTTGATTGGTGAAGCGGACTCGCTCGGCAGATCAATGCCCGTCTTTTGGCCGAATCCGAATTCGTCTATGTAATGACGCAGACGTTCGCCGCCAAGCATGTTGTAACCGAGATTAACAAAGGCAACGTTACTTGAACGTTTGACGCCTTCGAGATAGGAAATCGTACCATAAGCGTGGCCATTATCACTAATCGAAAATCCCCCAATGTTGATCCGTTTGGACTCAAACGTTGCGTTGGGATCAAACAGCTTCTCTTCTACAGCACCCGCCAGTGTAACAATCTTAAATGTCGAGCCTGGTTCGTAGATGGACTGTGTCGCATGATTGATGAAATCTTTTTGATCCGGGGTTTCCCAGTACGTATTGGGATTAAAATTCGGCCAGTTCGCCATGCCCAAGATTTCCATTGTGTTTGGATCCGCTGCAATGACGGTCATACTGAGCGGATTATACTGAGCAACTGCTTCCTTAATGGCATCTTCAATGTAAAATTGAATAGTATCATCAATCGTCAGCTTCAGGTTATTTCCGTTTTGAGGTGGAAGATAGTTATCCTGAGAATCTGGAAGCTTGATGCCTTTGGCATCCTTTTGGTAGTTCAGGTAACCATCAGTGCCCGTCAGTTCTTCATCATACGAAACTTCAAGCCCGTTTACAGCTTTACCATCACGACTCATGTAACCCAGAAGATGCGATGCAAGCGTCTCTTCGGGGTAAAACCGCTTCGATTCCTGTGCCATTACGATGGCGTTCTGAGCCTTGTACTCTTCCTTCAGTTCTTCCCTCAGCGCAGTTACTTTCGCTGCCAATTCCGGGCTGATTTTGTACCCCTCACTACGAACCTCACGTTGTTGATAAAAACTACCATCTTTCTTCTTAGCTGTCACCAAAGCACGCATTTCACTTTCATTCTTGCCAAGTATTGCTGCGAGCTTGGTCGTAACGACATCTTCAATCCCAAGTTCATGGATCATCTCGGGATTGACCGACACCGTATACGCTGGCGCATCCGTTGCCAGAATGTTGCCGTTCCGATCCGTAATAGACCCCCGGCTTGCCTTAATCGTCTGCTCACGTTCCACCAGCTCGGAGGCATATCCTTGCCAGGTACTGCCGTTTACAACTTGAATAAAAAAGATTCGGGTTATCAGTACAAGAAAAAAGAGGGTAATACATCCCCCTATAAGCAGCGTGCGCATCTTTATTCTTTTTACCATCGGTACACCTCTTTACTTACTTGCTGTATCCGAAGACGACTCTGTATCCTGTGAGCTCGTTACACCTGTTGAACGAGGCACGATAATAACGTCTTTGCCGGACGCTTCTACATAGCCAAGTTTGCGTGCATTTTCAATAACCAAATTGTTCAGTCTTTCCTTTTCAACCTGCAGGTCAGCAATGGTTCTCTCCGCTTCTCTTGTCTCGGACAACGTTGATTGAGCCTGCTTGTTCAGATCATAAATATGAGCATAGCGCCACATCAGTGCACCACCGATAACGATACAGACGATCAATGTCATCAGATACAAGAATTTCTCTCGTGCAGGAAGACCCGTACGACGAGTCACCACTTTGGTGGTTTCCTTGTACCGCTGCTGCGTCACACGTTCTTGGGTTGCTTTTTCTTTCACTGCAAGGTTACCACGTGTATATGCCATACAAAGACTCTCTCCTTCGCTCTTGGTTTACAGTTTCTCGGCTACGCGCAGTTTAGCTGAACGTGCACGGGAGTTCTCGGCCAGTTCCGTATCCGTCGGAATCAGCGGTTTTCTGTTGACTAAACGCAGTACACCTTTACCGCCGCACACGCATAACGGAAAGTCAGGCGGGCACGTACACTTCTCCAGATAACTGCTGAATATTTGCTTGCAAATCCGATCCTCAAGCGAGTGAAAGGTAATAACAGATACACGTCCACCTGGTGCAAGACACCGAACCGCCTGATGCAATGCTTCCTCAAACGCACCCAGCTCATCATTCACTGCAATCCGCAAAGCCTGAAAACTGCGCTTCGCTGGATGTCCACCTGTACGGCGAGCAGCAGCCGGGATGCCTTCCTTAATCAATTCCACTAGCTCTCCTGTGGTCTCGATAACAGCCTGGCTTCGTTTTTCCACAATGACGCGGGCAATTCTTCTTGAAAACTTTTCTTCACCATAACGATATAAAATTCGGGCAATCTCCTCTTCAGGCCATTCGTTGACAATCTCTTTGGCTGTCAGAAATGCATCCTGATCCATCCTCATGTCCAGCGGAGCATCGTGATTGTAACTAAATCCACGCTCTCCTTCATCGAATTGAGGTGATGACACACCCAAATCGTACAAAATGCCATCCACCTGCGGCACGCCGTCCTTCATTGGGACATCCAGTTCTTTCAGAACCTGCTCCAGATCACGGAAATTCGTCTTCACCAGCGTGATGCGATCTCCATACGAAGCAAGCTTCTCGCGTGCATTATCCAATGCCCAATCATCCTGATCCAGTGCGATAAGCCTTCCCCCTGGACCGAGCTTGGAAGCAATGACGGAACTATGTCCTCCTCCACCTAAAGTGCAGTCCACGTATATACCGTCCTGCTTGATGTTTAATCCCTCTGTTGCCTCTTCTTTGAGTACGGTTATGTGGTGAAACAACCTGCACCCCTCCTGACTTTTATAGATCAAAATTAAAATCGACCAGCTTTTCGGCAATGTCGTTGAATGCTTCCTCGGATTGATTGAAATAACTCTCCCATATGCCTTTGCTCCAGATCTCCACCCGGTTCGACACGCCAAGAACAACACAATCCTTGTCCAACTTGGCATATTCCCGTAAATTGCCCGGTAAATTTACCCTACCCTGTTTGTCCAATTCACATTCGGTAGCACCCGAGAAAAAAAAGCGGGTAAACGCACGTGCATCCGACTTCATCAAAGGCAGTGCTTTGAGCTTCTGTTCCATGACCCCCCACTCCTCCATAGGGTACACGAAAAGACACTGGTCCAAACCCCGTGTGACAACGAAAGACGGCCCCAGAGATTCGCGGAATTTGGCCGGAATAATAACCCGACCCTTGTCATCAATGCTATGTTGGAACTCCCCCATAAACATTGGCCCACTCACTCCTCACCCGTTTCTCCCACTTTGCCCCACTTTCCACCACCTAAGCATAATAGATTCGCACTAAAAAATCAAAACCCTTCTTGCTTGCTTGATTTTTTTCAATTTGCTTCATAAGAAAAACGCCTTTGATCCTCTTGCTCAGGATCAAAGGCGTTTCCCCGGTACCGGTTATTCTACTTGCAATCGCTAATGAGCCATATCATCAATACACTATTTTAAACCCTTTGAATCAGTTCATCAGCTTGTAATTATTGGGTTCCCCTAAAACTTCCAGCTGTCCAGATATTTTTCTTGTTCAGCTGACAATGAATCAATAGAGATATTCAGGCTCTCCAGTTTGTAGCTGGCAACTTGCTGGTCAATTTCATAAGGTACGTTAACAACGGTTTTACCCAATGCAGCGTAATTCTCACTAACGTAACGCAAGCCCAAAGCCTGCAATGCAAACGTCGTATCCATAATCTCAGCAGGGTGGCCATCCGCTGCACCCAGATTCACGAGACGTCCTTCTGCAAGAAGGTACATTTTACGTCCATCTTTGAAACGATACTCTTCAATATTGCGACGCACAGTGCGGATGGACTCTGAACGTTTGGCAAGCTCAGGTTTATTCACTTCCACATCGAAATGCCCTGCATTGCTCAAAATTGCTCCATCTTTCATCACGTCATAATGTTCACCTGTGATCACGTCTTTGTTGCCAGTAACAGCGATGAAGAAATCGCCCAATTTGGCTGCTTCCACCATCGTCATGACACGGAAACCGTCCATATGCGCTTCAACCGCTTTGATTGGATCAATTTCAGTTACAATGACATTGGCGCCCAGACCTTTGGCACGCATCGCGACACCTTTACCACACCAGCCGTATCCTGCTACAACAACATTTTTCCCAGCTACCACCAGGTTGGTTGTACGGATAATGCCATCAAAGGCTGATTGGCCTGTGCCATAACGGTTGTCGAACAGGTATTTGCAATAAGCGTCATTAACCGCAACCATCGGGAACTGCAGTTGTCCTTCTTTCGCCAAAGCTTTCAGACGGATAATACCTGTTGTCGTTTCCTCTGCGCCTCCACGAATCGTTGCCGCAAGGTCAGGACGTTCGGAAGCGATAATGGTTGCAAAGTCGCCGCCGTCATCAATAATCAGGTCGGGTTTAACTTCCAATGCACGAAGCTGGAGCTGCTTGAACTCTTCTGGCCCCGGATTGTATTTGGCATACACGGTAACACCATCTTCTACAAGAGCCGCACATACATCATCTTGAGTTGACAGCGGGTTACTGTGTGTAATAGTCACTTCTGCGCCGCCAGCCTGAATGACTTTTGCCAGGTAAGCTGTTTTGGCTTCAAGGTGAAGACAAATGGCAACCTTTAGTCCTTTGAAGGGAAGATCCTGCTCAAATTGGCGACGAATGCGGTTCAATACAGGCATATGTGCTTCAACCCAGTCAATTTTCAAGTGTCCTTCTGAAGCAAGTCCCATATCTTTAACAATACTGTTTTGCAGTGCAGGTGTAGTCATGCCCATCCTCCTCGTTTATCTGTGTTTCTTCTATTATAAAGGTCTGCTGAACCACACAGTTACAGTTCAATCACTTGATGTTGACCCCGGAATTCACGTCCGCTCTCAATGAGCTCCTGAATCCACTTGGTTCCATAACGGTTTAAGTAGTAGAGCGCATTGTGCACTCGTTCCTGTGGTTTGTTCATAGGGAAGAGCGAGTTCTGTATGCCGTTCCAATGTCTGAGTCCAACCTCATGTTTATCCGCGATCGCCTTCTGTGTTTGCTTTTGCAGATATTGCATCTGTTCGTTGATCTTTCTCAGATTCGTATCACCGATCCGATCCAGTCCAGGGTGAATTTGCGCAAGCTGATCAAGCAATGGACGATAAAGCTCAGCAAAGGATTGCTGGACTTGCTCAAATTGCTCCTCAACCTGGAACGTTTCCTGTCCTGCGAGCCACTTCTCTCTTTTTTCTTCCATATGATATTGCACATCTTGGAAAGAGAGCTGGTACTGATTCATGTGCTTGTGATGGACATCCTCCAATATGGTGAAGGACAACCTCGGCAGCAAGATGGGCATTTGCAGACCAAACTCACGGAATGCAGTTCTGGTTAGTCCCCAGTATGCAATCTCACCCTGCCCCAATATCACCGCAGCTACAGGCAGCACGGAATCCTGCATTAAAGGCCGGGTGAGCACATTATTACTGAATCTCTCGGGATGTTCCCTCAACTCCTGAAGCAATCGTTCTTCTGTAAAAGACACTAGCCCTTTTCGATCCGTGTACAAACCATCCTTCAGGAACAGGAGCAACCGGGTTTCATCATGGATATAAAACAAATTTGCTCCGTCTTCAGCGACTTCTGCCGGCATTGGATAGCCCGCTTCCTGTACCTTAGAAGCACCCTGCAAATAAGCTTCACGCAATGAGCCATTCTCACGAATCAATCGTTCAAATACAGGGCGTTCCAGTTCTCTTAATCCGGAATCCGCCGCATCCATTAGAACAAGTCCAGTACTGCCAAACAATGCCGACACCATTCTCCCAAAAGCATCACTAAGATTCGAGCTGGACTGATGAATCGAGATGAGCATCTCCATTAATCCTGGTTTATGTACAGTATCCGGCAGAAGATGCTCCACCTGCTCGATTACGTTCATCCATTGTTCCGTCTCAATCGTGACCCCGCTCACCGAATTTCGGCCATCGAACCGCCCATGCAGCTTAACCTTGATCATTTCGCCCTTGTGACCAGGCAGATAGGTGTGATTCACTTCATCCCAGTCATGGTCTTCACCAGCGATCCAAAATACGGGAACGACCGGACGCTGGAGCTTGGCTTCAGCTTCACGGGCAGCTGCCACAACACTCGCAGCTTTGTAGATGACAAATAACGGCCCTGTCAACAAGCCGCTCTGCTGCCCACCCGTAACTACAAACGTACCTCTCTCGGCCAAACGTGCAATAGAATGATGTACTGCTTCGTGATCATTCAAACGTTTGTTATATATACGTAAATACTCTACCAGGTTCTCGCGATCCACACGTGTGTTCTCCGACTGATCCAGCCATTCGGCACGCGCATGAAGTCCGGACTCCCAGTGAATGTCATACTCATAAAGGCCCCGCGCAGCATCACGTGAGCAGATATAATCTTCTGCAAGTTGCGTTCCGCTGCGGAGTGCCTCGGTAATACCTTTCATGAGGTCTGCCTCCTATTCTGCTTCAAAGAGCCTTTCTTGATTGTACCGAACTACAGGCCACTTCGTCAAAAGAAAGTCGCCTAAAAAATCAAAAAACCGCCGAACAAGCCGGCGGTTTAATAACATAATAAGTCCAAAAGGAATATAATTCCTTAAACGTATGGTTCGGAAACCCAGTGACCTTTGGAAATCTCAATCAATTGAGCATTTTCCAGGTTATACGGATCGTTTACCGGACCCGTTGCTCCATTTTGGATTGGTCCAGACTGTTCGTCTGGCAGCAAAATGCGGCGTTTGTTTGCTTCCACTTCCGGATCAGGTACAGGAATAGCAGATAGCAATGTTTTGGTGTAAGGGTGAACAGGGTTAGAGTAAAGCTCTTCACTCTCTGCCAGCTCAACCACTTTACCCATGTACATAACAGCAACACGGTCACTGATATGCTTAACCATCGACAAGTCATGTGCAATGAAGAGGTAAGTCAGACCAAGACGCTGTTGAAGCTCTTCGAGCAACTTAACCACTTGAGCTTGGATGGATACATCAAGTGCTGACAGAGGCTCGTCACAGATGATGAATTTAGGATCCACAGCAAGCGCACGGGCAATACCAATCCGTTGTCTTTGACCACCGGAGAATTCATGCGGATAACGAAGCGCATGGCTTGGATTCAAGCCTACGAGATCCAGCAACTCTTCTACACGTTTCTTCCGCTCTTTACTGCTGGAAGCCAGTCCGTGGATATCCAGTGATTCTCCGATAATATCCATAACGTTGAAACGTGGATTCAGTGATGCATATGGATCCTGGAAAATCATCTGCATGTCTTTACGCATTTCTTTCATTTTGCGTGGAGACAGCTTATAGATATCCGTTCCGTTAAAGTTTACATTTCCGCCCGTTGGCTCATAAAGGCGAAGAATCGTGCGTCCTGTTGTGGATTTACCACATCCGGATTCGCCTACAACCCCAAGGGTTTCGCCTTCAAAAATATCAAAGCTGACATCATTAACCGCTTTGAGAATGTTTCCTTTACCCAAATTGAAGTATTGTTTCAGGTTCTTCACTTCAACTAGCGGCTTGTTGGCACCTTTGATAATACCAGCCGGAGTCGGTTTTTCTTTCTTAGGCTCGTCCAAACGAGGCAAGGCGTTCAACAATTTAATCGTATATGGATGCTTAGGATTGCTGAAGATTTCAGCTGTTGTTCCCGTTTCCACAACTTCGCCTTCCTTCATAACGACAACCCGATCACACATACCTGCTACTACACCAAGGTCATGGGTAATGAGCATGATGGAAGTGCCAAGCTTTTGCTGCATATCTTTCATAACGTCCAGGATTTGTGCCTGAATCGTTACGTCGAGTGCAGTTGTCGGCTCATCCGCAATCAGAAGCGATGGACGGCATGCCAGGGCAATGGCGATCATTGCACGCTGACGCATACCACCGGAAAATTGGTGTGGATAGTGATTCATGCGGATTGCCGCATTTTTGATACCCACGAGCTCCAACATTTCCAGAGCGCGTTTCTCCGCTTCTTTTTTGGACATGTTTTGGTGTTTGCGAAGCACTTCGGTAATTTGTTTACCGACTTTAATTGTAGGATTCAATGAAGTCATTGGATCCTGGAAGATCATCCCGATATCTTTACCGCGGATAGCTTCCATTTGTTTATCTGTCTTTTCGAGCAGGCTCTGCCCGTGAAAAGTAATCTCTCCACTTTTAACCTTCGAAGGCGGGGAGGGAATCAACTTCATGATGGTTTGGGCGGTAACACTCTTACCACTACCGGATTCACCAACAATCCCTAGCGTCTCTCCTTTGCCAAGTTCAAAACTCACATTTTTAACGGCATCAAATTCACCAGAACGTGTTGTAAATGACACGCTTAGGTCTTTGACTGTTAAGATTGGCTCCATAATCCCACCTCCTATTTCTATTTACGCAATTTCGGATCGAGTGCGTCACGCAGACCGTCTCCGAGCAAGTTAAATGCAAGCATTGTAAGTACCATCAGACCTGCAGGGAACCACATCCGCCAAGGATACAGCGTCCAGCCTGTCAAGGCGTCATTGATCATTGAACCCAGGGAAGATTTCGGTGCAGATACACCCAATCCAAGGAAGCTCAAGAACGCTTCAGCAAAGATGGCATTTGGAATAGATAGAGTCAGCGTTACGAGAATTGGTCCTACTGCATTCGGCAGCAAGTGACGGAACAATTGACGTCCTGTGCTTGCCCCCATGGAGCGCGCTGCAAGAATAAAGTCTCTGTTTTTCAATTGCATAATCTCACCACGTACAATCCAGGACATGCTGATCCAGCCTGTAATTGTAAGGGCAATGATGATTGTCGTAAGGCTTGGTTCCAAAACAACGAGCAACAAGATTACAACGAGCATGTAAGGCAGGGAATAGAGAATCTCGGAGAACTTGTTCATGATACCATCAACACGTCCACCGTAGAAGCCCATAATCGCTCCGTAGATAACCCCGATAACAAGGTCAATCAAGGCAGCGGCAAGACCTACAGTAAGGGATACACGTGCACCTACCCACGTTCTTACCCATACGTCACGACCGAGCTCGTCCGTTCCGAACCAGTGCTCCGCACTTGGCGCTGCATTGGCGTTAAGCAAATCATTAGAATAATAATTATAACTTGTGAATATCGAAGTTGGACCAATCAAAGAGAAAATGACAACAAGAACCAGAACGCCTAAACTGATCATCGCGGCCTTGTTGGTTGCAAGTCTGTACATGGCGTCTTTCCATAACGATACACTTTCTTGCGATTTCACCGCTGCCTGACTATCCAGGGCAGTGTTCGCCGTTTCTTTATTGTTATTGTTCGTGCCAGACAACGTTATGCCCCCTTCCGGCTTTCCAGCTTAATTCTAGGATCAATCAGCACATATGCGATATCTGTAAGGAAACGTGCCAACATCAGGAGGATACCATAGAAAATCGTAATCCCCATGATCATTGTATAATCCCGGTTCGTGATACTTTCTACAAATACTTTACCAATTCCCCCGATGTTAAAGATTTGCTCAATAACGACGGAACCCGTGATGATGTTAGCTGTCATCGGACCCACATAAGTTACAACGGGAAGAATACCGTTACGAATAACGTGTTTAAACATGATTGCAGGCCATTTCAGACCTTTGGCTTTTGCTGTCTTAATGTAATCCGCGTGCAGTACTTCGAGCATGCTGGAACGCGTCAAACGTGCGATAAAGGCAATCGGGGATGCAGACAATGCCGCAACCGGAAGTACATAGTCAAGCGGTCCGTCGAATCCCATAACGTTAAACCAGCCCAGTTTGAAGGCGAAAACGTATTGAAGCAGGGATGCGAGCAAGAAGCTCGGTACCGCGATACCAATTACCGCCAGGATCATCGTGACATCATCGATCAGCTTACGATGGTAAACTGCAGCGATAAGTCCTAGCAAAACCCCAACGACGACAGAGATCACAATAGCAAAGATCCCCAGTTTCAGAGATGCTGTAAATGTTTGAGTAATCATGTCGCTTACTTCTTGATTCAGATATTTCATTGAAACACCAAAATCACCTTTGAGAATTCCACCCATATACTTCAGGTATTGTTCATACATCGGTTTGTCCAGCCCATACTTCTCTTCCAGTAGTGCCCGAATTTCAGGCGATACTTTTTTCTCGGATGTAAAAGGGTCACCCGGAATGGCCTTCATCAGGAAGAAGGTTGCTGATGCGAGTATGAAAAGCGATAGCAGCATAAATAGCAATTTTTTCAGCACGTACTTAACCAACCCTTGCACACCTCCAAAAACAATATTTTGTATACAAATCGATTGTAGAATTAGACATGAATAAAGTCCAATCCATTTATCGGAAATTTCAAGAATTATAAGGAAAATCGGTGCACATACAAAAAAATCGGGATATATATGGAATTCCACATATATATCCCGAAGTAATCATATAGACTTCAGAACAACTTATTTCTCTTCCAGATATGCACGAGTGAAGTCAATTGCTCCACTGAAATCAAGTTGTACGCCTTTCAGGTAAGGCTTAGTCAAAGATACGTTAGTGTAGTAGTAAATCGGCATTACGCCCATTTCATCTTGAATCAGGATTTTCTCAGCGTCAGCAAATGCAGCCATACGTGCAGCTGGATCAGCAGATTTTACAGTGTCTTTAACATCTTTGTCGTACTGTTCGTTGCTGAATTTGGAATCATTGTTTGTGTTTCCAGTAGTCCACATTTCCAGGAAGTTGTATGGATCGTTGTAGTCAGCAGACCATCCTGCACGAGCGATTTGGAAGTTTTGGTTTTGACGGTTCTCAAGGAACACGCCCCACTCTTGGTTTTCTGTTTTCACGTCAACACCAAGATTTTGTTTCCACATATCTGCAATCGCCAAAGCAATTTTTGCGTGACCATCACTAGTGTTATAGATCAAAGTAACAGCTGGCAAAGTTGTGTATCCTTCTTCTTTCATACCTTCAGCAAGCAATTTTTTAGCTTCTTCAACATTTTCAGTGAAGTAGTCGTCTTTGTGCTCATCACGGAATTCGCCGTTTTCACCACGGATACCTGGAGGTACAAAGCCGAATGCTGGGATTTGTCCACCTTGTGTAACCTTGTCAACGATCAATTGACGTTGAATGGACATTGCAAATGCTTTACGGATTTTAACGTTGTTAAATGGTGCTTCATTTACGTTGAACTGGTAGTAGTACGTACTTGCAATACCTGTTGCTTTGAATTCATCCGGCAATTCCGCTTTTACAGAAGGAATTTGGTCAGATGGAATTTCACCGTTAGGTGCACCAGTGTAATCCAGTTGTCCAGACTTGTAAGCTTGCAGCTCGGAAGCACTGCTGCTTGTCAGGGACATGTTGATTTCAGACAATTTGATGTCGGAAGCTGCGTGGTAGCCTTCGTTTTTCTTAACTACGATTTTTTGACCTTTAGCGTATTGATCCATTACAAATGGTCCGTTAACGATCATGTTTTTGTAGTCTGTGAAGAATTTATCGTTTGTGTCAGCAGATTGGTGTACTGGGTAGTACGTGTAGAATGCTGTCAGACCCAAGAAGTAAGGTGTTGGGTTTTCCAACGTTACTTCAAGTGTGTGCTCATCAGTAGCTTTTACACCCACTTGGGAGAAATCTGTGATTTTAGTACCTTTGTAAGTTTCGTCTTTGCTGAGGTTGTAACCTTCAGCGCCTTTGATGTAGTACAATTGGTACGCGTACGGGGAAGCCGTTTCCGGTTTCAATGCACGTTCCCAAGAGCGAACGAAGTCTTCTGCAGTGATTGCATCACCGTTGCTCCATTTAGCGTCCGGGTTCAGGTTGAACACATATTTCAAACCATCTTCGGAAATTGTCCAGTCTTTTGCAACGCCTGGTGCTTCTTTACCATCAGCATCGATGCGTACAAGACCTTCATACAAGAATTTCAGAACAGTGTTGGTTTGGCTGTCTTTTGCCTGAGCCGGGTCCAACGTAGGAGGTTCAGCTGTCAGGTTAATTTTCAGCACTTGATCTTTTGCGAGACCGCTTTCCTCGCCTGCAGAGCCAGTTCCCGTGTTACTTGTTGTGCCTTCATTTTTCGATCCGCACGCTGCAAGTACGGTACCGAACGCCAGAATCAGCGTCAAAAGGACTAATAGACTTTTCCTTTTCATCTAACACTTTCCCCCTAAATTGATGTGGTTTATGTTTATAGATTATACAACCACCGGTCAAAAAAATCTACATTACTTTTTCAGAAAGTAATGTTTTTTTCAGTTTTCGACAAAATCGACACATTTTTTAGCCGTTTTGCGTTATGTAACCTTACATCTGTTTCATTAAGTATCTAAATAAGCCAAATATAGTAAACAAGACATACCCAAAAGTCATCATTACAAAGGCCATGCGCCAAACGGCCCGGAACATTCGACCCCCATCGACCTTTCCTTTCAGCCTATTTTGAGCCCCTCCAATCAATCCAAGTGCAATTAGTATGAGTATCATTGTTAAATAAAATCCAAAATTCGAATCAAATGTTAAGTTGAATAACGCCGAAACCGAGAAAATCAGAAAAACTGTGGTGACATCCATTGCGGTGCGAAGTGAAGCTCGTTTATCCTTTTTCCACCCATACATGGCCCAGTACACAATAAGAAACGGAAAAAACGGTAGTATGCTCAGCACAATAAAAAAACCCATTAACTCACTCCTTCCGGCCTAATTCCTTCGATCAGATGAAGCATTAATTCATGCTGCGGAGCAGTCATCCCACACCGATGCGCCAGTTGTACCATTTGCCCACTGATGGATTCCACTTCGGTACGCCGCCCTTGCATAACATCTGCGAGCATTGAGGATGTATTCGAAGCCGTCGATCGACAAACGGATAGAATTTCCTCCCACATGTCTGTACCCACCATAATATCGCTAGCCTTATAAATGGCTGAAGCTTCATCATATAAACGGCGCATGACCTCTAAGCGATAATCATTCTGAAGCAATCCTCCATTCGGTATTCTCCATATCGCGGTGAGTGGATTAATGACAGCATTGATCAGAAGCTTCCTGTATATCAGCTTATCGATTTGATTCGACGCTGTACAGTTAAATCCTGCCTGCTGCAATAGTGCCTGCAACCGAACTTCTTCCAGATTCCGTGAGGCTTCTTTCTCTAGTTCTTTCGTATGTACATCTCTACCAAACCAGGTATGTCCCTCACCAGCCCGTTTTACCCCGTACTGCAACCTCTTGGCACCTTCAGTAGTAACTGCCCGGTATATGCTGGACAGCGGCAAGGCAGCTTGTATCTTCTCAATATGGCCCATCCCGTTCTGGAAGCAGACAATGTTAAGAATATAGTCCTTCATCGTCTCCATGCTATGAATAACATCATCTATACTTGTCTGCTTAACCATGAGGAGAAGCCAGTCACCAGGTTGATCATGCCAGTGAGCAGATAATTCGCTAATTGAATAGGCCTGAATATGTTGAGGAAGCAATTGGATCTTCTTCCCCTGCTCTGTAATCGTTAGTCCGTGTATACGCAGTTCTTCCGCTTGTTCAGGCGTTCTTGTCCAAAACCGCACAGCATAACCCGCAGCCTGAAGCTTTCCTCCATATAAAAGACCAAGTGAGCCAGCTCCTACAATGTCGATCACCATGAGACATCCCTCTTCCACTCTCAATACTTACTTCTATATATAATAGAACAAATATTTCAAACAAAAAACCCGTCTTACCTGCCGTTTGTAACGGAGATGTGACGGGCCTGATCCAATATCGTCATTCTTACAATTTGTTCCGTTATTCAATTCGTTCCAGATTGCCGTTGGCATCCATTTTGAAACGAGTTTTTAGTTCCTCATCTTCTTCAGCCAGAAAAGCAAGCCTGCGTGCACGATCCATGATCTGAATCAATGCCTTATAATCATCATTTACGACACGGTAATCGGTTTGTACTTCATTCACTTGTTTGGATAAACGGTCATTTTCACAACGAAGCTCATGGAGTTCATCTTCTTTTTCACGAAGTTCCTTTTCGAGCATTTTGAGTTGACGCCCATTTTCCTGAACATTTCCTTTCCACTGGCGCAAGAAGCGAATTACTGCATCAATGGATAAGGAGTCTTCTGACACTCCATCGGCCTTGTACAGGCTTTCTTCCGTATCCAGTGTAGATAGAGCTGCGACCTGTGGTCCAAGCAAAGCTGGCTGTTTTCGGAGATAACTTCTCTTTTGACGCTGTGCCTTCGCATTGCTGATGGCAGACTCATACTTTTTACGCACACAGCTGTTCCAGCGAAAACCGCAAGCGGCAGATGTTCTGCCTATTTTTTCGCCCACTTCCTCGAAGGCCGCGAGTTGTGTGCTGCCTTCCCGAATATGCCGTAAAGTCACCTCAGCCAAGATCAAATCGTCCTCTGTACTCCAAGCATCCTGTCTCACTGCAGTCATGCTATAATACCCTCCTAACAACATCCTAAAATAACCGTCCTCATTACCGGTTTCCCGGTTGGTGAATTAGGTATAAAAGCTGCTTCATTCATTCTTATGCCTCTCATAGAGTTCATAGAATTGATTTCATACTAAAATGTATGTCCATATTTGCGAGCACTCATACCTTACATATGGAAAAGGTGACCTATTTGCTGACGGATTCGATAAAAAAGAATTCGCTTTCATATCCAATTCTGTTTACACCTTTTTCCTTTCCCGGTATAATGTTGTGTAGACAATCTATGATCGTACATAGAGAGGAGGACTAACCGTGGCACGCATGTTTCGGGTACTCGGGTTCTTCACGCTAACGATTGGCCTGATGGCTTTTGCGGGAGATTTGGTCGAGATGGCTTTGCTCTTTTTCCTGCAGACTGCGTTTTTCGTCATTTTGGGGTATTTAAAATTCACCGAAAGAACATACATATTGCTCTTCTGGGGTTATATGATCGTTACTTTCACAGGGTTCAGCTACTGGACTGTGTTCCAAATGGGGTTGCCGCTTTAATCCGCCAACAGCATCAAAGCGATTCGGCCATATGCCGTATCGCTTTTTTGTTTTTCCTTTATGACTTGCTGATTAATGGGTTGTTTTCAGAGTTATGTAACCACTAAGGATATTTCAAGATTTCATTTCATATATTGTCTGGAAGACAGAAGCCTGTACAATGAATATTGTACTTAAAGGAAAGGAGAATGATGCGGTGAACCGTCGATATAGCATTTGCGCCCTAATCCTATGCATACTACTATTTGGTCAACCTACATTGGCATATGCCTATGGGGAACCTTCACCTGAGGAAACACGCGAAATTTTGCAGAAGAGTCTGTCCATCGTGGAAATCGATCATGAAATTGAACGTATTGCCGTAAGGCAGAAGGAACTCAATCAACAGCAGGAACAATTGAATGTTCAGCTCCAGGAACAGGAAGATCAAATACATATTCAGCAAGATCGGGCAGGTGCTGTGGTTAGGTCGTATTACACTGGAGAACGAGACAGCCTTCTCATGACGGTCCTGGGGGCCAGATCGTTCAAAGACTTGTTTATCTTGTTTGACTACTACCAAATTATTATTGGCAGAGATCAGGCAGTGCTAAGCAAATATCAGGACCGTTATCGCAGCATGCAGGAAACTTCCATGAAAATAAGTCAGACTACAGCTGAGCTGGACGAACTAAAGACCAATCTGGTAAGTCAGCGAGAACGTGTCGTCGCATTGCAGAAGGAAGTAGACGGACAAGTTTCGGCAAGCGGGAACCCGGCAGCCATTCAGAAGTTAATGGAGGAATTGACCATTTATTGGGAGAATGTTGGCATTTACGAGGTCAAACGTTATTTCAGAGCACTAGCAGCGGCCATGCAAAATCTGCCTCAGTTTATACAAGAACAGAATGGCGGAATTTCCACAACCGGAACAGCTTATACCATTCGAATTGAACAAGACGATCTGAATCAATTCCTGCGTGAACAGAACCCGATCTTCGAAGATTTCGCCTTTCAGTTTGACGAGGACCGAATTACAGCCTCCGGACAGCGTGATCAGTTACAGCTCAGTATTGAGGGTCATTATACGGTAGAAAACGAACCTCAGAACTCGATCCGTTTTCATGTAGATAAACTTGTTTTTAACCAGTTAGAACTACCTGATACGACAAGACGTATGCTTGAAAAGGAATTTGATCTTGGATTCTACCCGCAGAAGATTCTGTCCTTCGTGAAAGCTACAGATGTATCGACAAGCAAAGGAGTACTTGAAGTTAAACTCGCTATATCATTTTGATGATTGCTGTATGTTTAACATGTCACTCACATATTGATTCGCAGAAATCTCTCCATGAATAAACTGTTGAACTTTCTTATTATATTGTAATACAAGCTCGGGGTTATCCATCACAGGAGTTTCAGATGTTTTGGACACGAACCATTCTCGACCATTACCACTCATTATTTGCCCTTCGGCTGAGAGCTGCTGAGACACTGTGTTCAATTGCTGCTGTTGGCCAGGCAAATGATGAGCTTGCTCGTACCAGTCTGATTGCACGGAATTGGAGGTCATGCCCTCAATCCATCGACTGGCCTGCTCTGCTTCATGTGAACCCGACGTAATTACGAAACTTCTGGACGTAACAAGTGCAAGGGGTTTGAACATAATCCGATTCGGCAGACGATCTTCAGTTAATGCCAGATCATTGTTCACCAGTTGGGAAAAAGGGGTCACCACCATTAACGCTTCTTCCTGCATATCCTTATCAATAAAATCCGGGTTGGTATTTTGGACCTGAATGTAAGGCTGAACCCGGTTCAGCACCTGCAGCGCCTGTTCATTTCCCCCAGTTATATGCGACTCCGTTGCCGTTTTCAACGTACTCGGAGCGACTCCAGACCCAAACTCATTTAACCAAGCATCTGCTGCATAAGCATCATCGATGTTGATCGCAAGTAACTTCTGGCTCTTATTCTCCATTTGATTAATAATCCTGGTCCACTCATCCAAGCTTTGTGGTAACCGTTCCAACCCTGCATCAGCTAGAGATTTGGACCGTGATGCAAGAACGTAAGGGTCGAAATCAAATGGCATTCCCCATTGATAACCATTCCACTCTGTCTTCTCCCGCAATGGAGATACCGAGTCACCGAGCGCCTTCGACAACGTTGTTGCATTTAAAGGGTACAGATGCCCTCTTTTGGCATAACCCTGAATTTCCTCACTATCAAGCAGGATAATATCCCCGCTGTCCCCTACAGCAAGCTCGTTATCCAGTACCTCCTTGTATGTATCCGAGACTAGATTCCGTAGCTTGATTTTCACCACCCGTGCGGCAGCAACTTGTTTTGCGATTGCCGAGAACACCTGAAACTCACTTTCAGACATCGAAACGACAATTTCAACTGGCGCCTGTTGATTCTCACTACGGGTTACAGCATTGGGGAAGGCATCATTCTCCTGATCTTGATCTTGGTTCTGTGGTACTCCTCTAAAATCAAAGCTCGGAGACAGGATCGTCAATGAAAGCAGCAGCACTGCAAATAAAACAACCTGATGTCTACGCTTCATTAACTCTCCACCTCGCTCCCTATATTTTTCCTGTAAAGTTTATTGTAACAAAAAAGTAGTACTCCTGTCCTATCCTGCCAAAAAACATATTTTTGAGATTTTGCATACTAAGAAAATACATAGGTCTGTGCAATAACTCTTTTTAAATAATTCAGCAAAAAAAGACCGGCTCCAGCGAGCCGATCTTTTTCTATATTTTCCCGGGAAATATATCCGCTTAAATTTATAACAAATCCGCCGCCAATTGAGCCAGTTTGGACCGCTCCCCTTTTTCAAGCATAATATGTCCACTAATGCCCTCTTGTTTGAATCGTTCCACAACATAAGTCAGACCATTGCTCGCAGAATCCAGATACGGATGATCGATTTGCTCAGGGTCACCCATTAGTATGATTTTACTGCCTTCACCTACACGCGAAACGATGGTTTTTACTTCATGACGTGATAGGTTCTGGGCTTCATCCACAATAATAAATTGACCAGGAATGGAACGTCCGCGTATATACGTTAATGCTTCCACCTGTATACTGCCTAGTCCCATCAAAATTTTATCGATATCTCCAGCCTTTTTGGTATCAAACAAAAACTCTAGATTATCATATATGGGCTGCATCCACGGTCTCAGCTTCTCTTCCTTTTCCCCTGGCAGATAACCGATATCCTTCCCCATGGGAACCACCGGCCTCGCAATCAATAACTTTTTATATTTATGATCATCTTCCACCTTAAGAAGGCCTGCTGCGAGAGCCAGTAAGGTTTTACCTGTGCCTGCTTTTCCCGTAATGGTCACGAGTGGTATATCATCATTCAAAAGCAATTCCAGCGCCATACGCTGCTGAGCATTTCGAGCACTAATCCCCCATACGTTATCATTGCTTAGGAACAGCGGCTCAAGTTTGGTTCCCTCCGTATTTACCTTCAGCAGTGCTGATTTGTTGGTACCCATTTCATCCTTAAGAATCACAAATTCATTAGGATACAGCTTATAGGACAACTGCAATGGTTTAATTGGCAGAAAACGATATGTGTAAAACTCATCGATTACCGACGGATGAACTTTCAAGGCTGTATAGCCCGGATATAGTTCACTGAGCCCTGCAGTCCGATCGGACAAGTAATCTTGAGTGAACAGACCGAGTACATCTGCTTTGATCCGCACAAGTACATCTTTGCTTACCAACACAACCTGCCGTTCCACAACCTCTTTCTCATTTTCTTCAATTTGATAATTCAGCGCAACCGCCAGGATTCGGTTATCATTGGTGATTTCACCGAACATTTCTTGTACCCTTACAAAGCTGCGATGATTCAATTCGACCTTCAGGTTACCTCCATTGGCGAGAGGAACTCCACTGTGCAGGTGACCCAGTTCACGCAGACCATCAAGCAATCTCGAAACATTTCGGGCATTGCGGCCAATCTCATCCGCATTTCTTTTTTTAGAGTCAATTTCCTCCAGTACAACCGCGGGAATGATTACCTCATGTTCCTCGAAGGCAAAAATGGCATTGGGGTCATGCAGAAGCACGTTGGTATCCAATACAAAAATCTTTTTCATTCAATCCCCTCCAAAGCGGCGTCGTTAAAGGCATGGTTTGGAACGTGAACTCGGGAATGCCGGATTAGATCATAGGTTTTTCCATGCACAAGCAGTCCTTTTTTCCATTCCCGAGCTCATCTGTGATCGTGTGATCTTTCAGCAGCGGCATGGACAATCATGCTCCCATACATAAATGTATTCGTCTCGGACAAAATAATTGCAACATTCTGAAAAACTCCAAGAAAGGATGAACATTTATGAGATATTGGGTTTGTACGCTGCTTCTGATCTTTATACTTACAGGCTGCAACAACACCACACGTAATGCCTCTCAAGAGCAGCAAGGAACCCATGCGAGGGGGTACGGAGGGAATGTTACAACACGGCAAGATCAACAAAACGGATCCCACATGCTCTATACAGAGGATGACCGAATGAATCCTTCACGCCTTGACCGTTTCAATGAGAATACGGGTGAAGTTCACGAACTGAACGTTGCTGATGATAACCAGACAGGCCGCATGACCAATGATAATCGAATCAATCATCTCAAGGCACTTGCCAAGCAAGTGGAAGGTGTCAAAGACGCCAATTGTGTCATTCTCGGAAATACAGCCGTCGTTGGCATTGATGTAGATGGCGAACTGGAACGTGCTCGTGTAGGAACAATTAAATATTCCGTTGCAGAAGCTTTGCGCAAAGATCCAGAAGGTGTTGATTCCATTGTTACCGCTGATGCAGATGTTTCTGAACGAATCAAAGAGATTGGAGAGCATATCCGTCAAGGACATCCCATTTCTGGTTTTGCCTCTGAACTCGCTGACATGGTGGGACGAATTATCCCTCAGCTTCCGAAAGATGTCAAGGTCCGCCAAAACCCAGATGAGCAGACTCCGAATGAACAAGCTCCTAATAAACAACATTTGCAGCAGCATACGACTGACAAAAAGCAACAAAAAGCCCAGTGATTTCTCACTAGGCTTTTTTCATGGCAGCAAAAACCTGCTCATCTAATTTCTCAGCAGCACGCTGATCGTATATTTTGACATATTGAGGCATAGAAGATAGCTGGGCTCCATAAAACAGGGCATTTCTGACCGCTTCAATGGAGATGTCGAAACAGCACATATTAAAGGGTACATCCTGCAATGGGTCCTGTCGAACAGAAGCACGTCCATTGATCGCATAAACCGTTTCTTCTCCAAATACCGTAACGGTAATCAACGGATTTTGTTTCATGTTGTTCACGAGACGTGAACGATGATCCAAAGCGACCCGAAGCGTGGACGCATTCTCCGCATAGATCCAGGAAATTGCGGTGGATGTCGGGCCTCCAGATTCAATGTCTACCGTATTCAGGAGTACAAACGTTTCGTTCTTGAATTGCTGCAAAAGAGATTCAGTCAATTGTGTGACGGCTTCGGACATTAAACCAGCCCTCCCTAACCTTCTTTATGCAATTCTTGATACTATGAATGATGTTATTATAACATACCCGGAAACTTGCTTCCAATCCCCCAGCTACTCTGCCGCCGGAGTAGCTGTTACTTTGCCTGAGAGCGTGTCCTGCAAGGCTTGCTTTGCATTGGCCAGCTCCGTCTCATTCACATAAACATAAGGGCTTCTCCAGTCCCCCGTCACAGGCGTATAGTGCACATCCGATTTGGAAATGTTCCAATACGTCGAAATAAAGTTTTTCATCTGTTCGGATTCCACGTCGGTTGTCATATTGTCATCAATTGCACCAATGACTTTGCTAATCTTCGTCACACCACCAAGCGATTTCATCTGATCCAGCATGGAGTTCAGTACCTGGTTTTGCCGCTTATTACGGTCAAAGTCATTGGATTCAGCCGTTTTGGGATCACAGTTGGATTTGCGGTAGCGCACAAAATCGAGTGCTTGCTTACCGTCCAGATGCTGATCACCCGCAACCAGATTAATATCTGTATTGTCGGCCGTATCCCGGTAACACATATTTTTGTCGACCGTCACATCCACACCACCTACGGCATCAACAGCATCGCGGAATGCCTGGAAGTTAAGCACCGTTGTGTAATTGATATCGACGTCAAAATACTTGCCCATCATTTCTTTCATCTGATCCTCAGCGTTCTTACCTGAGGTCTTCTCTTGGGCTTTAAACTTAGGATAGTATGAATTCAGTTTATTCGCCTTGTATCCTTCAAGTTCAATCCGCGTATCACGCGGCAAGGAAACAATAGTGGCCGTTTTGGTATCCGGGTTCATAGCTGCTACCATGACAACATCGGATAGATACGTTCCGGTTTCAGGACGGTTATCTGTACCCAACAGCAGCATGGTAATGGGCTTGGTCTTGGCTGACATCCCTGGAGGCACTGGTTTGTCAATGCCGGTGTCCGCCACCTGATTATACACCCAGTAGAGATATCCCCCACCTACAATGATGGCAATCACCAAAAGGCTCAAAACGAATTTGGCAAATGTGCGCATCCGCTTTTTCTTTTTCGGTGGCTTGCCTTTACTGTTGTTAGACCCTGAAGCTCCGGAATGGGATGGTGCCTGTCTACGCGGAGGCAGTCCGTTCGAATTCGAGTTCATATCTTCAACACCTTTATCACATCTGTTTTGGTCCAAATAAAAGACAACCGCTTTCCCGAAGGAAAACGGATGGACTGTACAGAGACAGATTTTATGAATTTCTGGCGGCAGCTTCCGCCTTTTTCTTTTGACGACCTTCGATGAAATAGCGCACTCTCACTAACAGCATCAAACCAACAGCTACCAGCAAACATTGAATAATCGGGAGCTTGTCGATCTGAAAAATAAGAAGCATGAATGTGCCCATCGCCATCAATAGATAAAGAAAGATTTCCTTAACGAGCGGCAATTTCTGACGTACCCGAAACACCTTATTATATACGTAAGTAATCAGCACAAAGATGACGATGTAGGCTACGATCGGGTGTGATGCGAACCATGCTTGCATGCACAGTCAGCTCCTTTCGTTGTTCATGCTTGTATAAGTAAACTGGTTGATGGAACAACACGTAATTGGGAATTCAAGCGAGCATTAGTGACCGTTTCGGGTTCGGATCGTTCTTTCGATCGCTGTTATCTCCAGATTTTTTGAACATTTTTTCAAATGGGAAAATCCGGAGATAAAGGCGAACGCTTTGCTTCTTCAGAATCGATTCCGTTCCCTCCACTACATATGCTGCATTAACCCAAATCCATTTGGAAGACATCAAACGTTAACTTATACATACTATTTTTTGTTAGTTAAAATTAAGCGTTATTTTGAGCCATTTTGCGTTGTTTCTCTGCACGCTCACGCTCGGATTTGTTCAGGATTTTCTTACGAAGACGAATAGATTTCGGTGTAATCTCACAATATTCATCTTCATTCAGATATTCAAGCGCCTGTTCCAACGAGAAGATAATCGGCGTTTTAATTTTAACCGTATCATCTTTACCAGAAGAACGAACGTTAGTCAGTTGTTTTTCTTTGCAGATGTTAACAACGATATCATTGTCACGTGTATGCTCACCAACGATCATACCTTCGTAAATTTCTGTTCCTGGCTCAAGGAAGAGCGTACCACGATCCTCAACACCCATCATTCCATAGAACGTAGATGTACCCGTTTCAGTTGAGATCAGTACACCTTGGTGACGTCCACCCACTTGACCGGATACGACTGGAGCGTAGCTGTCAAATGCATGGTTCATTACACCATAACCACGAGTCAATGTCAGGAAGTTGGTGCTGTATCCGATCAGACCACGTGCAGGAATCAGGAACTCCAGACGTACTTGTCCACTACCCGTGTTGATCATGTTAACCATCTCTGCTTTACGTGCACCCAGGCTCTCCATGACGGAACCCATGCTTTCTTCAGGGATATCAATCAACAAGCGCTCGAGAGGTTCCATTTTCTTACCGTCAATTTCTTTGACGATAACTTCTGGTTTGGATACTTGAAGCTCATATCCTTCACGACGCATATTTTCAATCAGGATACCGAGGTGAAGCTCACCACGTCCGGATACGATAAATGCATCTGGGCTCTCTGTTTCTTCAACACGAAGGGATACGTCTGTTTCCAATTCCTTCAACAAACGCTCACGAAGTTTACGTGAAGTTACCCATTTACCTTCACGACCTGCGAATGGACTGTTGTTTACGAGGAATGTCATTTGCAGTGTTGGCTCATCAATTTTCAGAACCGGCAAAGCTTCAGGGTTGTTCGGGTCAGCAATCGTTTCACCGATGTTGATATCCTTAATACCCGCGATCGCAACGATGTCACCTGCGCCAGCTTCCTCTGTCTCAACACGTTTCAGACCTTGGAAACCAAACAGTTTCTCGATACGAGCTGTTTTACTTTTGCCATCACGCATAATAACCGTAACGGATTGGCCTTGACGAATCACACCGCGGTTTACACGACCGATAGCGATACGTCCAAGATATTCATTATAGTCCATCAGCGTAACGAGGAATTGCAGTGGCTCTTCAACGTTCTCTGTTGGATGAGGGATATGACTTACGATGGTATCGTAGATCGCCATCATGTTGTCATCTTGTTTGGCAGGATCGTCTTCCATGCTGGATGTTCCGTTCAATGCGGAAGCATATACGACAGGGAATTCAAGCTGCTCATCGCTGGCACCCAGTTCGATAAACAGGTCAAGTACTTCGTCAATAACCTCAGCCGGACGAGCCGCTGGACGGTCAATTTTGTTTACAATAACGATTGGAGTCAGGTTGTGCTCCAGTGCTTTACGAAGTACGAACTTCGTTTGTGGCATACAGCCCTCATAAGCATCGACAACGAGCAATACACCATCAACCATTTTCATGATCCGTTCTACTTCGCCACCGAAGTCGGCGTGTCCTGGTGTATCTACAATGTTGATCAGGTAATCTTTATAAGTTATAGCCGTGTTTTTGGCCAAAATCGTAATACCGCGTTCACGCTCCAAATCGTTGGAGTCCATTGCGCGCTCCTGTACCGTTTCGTGATCACGGAAAGTACCGGATTGCTGGAGCAACTTGTCGACTAGCGTTGTTTTCCCGTGGTCGACGTGGGCAATAATCGCAATATTGCGAATGTGTTCTCTTGAATGCATGGTTTGTATCCATATCCTTTCCAATTTCAATTCTTATCTACTAAACTTCCCGCATTTCTGCAGGTTACTCACCCAAAATAAGCGTCGGTGATATCCCGACGCATGTCTTTATCCCTTATATTATAGTTGATCATAGCTAAAAATCAAGATATTTCGCTTGGAGCAAGGTCGGACAATGTTACCAGCCCTTCCTCCCGCGCCCGCGTCCAAGCAGCAACCAGACTCCGCCCAAAATCAAAAGGATCGCCAGCACATAAATAATTCCGGTATGAAGCAGGGTGAATCCGAATAAGACAATGGACACCGCACCGATGCCCCATGCTGCAGGCAGAACAAATTCGGGTTTATAGCGTTCAGCAAGCCCGTACTCGAGTAAGCCGGCAGCAATGCCCAGCAAGAATGCCGGCCAGAGGCTGCTCATCAGCCCTCCGCCCCATGTATTCGTAATGCCGAACAAAATACCATACACCGTTAATATCCCTGCGGGAACAAGTGACCACGTAGGAGTAACTCTTGCATAGTAAAGGGCGTGTAGCGCAATTCCTGGCAGCAATAGAAGCAATGGCCAGAAATGGCGTCCAATAAAACCAAATACCCCAAGCTTGCCAAGCAAAATAATGATACCTGCTGCCACGATAAATATGCCGATCGCTTTTTCATTTCTCATCTTCATCTGCAATCACCTCTTATATCAATTAGGCTATGTAGGTTATAAGCTTCAACGAATTCGCCGTTTCATGATGACCAGCTTTTGTAGACCTGCTTCTAGTGTAGCCCATGTTTTTGCAAAAAACTATACTTGATGTCGCATTTCGTCGCTGCTCTTTTTATGTATTACCCTAAAGGTATGGATCCGTCGCTTGTTCCTCAATATTCACTACATGAGACGATTCAATTCAACAAAAAAACCGCCTTCGGCAGACGGTTGCCTCTTCACTCTATTTTTCTGCTGAATACCCAGAACTTAATTACGCATTTCGTCTGACAAACTTGTGGGCTCCCCCAACCGCTATGACCAGACCAGCCATTGCCACAGGTAACAGCGTGTGTGCTTCCGCTGTCAGGCTGCCAAGCCACTGACCCAGCTTCGGATCACTCATCACCATTTCACCTGCCGTGAATGCCAGGATTCCTGAGCCCGCGAATACCAGAATCGGGAATCGTTTCAACAAACCGACAATTAAGCCGCTCCCCCACACCACAATGGGAATGCTGATGGCTATTCCGATGACGATAAGTGCCAGGTCTCCATCAGCTAATGCTGCTATAGCAAGCACATTGTCCAGACTCATTACAAAATCGGCAATCAAAATGGTCTGAACCGCTTTCCAGGTCGTCGAAGCCTCCCGAATATGTACTTCGTCTTCGTTTTGAAGCAGGAGCTTCACGGCAATCCAGAACAGTAAGATCCCGCCCGCTGCCTGTATAAAAGGAATTCCGAGCATTAGTACCGCCGCAAAAGTAAGCACACACCTTAGTACAACTGCACCCAAAGCACCCCACCATACGGCTTGCTTACGCTGTTTCTCCGGCAGATCCTTACTCGCAAGCGCGATAACTACCGCATTATCTCCACTCAAAACCAGATTGATCATTAGAATTTCAGTCAACAGCCACAATGTATCCATGCTTCTCCTCCCCCCACTCTTACTTGTATGTCAAAGTTGTCCATGCTATTCTTAACGATTGAACAAGCTTTTCTAGGTTCGGACATTTAGAGGGAGTGACAGCATATGGAGCTTTTTAGCGCTGTTTTTTGGCTTGCTTTGGTGAAAATTGTATTTATTGATCTCATGCTGGCTGGCGATAACGCCATCGTTATCGGCCTGGCTGCACGTAATTTGCACCCTTCTGTGCAGAAAAAGGCTATTCTCTACGGGACAGCGGGTGCCCTAGTGATTCGGATTGTAGCCACAGTGGTTGTACTCTGGCTGCTTAAGGTGCCTTGGCTGCTGCTTGTAGGAGGCGTTTTGCTGATCTGGATTGCTTATAAACTATTGGCTGACCAAGGTGAAGAACATAGTGATATTAAGGCAGGCAGCTCCTTATGGGTTGCCGTTCGCACCATTGTCATTGCAGATGCCGCCATGGGACTTGACAATGTCATTGCAGTGGCTGGCGCCGCTGAACAGCATCTGGTACTGGTTATCATCGGATTGTTGATCAGTGTACCGATCATCGTATGGGGAAGCACCCTGTTCATCAAATTGATCAATCACTTCCCATGGATTATATATCTGGGAGCCATTGTACTCGGTTATACCGCATCCCACATGATTACAGAGGAACGCCGACTTGTGCCGTTTTTCACCGAGCATCCCGCCCTTCGCATTCTTTTTATCGTGCTGGTCGTTGCAGGTGTGGTATTCGCAGGATACCGCAAACGCTCTAGCAGCAGACAAGGTGGAGAGCACCAGCGATCCTATTCGTAAAATAAAGATACACAAAAAAGGACCAGCCGATTTCCTAAACTGTACCCTATAAGATAGACACTTTAAAAAAGGTCATCTTGTAGGGTCTTTTTTTGTGTACAATGAATAAAAAACGAGCGGTGGTCAAGCAAATGTCAAAAAAACACTTTACAACGCAAGAGCAAGATCAGTTGAGAAGAAATCCTTATGTGAAAAATGTTAGCGCTAAAGCCATTACGTATACGGATGCGTTCAAAGAACGATTTATTCAAGAACACAGTCAAGGTATGCTTCCTAGTGAGATCTTTCAGGAAGCAGGATTTCCCATTGACGTTTTGGGTGCAACCCGGATTCGAAAGGCTTCCAATCGATGGCGTACGGCATTTCAGGAACAAGGATCTGCTGGATTAACGGATGGTAGAAAACACGCCTCAGAACGTTCTCTGACCCGTGAATTAAGTCTTGAAGAAAAATATGCCCGTTTGGAAGCGAAAATGAAATGGCTTGAAGCGGAGAATGAATTCTTAAAAAAGCTCGATCAACTCGAAAGGCAGATGAGAAGAAAAAAATCCAACTCAGTACGCGACAAAAATTTAAACTGATTCAAGAGATGTTGCATACATACTCTTTCCAACGCAAGGTGCATGTTCTTTGTGCTATTGCTGGCGTTTCACGTTCAGGCTATTACCACTATTGTAGTGAAGATGCCAGATTACATCGTCAAAAGCAGGAACAGAATGATCAGAAGATGAAAGCGATCATCCTGAAAGCCTACCATTACCGTAGGAGGAACAAAGGCGCCCGTCAAATCAAAATGACGCTCGCACTTCAGTATGGCGTCGTATACAATCTCAAGCGAATCCGTCGGATCATGCAAAAGTACAACATCGTTTGTCCGATTCGAAAAGCAAATCCCACACGTCGTATGGCTAAAGCGACCCAAGAGCATCGAACCTGTCCCAACACGTTAAAGCGAGCGTTTAAGCCAGGGATTGCAGGCAAAGTTCTCTTAACGGACATCACATACTTAACTTATGGGATAAGTAAACGGGCCTATCTATCAACGATTAAAGATGCTGAAACGAATGAAATATTAGCCTATGAAGTCTCTGCTTCCCTTGGATTGGACATTGCGATGGAGACGTTGAAACAACTCCAAAAGCATCGGCATCTCACTTCGGATGCATTGATTCATTCGGATCAAGGATTCCACTATACAAACCCCAAGTTTCAAAAGCTTGTGAAACAAATGGGGTTAAAACAATCCATGTCACGCCGAGGAAACTGTTGGGATAACGCTCCACAAGAATCCTTCTTTGGGCATTTTAAAGATGAAACAAATTTCAAAACATGTATGACCCTGGAGGAGGTTAAGCAAGAAGTGAAGAGTTACATGATCTATTACAATTATTATCGAGGTCAATGGAACTTAAACAAGCTGCCGCCTGTACGATACAGACAGCAGCTTGAAGTAGCCTAACCTTTTTTAATTGTCCTTGACAAGGGGTACATTTTATCCCATCGGCCGGTCCTTTTTCCATTACAGGTAACATAGTCCTTATTATGTCATTCTACCAATTCAAGGGGAATAGAATCAGAACCAGTCTTCCTTGATTTCATTCCCCGTGTTATCACTGGTTGCAGGAGCTGCTTCGCCTGCGTGCAGAACGATGGTTTCCGTTTGAGCGACAGCTTCATCTACCCATTCCGGCAAATGGCTCATCGTTGCTTCAATTTTGTCCACGATGCGAAGATTCGGATTCGTTGTAGGTGATTTCGGCACGAAGAGGGTGCAGCAATCCTCGTAAGGCAGAATTGATATATCATATGTTCCAATCTGTTTGGACATTGTAATAATTTCCTGCTTGTCCATCATGACGAGAGGACGCAAAAGCGGGAGTTCCGTCGCACGTCCGATGACATTCATACTCGGCAGCGTCTGGCTTGCAACTTGACCAAGGCTATCCCCGGTAATTAGTGCAAGTGCCCGCTCACGTTCAGCCAGCTTGGTCGCAATTCGCAGCATGGAACGGCGCATCAGGGTGATGATCAGATTATCCTGACCCAGCTGGGTGAATGCCGTTTGGATCTCCGTAAAAGGAACCAGGTGCAGTTTGATGGTACCGGCATGATCAGCCAAGGCACGAGCCAGATCGATCACCTTTTCCTTGGCACGCTGGCTGGTGAACGGATAACTGTAAAAGTGTACACATTCCACTTCCAGTCCACGCCTCATGGAAGCCCATGCCGCTACAGGACTATCAATTCCTCCCGACAGCAGCGCCATCGCTTTGCCGTTAGTACCGAGAGGGAACCCGCCAACAGCGGGAATCACTTCATTGAAAATATAGGTCCCCTGATCTCTAATCTCTACTCGCAGTTCAATGTCCGGATTACGTACATCCACACGAAGCTGTTGGAACTTTCTTAATATCGGGGAACCCACCATGTGGTTCATTTCGTGTGAAGAATGAGGATACTCTTTCCACACCCGGCGAGTATTCACTTTGAACGTCGTACCTTCCTTGAACTCGTTTTCTCTCTCATCCATGAAAGCTACAGCCGTTTCCACAATATCCTCAAGCACAGAAGGAGTTACTTTAACCGGACTGATGGACATTACCCCAAAAACCCGTTTCAGGACTGCGATCAGCTCTGTATGGGAATGTCCCCCCAGATCCACGTACAATCGTCCAAATTCCTTACGCAAGCTTGCGCCTGGATATGGCTTGAGCAAGGCCCTCACCTGAGTAATAATGGTTTTTTCGAATCGTGCACGATTTTTACCTTTTAACATAAACTCTCCAAAACGGAGAAGCAGCATATCATATTTCATTTGTCTTTACATCCGCCTTTCCAACGGGCGCAGCTGCGCCACCATCTGATGCAGCGCTTGTTCCAACAAGGCCACATCCTCTTCTGTGTGTTCGTTACCTAGACTAATACGCAATCCTCCTGATGCACTCGCCGCATCTCTTCCCATCGCAAGAAGGACTCTGCTCGGCTCCGCAGAGCGGGAGGAGCAGGCTGATTGTGTAGAAACGATGATCCCAAGCTGCTCGAGCGTATGGAGCGCCACTTCAGCCTTCATCCCCGGATAGGAAAAGTGAATAATGTGGGGAGCCCCATCCTTCCGGCTGTTCAGTTTAAGTCCGGGAATGGTTTCAATGGTTTCCATAATCCGATCTCTCAGCACTGTGGCACGTTCAGCAAACGCGAGCTGCCGTTCTGCCGCAAGACGCATCGCTTTTGCCATACCTACAAGCAAGGGAACATTCTCTGTTCCTGCTCTCATGCCCTGCTCCTGCGAACCACCAGAGAGCAGTGGGGTAAGTTCCACTCCACTTCGTACATAGAGGAGTCCCGCTCCTTTTGGACCACGGATTTTGTGAGCAGATAAACTGTACAGATCAGCTCCCCACGAAGCGGGCTTTGCTTCCAGTTTGCCAAATCCCTGTACCCCATCCACGTGAAAAAGCACGCGCGGTGCGGCACTTTTCAAACGCTTGCCGATCTCTGCAACGGGATGGATGATCCCTGTTTCATTGTTTACATGCATGAGGCTGACAAGAACCGTGTCCGGTCTTATCGCATCCATAACCTGCTGAGTGCTTACACGGCCATCCGAATCCACGGGCAGCCAGGTTACCTCCCAGCCCCACTGCTGCAGCTGCAAAAAACTCTCATATACGGAAGCATGTTCGGTAGCCGTCGTAATGAGATGTTTTCCCCGTGTCTGATACCTAAGTGCTGCTCCTTTTATGGCGAGGTTATTGCTCTCCGTCGCCCCGGAAGTAAACACGATCTCTTCTGGCTTAACACCAAGTGCTGCTGCGCAGCCGCAGCGTGCACGCCTCAGCAGTTGATCCGCTCGTTCTCCGTATCCATGAATGGATGACGGATTGCCATAATGTGCCTCCATAATTTCAGCCATCGTTCGAACCACGTCTGAATCAGGAGGAGTTGTTGCTGCATAATCAAAATATTTCAAATGAGGTCAGACCTCCTTCAGATGTTCTCTAAACCTACAGTGAGCATTGTAACACGATCCCGCCCCAACACAAAAAGACCAATCAGGAACAGGCTGGCTTCCCAGGCATGCTCCCGAATTGATCTCCTGCTGAACTCGCTGAAAACAACGATCTTTGACGCTATACTGAATATTTTGACTGTGCTTTTTCCACTTTGGAAATATACGCCTGTGTCTCCGCAGGCAAAAGGTTAAGTACACTCATCAGTCCACTGTCGTTTGACACGCCCAAACGAGAAACGCGCCCTGGTCCAGCATTATAAGCGGCGAGCGCCATCTTCACCTCGCCACCAAAACGCTGAAGCTGAAGGGAGAGATATTTGGTTCCGGCATCAATACTCTGAGCAGGATCAAAGGCATTCGTTACACCGAGACCAGCTGCAGTCCCATCCATTAATTGCATTAATCCTTTGGCGCCTGCGGATGATACCACGTTCGGATTGAATCCGGATTCCGTGTCAATGACAGCCTTGATCAGAGATTCAGGCACTCCATACTTGGCACTTGCCGCTGCAATCAAAGATTCAAAATCGGTTGGCACAGATCCCTTGGTATCCGCTTTTACAGTATTGGTATGTGTCGACAAAGACACATTCTCACTGCTGCTGGAAGAACTCGTACTTGAATCCGTATTATACAAACTGCCCAGTTGTAACCACAACAAGCCGTCACTGGATCTTTTGGAGATGCCAATTGAACTTGAAGAAGGTGAATCGCTGCTGTTCGAAGCGTTTGTACTCGCACTCAACAGCCCGTCCATCATATCGGCGAAGTCTGATGATGAACCCGCAGTTTCACCTGACACATTCGTTTGATTGGCAGCATTGGACAATTGAAGTTCCAGTAACTGCCGTGACCCGTTTGGATCAATCTGCATCTGTTTTCCCACTCCCGTATAAATAAACGTATATTATGCCTATATTCTACATCGTTTTACAAAAATCTGCCATGGTTTTCAGAAAAATAAACCCATTTAATCTTCGGTTTGCGCAAATACGAAAAACCTTCACCCAAATCCCGTATTTACGGGAAAGGAGAAGGTTATGATATGCCCTATTCAGTTCAAAATTGCTGGCTAAATCACGTATTTCGTCAACTTGAATTTAACGGGCAAATGGAATCATGAAGAAATAACTGATTGTAGCGAGTGCTCCCAGTCCAATGGACCAAGCTCCGGCCGTTTTACGCCCGTTTACATAAGCGTAATAACCAAGGACGGCTGCAGCCGGACCAAGTACAATAGACCACATAAATAAGGACGCAATCCCGCAAGCTAACCCAATATAACCGGAGACTTTACCGGTTGACTCCATAACGCGATCAGCTTCATGCTTTTCCGGGACTGCTGCAGCCGGTTCAGTGCGCTCTGTACGTACAGAAGCCGGCGGAGCCACCTCTGCACCATATTCCTCACGATGTTCACGTCGTGGATAATCCACACGTTCACGCTTTTTCACATTGGCAGGTTTGGCCGTTTTGGAACGATGAAATGGATAATCCTCTTTATTATCATTCTTCACTTCAAAGCACCTCCATAATAATTAGGGATGACTGCTCATTTGGGTTTGAATGTGTGACAGCATGTTGCCGAAGAGGTACGCGCATGATCCTGATGATCCGAATCAAACGTTTCTCCAGCAAATTCTTCATGCAAGCGACGAGTAGCATGTTGGTCAATGTCAATCATGATGGCATCGGCGTGGCAGAAATTGTTTTCTCCCCAGAAATGACAGTTGGACACACTGCATTTGACAATTGGCTTGTCTTGGCTCATTTATTTATCACCTCGACATCTATTGTCTCCCCAGTGTAAAACGGCTATTCTCTGCCGAGATGTCAGATGATGACATGAATTCAGCCACTCTTTTCTTGTCCGAAAACGCCAAAAAACCGCCATTGCTGGCGGTTTCGTCCATTTATATAGGTTGTTAAAACGCTGAACTATGCGTGATTGCGTTGATTCTGCATCCGGCGCTGGGTCAAATAGTCACTTTCATAAAAGGCCAGATCATCGCGCAGCTCTTCATACGTTTTGGAAACTTCAAGAATAACATCGCGTACTGCACGAACCGGCTTGTCACGGAAGCGAATGGCATCCTGACCTGTGTACGCATATCTTCCATCTTCGGAATAGCATTCATTTTTGGGATAGAAAAAGCTGTTTACGCATTGATGATACGTATTATAGAGAGCCTTTTCGGCAAAATCGACATCAAAATTGGCACGACGCAGCACAACGCCAAGTTTTTCGTAAGAAACTTCAGAAAAAACAAGCAAATGACGGAGATCCGAAAGAAATCCTTTGTAGAAGGTTGTCGATTCCTCAGTCTGGTTCTGATCCAGTTCAGGCAAGGCATTTTCATTCAAAAATTGTTCGATCCGATCGATAGCAGGTTTTAACTTTTCCCTAGTTGACTCACAAGTTTTCTGTACATTGGCTGCTGACATAAAGGTAGCTCCCCCTTAAATAAGTCCTTACATATAGGTCGGCCACGGTGGTTGTCCCCTGACCTTGGATTCTCAGCTACTATCCTACCATAAAAAGATGACGAGCGGTATCCCTTAATCATCCTTTACATAACCGCCACGATCCTTACCCATTAAGCGAAGTCTGCTCCGTTTTCACCTGCATAAAAATAACCGCTTTTCCTAACGATAGAACTATGCCAAGGACAACGATGAAAACAGAAAACTCATGACTGCTGTCCAAAATACAAGAGGAGGTTATATTCCCCATGTCCAGACCTAAATGGATAAACTGGGCCATCGCCGCCGGTGCAGGAGCGCTTGCACTGACCCTGCTCCTTCCGACATCCAACCGTCCTGCACCTGAGCCGAGCGCCATGCCCGATGCACCTCATGAGGAACATGCGAACAAACAGCGTTTAAAAGTCCAGGATGTAAAAGCGACAGATTTGTTGACACGTATGGATGCCAAGCAGCATCTCAGCTTAATGCTCGAGAAGAGCGGCACTATGAATGAAGCCGAGTTCGGTCGATATGTTCAGGATTTACAGCGTACACATGATCATATTCGTTCCATTGATGTGCTGGATAGCAAAGGCACAGTCCATAAACATTTTGCGAAAGAATCCGGTAAAGGAAGCAAAGTCGAGCAGCAAAAACTCGAGCACTCCCTTAACCTTGCGAAAAAAGCGGTCATGAAACGCCAAAGCTTCGAATCTTCCTCATTTCCTCTAGGCAAAGAAAAATATTTCGTCATGGGCCTGCCCTCCAAGGATGGGAACAAAGCGGTTGTTGCACTCTTTAGCCAAAGTGTCTTGAATGCTGTGGAACAGCATCAGCGCAAAAACCTGCGCATGATTCCTTACCCGCGTGAGGGCAAATTCAAAATTGAATCCGTACACCCGGATACCCTTAACGAAGTCACGGTAAAAACAGGGCATGATAATGCCAATGCCAGCCATTTTTATGAAAATGAAATCGTTATTCGTTTCCGACAGGAGCCGGGTGAACGGGATATGCGGATCATCAAATCCGATTTGCGAACCCAATCTGCGCGTAAGCTGGGATACACTTATGTTTTTCGTTCAGAACACATGAACTACGAGCAGCTGCATTCCTATTTTGAACGCAAATGGAATCCGCTGTATATGGAACCCCACTACATGTATTTAACCAATGAAGCCGCACCTGAACAAACCGATACGGATGTAACGATTCCCAACGATATTTTGTTCACGGATTACCAGTGGAATCTCCCCGCCATTGAAACCAATCGGGGCTGGAATATTACAAAAGGGAAAGAAGACGTTATTGTTGCCGTAGTGGATACCGGAGTGGACCTGAATCATCCGGACCTGAAGGGTAAGCTGCTGGAGGGTTATAACGTCGTTGATCCGAAGAGCAAGCCGCTTGACGATGTGGGCCATGGTACACATGTAGCCGGAATCATTGGCGCTATTGTCAATAATAGCGAAGGCGTGGCAGGAATGAGTTGGTATAACAAGGTTCTTCCCGTGAAGGTACTGGACAATTCGGGTTCAGGAACCACGTATGCCGTGGCTGAAGGCATCATTTGGGCTGCGGACCACGGGGCCAAGGTCATCAACATGAGTCTGGGCAATTATGCAGATGCCCAATTTCTCCATGATGCCATCAAGTATGCCTTCGATCGCGATATTGTCCTGATTGCTGCAACCGGGAATGATAACACTGAACGACCTGGATATCCTGCCGCTTATCCTGAGGTGTTCGCCGTTTCGGCTACCGATCCAGATATGAATAAGGCTTCGTATTCCAACTACGGTGATTATGTGGATGTAATGGCGCCTGGCACCAGCATTGCAAGCACCTATCCCAATAATCAATATGCCGCCCTATCTGGAACGTCAATGGCCAGCCCCCATGTCGCTGCACTTGCTGGGTTAATTCGTTCGTTGAATCCGGATCTGACCAATACAGAAGTCATGGACCTGATGCGTCAGAGTGTCATCGACCTTGGTGACCCCGGTCACGACAAGTATTATGGTTATGGTCAGGTCGATGTCTACAAGGCGCTTCAGTCCGCTTCAAGCAACAGTGCACCCTTACAGTTCTGGCCTCAGCATGTAAGGCAGCAGATGGATAACACGATGAAAAAATATACGAAGTAGCCTTGTGGATGGATACTCTAATTTTGCTTCGTGTACAAAAATAAAAGCAGCTGCGCCCCGGGGCGTATGCTGCTTTTTGATCTGTTCTCTATTTCCCCGGGGCACCCGCTGCGACTAGCGTTTGCGGGACGATGTGCGGGCTTTGCCGGATTTTTTCACGGATTTTTTCTTGCTGTTATAGCTGGATACATAGCAAGGATCTTCTTCTTTGACAACGACAGGATATACATGGTGATGAACTGGCACACAGTGCGTTTTTTTGATGACTTCAATCGGGTGAATGACAGGTACGATCTGCGGAACGTAGTAATTCTCAACAACCTGGATCGGGTCACATACAATCGGGCAAAGCGGTGGACAGTAATGGTTCATTTAAAACCAACTCCCTTTCAAGTGATACTATAACGTATTGCACTAGGACGAAAGTGGATTGGATGTATGTCCTTGTTCCAAAAAATTATATGAGCGGGAGCCTGTCCGCTGCTGTTCCCCCCTGCTTAGGCATCACCCTCTGAATAACACCGCACAACACACGAAGCCCTTCACACAACCCCTTCACATTCGTAACCGTAAAACAAATTCGCAGACTTGCCGTATCCGTCTCACCTACATAACAAGCAGATCCCGGCAGAAAAGAAACGCCTGCAGCCAGTGACTGACGGTGCAGTTCCCGCATATCCAGTCCATCTGGCAGCTGAAGCCACAGGTTTAACCCACCTTCAGGCAGGACCCAGTACATACCGGGTACACGGTATTCCTCCAGAACATCGGATGCTGCCTGTAGTCTGGCGTACAGCTCTTTGCGTAATCGAACGATATAGGAGCTATACTGATGCTGAATGAAGGATTGAAGTGCCTTTTGTGTAAGTAAAGGACTGCCCAGATCTGCCGTGGATTTGGCTGCGACCAAACGGGTCAGCACACTCCCTTCAGCAATGGCACAGGCTACGCGGCAACCGGGAGACAGCACCTTGCTGAAGCTTTTGATATAAACGACATGGCCTGTAGTATCCATCGATTTAATGGACGCAGGAGGAGAATCACGGAAATACAGATCGGCGAATGGATCATCCTCCAAAATGAGACAGTGATAGCTCTGTGCCAGATTCAATAGTTGTGCCCGTCTTCTGGCGCTCATCGTTACACCTGTTGGATTGTGGTATGTAGGGATGGTATAAATCAACTTTGGCGGGTACGTGTCGCACAGACGTGTCAACAGATCAATACGCATGCCTTCACCGTCCATTGGCACGGTAATGATTTTGGCTCCTCTGCTCGTAAATACATCAATTGCACCCGTGTATGTAGGAGCCTCCATGTAGACCACATCTCCAGGCCCAACGAAGGTACGGGCAACCAAGTCGATTCCCTGCTGTGTCCCACTTGTAATTAGCATTCGCTCTGGGGCGACTTGCAGACCCCTTTCGGCAAAATGGCCTGCAAAGGTCTGGCGGAGTTCCCGGTCCCCCTGAAAAGAGCCGTACGCTGCCATGCGTTCAGGGTGGTCGGAGGACAACCGGTAGGCACTATTAATAATTTCAGTCGTTGGCAGCAGCTCAGGCTGGATGGCTGACATATGCAATTCATACTGCACCTGAGGAGAAGCATCAAAATGCCGCCAAAGCTGCGCACGCGGCAAATAATCCACAAGTGCCATCTGCCAGTTCCACGGCGTATTATTATCGTGATTTCGCTCGGCTTGCTGGTTTTTATCCATCCCCTCCGTTTGCTCTATCTCCTGGGCCCCTCGTACATAGCATCCTTTCCCCTGTGAGCAGGTTATCAGTTGAATAGCCTCCAGTTCGGCATATGCCTTAGACACGGTAACGAGACTTACTCCCAGGTCCGCGGTCATTTTACGTACAGATGGCAGACGTGTTCCAGGCTCAATCAAACCTGAACGGATCCGATCTGCGAGTGTAAGCGCGATCTGAATATACAATTTGGTACTGCTTCCCCGTTTCAATTCAATGTGCATCTGCCCGCTCCCCCAACTGTTATCATCCACATTTTACTGTTATATCGCATTCCGGCTATTATAGTTTATAATATCAGTATAACAGTGAATAACAGGAGATGAGAACACGATGAGTATCCCTTGGTCCAAAATGGCTTTAAACACCCCGTCCTCTGTCGTTCGCGACATGCTTCAGGCTGCACAGGCGCCTGGAATGATATCCCTTGCCGGAGGTTTGCCAGCACAGTCATCATTCCCGGTTGAAGCTATACGTGACGCGTATCAACAGGTGTTTATGAGCGGTGCAGCTGCCCTTCAATATGCAGAAACGGAAGGCTACAGACCGCTGCGCGCCAAAATTGCCGAGCGTCTGGAATCCAAGGGCATTCCCGCTTCCCCCGATCATATGCTCCTGACTACAGGATCACAGCAATCCATAGATCTGGTCTGCCGTATTCTGCTTGATCCAGGTGACCGCGTACTGGTTGAATCACCAACCTACCTGGCTGCTCTTCAAGTTATCCATTCCTATCAGGCTGAATCCCATGGGGTAGCCTGCGATGAAGAAGGCATGCTCCCTGAATCCCTTGAAGAACAGTTAAAACAGCATCAGCCGAAACTGGTGTACATTAATCCAACGTTCTCCAACCCTTCAGGCAAAGTATGGAGCCGCTCCAGAAGACAGCAGGCCGTTGACCTGTGTCGCAAATACGGAGTGCTCATTCTGGAAGACGATCCATATGGCGAAATCCGTTTCAATCCGGAACAACTGGATGCACCTTCGCTTGTCGAACTGGATGCAGCGTCTTACGATGGACCATCCAACGTCATCTATACAAGCACATTCTCCAAAACCGTTGCTCCAGGACTTCGTACCGGTTGGATTCTTGCTTCTGCAGATATTGTTAAGATCGCTGCACGAGCGAAACAGGGAGCAGATCTGCATTCCAGCAGCATCGACCAGCGAGCTCTTCATGCCTTACTCGAAACGTTTGATCTTGATGGACATATTCGCAGCATTTCCAAGGACTACGCCAAACGAATGAATACCATGACTTCCCTTATGAAAGAGAAGGCTTGGGAAGGAATCTCTTGGAATTCTCCGCAAGGCGGCATGTTCCTGTGGCTCGAACTGCCTGAAGCGATGGCAGCCAGCAATTTGTTTACTTACGGTATTCAGGAAAAAGTATGTATTGTACCTGGTGATTCCTTCTATGCCGGAACTCCTGAACTGAACCGGATGCGTATCAACTTCACGCATACAGACCCTGAGCAGCTTCCTGAAGCCGTTGAGCGTATGGACCGAGCTATTCAGCGCTGGCATGCTGCTGTACAATCCGATACGGCGGTTACACTGTAATAAACTGTCATTAACTGTACTATGACTAGTATCCAGTCAGAACTTAATACGTAAAAAAATAAGGCGGCAGATCCGAGGATATCGGGTTCTGTCGCCTTATTGATGTTTGTTTTAATTTTTAGAAGAGAAGTACAATTAAAGGTAAGTAAATCGTTCAATACATGTTGTTGCAGTTTGGAAAGCTTACCGTAAGCCGGGTTCTGTGCTCTTCGTGGTTCAAACGGGAACTACCCTCCCACCACAAGCGACAATCATCTATCTAGGCCATACATTGCTGCACAGCTCAAGCGACCAACCTAGACACACCTCGGGCTAAGGCTGCCTCCTCCGAAGAGTCGGCTGTGTCCCATTAGGTCTTGCTCCAGATGGGGTTTACCAGGAACGAAGTCACCAGCGTTCCTCGGGGTCTCTTACACCTCGGTTCCATCCTTGCCTGTACCGGAAAATCCGGCCATCGGCGGTCCATTTCTGTGGCACTATCCTTCAACTCGCGCTGACTGGACGTTATCCAGCATCCTGCCCTGTGGAGCCCGGACTTTCCTCTCGTGGCAACAAGGCCACCAGCGATTGTCTGTCAAGCTTTCCGAACAACATTACATAGTATACAGGCATTTGAGTTTACAAACAAGCTTAATATTACTGGAAACGGATGATCCCACTTAACTACATAAACTGGAATACTTCCGTATTGACCTCCGAAGCCGTCACTTGGGTCTCATAACGCTTGTCTGTCAATCGCAAACGCAGCCAGTCCGCTGTTTTGGACTTCATGATCTTCTCGGCATTATGACCCGCATCTATGATGCACATGCCAGCCATCAGCGCATCATGAGCGGTATGATAATCAATATCTCCCGTTACGATGACATCGGCCCCTTTGAAACGAGCTGTCAGCGTATAACGGCTTCCCGAACCGCCAAGGACTGCCGCTTTTTTGATCTGCCGGTTCAGATCCCCTACGACACGAACGTATGGCACGTTTAATTGGGCCTTCACGACCTCTACCAGTTCACCCAGTGTCTTTGGTTCCTTGAGGGGTCCAAGACGCCCCAGACCGAGTGTACGGCCTTTTAAATCCATGGCATACAGGTCATAGGCCACTTCTTCATAAGGGTGAGCCTTCAGCATGGCCTGTACCACTTTGCTCCGCAGGCTCTGCGGTACAATGGTCTCAATACGCATCTCTTCCACTCGCTCCAGCTGGCCCTGTGTACCAATAAAAGGCTGTGTCCCTTCTCCTGGTACAAAGGTTCCTGTTCCTTCGGTATTGAAGCTGCATTTGCTGTATTGGCCGATACTTCCGGCTCCAGCTTCCAGAATGGCCTGAAGCACCTGTTCATGATGCGTGCGCGGGACGAATACAGCCAGCTTGTACAGATGGTCTGTATGTACATCTTCCAGCGACTCTTTGCTCTCAATGCCGATCGCTTCAGCCATCCAATCATTCATGCCGCCTTCGGCCACGTCCAGATTGGTGTGACTGATATATACGGCAATATCATGCTTAATCAGCTTCTCATACAATTTACCCATCGGTGTATCCGTATTGAATGATTTTACCGGCCGGAAAATAATAGCATGGTGAGCAATAATGAGATTGGCACCGATTCGAATAGCTTCCTCTACAACTTCATCAGTCACATCAAGAGCAATAAGAACGTGATTTATCTCTTTTTGCAGACTGCCCAGCTGCAGTCCGATCCGGTCATCGGGTACAGCCAGATGTTTGGGAGCCAGCTGCTCCATCAATTGAATTACAGTTTGACCTTTGGCAAACATTCGAGTACCTCCTTCAGGTTTGCAATCAGACGTTCCACCTCGGCAGCCTTTTCACGCGAAGAGTCCTGGTCCGATTTTGAGATGGACTGCACAACACCCTTCAGCTTAACGATCTCACTTTCCCATTTTGCAAAGAATACGTCTGTGGGTCTGTCCACCAGATATGGACCCATACGCAGCAATAGATCTTGCGTCAGAACGACTCCGCCTTCAAGCGGGCGGGCGAGGTACACTTCCTCATTCGCAATTGGACTGGTTGCCTGCGGCATGGCTGTAATAATCTCATAGATCTTGCCATCTTCCTCAAGCAATCGTTCTGCCACAACCACCCATTGATGATCCAGCAGCCAGCGTCTGAGGATATCCTCACCCACATTAGGTTGAAGGATAAGCATCTTCACTTCTTCCAGTTTGGATAGGCCGCGGTCCAGTATGGAAGCAATTAATGCTCCACCCATTCCCGCAATCGTAATGACATCTACCTCGCCTGCAGAGACGACTTCCAGTCCGTCTCCACGACGAACGGTAATTTTTTCCTGCAGCCCTGCATCACTTACCTGTTTGCGCGCGGCCTCGTAGGGTCCCGGGTTAACTTCTCCTGCCACAGCACTTGCAGCCTTCCCACTGCGAACGGCAGCTACCGGCAGCAATGCATGATCAGAGCCTATATCGGCTAGACGGCTGCCCTCGGGAATTTGATCATGTATTTGTTGTAATCGATTCGAAAGTTTCATGAAGCACCTGCACATTCATTTAATTTATTGATTTGCATTGGACAACGAAAAGCGATAAAATGAAATCCAATCAAACATTTCAAGGATTAATTACCAAAACCAAGCAATTAAGACATTGGATTTAAAAATAAAGGAGACCTCGCCGCCGCCTAAGCGGCTTGCGAAAAGTCTCCCGTGGTTCTGTTATTCGAGGAAATCCTTAAGCCGTTTGCTGCGGCTTGGGTGGCGCAGTTTACGAAGAGCCTTAGCTTCGATCTGACGAATACGCTCACGCGTAACTCCAAAGACCTTGCCCACTTCTTCCAGCGTTCTCGTCCGTCCATCGTCCAGACCAAAACGAAGGCGAAGTACATTCTCTTCACGCTCTGTCAACGTATCCAGTACGTCTTCAAGCTGTTCTTTCAGCAATTCATAGGCAGCAGCATCTGCTGGAGCCAGAGCTTCCTGATCCTCGATAAAATCGCCCAGATGGGAGTCATCCTCTTCACCGATCGGTGTTTCGAGGGAAACCGGTTCCTGTGCAATCTTCGTGATCTCACGCACTTTCTCCACGCTCAGATCCATTTCAGCTGCAATTTCTTCTGGCGTTGGTTCGCGTCCAAGTTCTTGCAACAACTGACGGGATACCCGAATCAGTTTATTTATCGTTTCGACCATGTGCACCGGAATACGAATGGTACGCGCCTGATCGGCTATCGCACGTGTGATGGCTTGACGAATCCACCAAGTCGCATACGTACTGAACTTATACCCTTTTTTGTGGTCAAACTTCTCTACGGCCTTGATCAGACCCATGTTTCCTTCCTGAATCAGGTCAAGGAACAGCATGCCGCGTCCCACATATCGCTTGGCGATACTGACAACGAGCCGAAGGTTGGCTTCAGCCAGTCGGCGCTTCGCTTCTTCATCCCCGTTTTCAATCCGTTTGGCCAGTTCCACTTCATCATCCGCAGACAACAATGGTACACGACCAATTTCCTTCAGATACATCCGGACAGGGTCATTGATTTTGATACCTGGAGGCAAGCTCAGATCATCATCAAAGTGGAACTCATCGTCTCCCTCTCTGTTGTTGTTATCTGAGTCATCACTAGGGCGAAGCGTAACCTCTTCATCATTCTCGTTTACCACGTCGATACCCAGGTCACTTAATTGTTCGTAGAACTCATCCATTTGCTCAGCATCCTGCTCAAACGGGGAGAGTTTCTCAATAATTTCCTTGTAGTTCAATGAAGCTCTTTTTTTGCCTGATTCAATCAGTTGATCCTTAACCTGATCCAGCGTCAATTCTGTTTCTAGTTCAGTATGCTGATCATTCGCCATAACTCGACTCCCTCCTCCCTAGAAACATCCAACACACGGACATTTACTGTCTCTCTAGGGCAATCATTTCAATTGCGATTTGTGCCGCGCGTACAAAATCACCTGCACGCTCTGCAGCAATCATTTCTTCCTTTTTTAGATCGTACTCTTTTTTGCGCGGATATTTCAGCACTTCCCTGATACAATCATCGAGTATCTGAACGTTCCATTCACCCGGGCCATCCATCATTGAGATCGAGCTGACGGTTTTCTCCAATCGATCATCATGCAATGAGGACATAAAACGGCTTGTATCCGGCGATTTGCCTTGCGCATAATAGGCATATAGATAAGCAGCAATAGCTGCATGATCATCCAAGTTAAAAGCTTCACCAAGATGCTCATTCACATACTGTGCAGCCTCGTCATCCTGAAGCATCCAAGCAAGCAATTTGCGCTCAGCAGCATGGTAAGCCGGCAACAGATTGGGTGTAGGCACCTGCCTATTTTGTTGCCTACCATTATTCCACCTTTTCGGGTTATTATCCCCATACTGCTCGTTATTTTTCATGGACTGGCGCTCTTCATTACACTCCTGCTTCAGTGTCTCAAATGACACATCCACTTCAGCAGCCAGTTCACGCAAATACACTTCGCGTTCTGTAGGGGAAGATAATGGCGCGATTAGCTTTACCGCTTCCTTGGAATAGGCGATCAGACCGCCGCCTTCTAGCAGTATATGGTTTTTTTTAAGGTTTATAAGCTTAAATTTTGTTGTGGTCACAGCACCGTCTACAATCTGGTTGCGAAACCGTTCACCACCGTACTTCCGAATAAAATCATCCGGATCAAGTCCTTCGGGTATAAGAGCCACCTTAACCTGCAGCCCAGCCTCTTCCAGAATGGGGAAGTTCTTAAGTGCAGCGGCCTGCCCTGCTCGGTCACCGTCATAACAGATAATGACCTCGTCGCACATGCCCTTGAGCATAAGTGCCTGATTCTCGGTCAGCGCTGTACCCATGGCCGCTACTCCGTTCTGGATCTCTTGATCCCAGGCGGAGATCACGTCGCCGTAACCTTCAAACAAAATAGCTTGTCTTTGTTTTCGAATTGCATTTTTGGCCTGATGCAGATTGTAGAGAACTCGGCTTTTGTTAAATAACCGGGTTTCCGGTGAATTTAGGTACTTCGGCTGCCCGTCTCCCAAAATGCGGCCTGCAAATGCAATCGGTTTGCCGCTTCTGCCATTAATCGGGAACATCACCCTGTCTCGGAAGCGGTCCACATAGCCCTGACCTTCACTCCGCTGCGACAGAAGACCGCCCTTTTCCATCTCTTCAAGAGGAAAGTTGCGTTTCTCCAGAAATTGCACCAACGTGTCCCAACGATTCGGCGCATAACCAATCTGGAACTGGTCAATCAGCTTGTCGCTAAAGCCCCGCGAGCGTAAATACTCCATGGCTGCTTTTCCATGCTCTGTATTTTTCAATAAGAAATGATACAGCTTTGCAGTTAGCTCATACGCCTCCAGCAGACGTTCGGTCTCCGGATTTACATGAGCGGATTCACGCCCTTGCCAGTCCCCCATGGAGATGTGACTTTCTTCCGCCATCGTCTTGACAGCCTCGGGAAAGGATAACCCTTCGATTTCCATCCTGAATTTGATGGCATTTCCACCCGTGCCGCAACCGTAGCAGTAGAAAATTTGTTTCTCTGGTGTAACTGTAAACGAAGGCGTCTTCTCGGAATGAAAAGGGCAGAGGCCTTTCATGTACTTCCCCTGCTTGGTCAGATGCACAAATCGGCTCACCGTATCGACAATATCATGCTGCTGTAACACCGATTCAATAATGCTTTCGGGTATACCGCCTTGTCCGGTACTCATCTCTGGCCACCTTCATCTCTTTCAGCACGTAAATATAATTCGCTAAACTTACACATTCTCCTGCAAATCTTTCAAAAGTTTTGTCAGTTTATGTTGAAAAATTTCCCGATCCTGCTCTGTGAAAGGCTTTGGACCCTTCCCATAATGCCCTCTTTTCCGTGCTTTGGCAGCAGTATGCCGGGAATCGAGCATAAAATCAATGTCACGATCATTAAATTCGCGACCACGAAATGATAAAACATAACAACGTTTGCCAAGCGCGAGTGCTGCCAGTCCATAATCCTGTGTAATGACGATATCACAGGGCTTGATATGATTGGCGATGTACAGATCCGCGCTCTGATCACTGCGGTCCACCTGCACGGTACGCACCCCTTCTCCTCCCTGAAGCAAATGATCAAAGGAAGATACTAACAATACGGGGATATCAAAACGGCGGGCCGTTTCTGCAATCTCGGCTTTCACCGGACAAGCATCTCCGTCCACAACAATCTGGCGTACATTCAACTCACTCAACCTCAGGATCACCCGGCTTCATAAAATAGCTGCATATTGTTATATACGACTTCCGTCAGCGAAATTCCTTCTGACCAGTCAAGGTAAATCAAAGGCTAAAATACGGAACGGCTGTTAAAAATAAAATTTCACAACCCGTTCCGTATATTTATACCCTCATATATCCTTCTTTAATACTGAATTTGAAGCGTATGCTCTAACCCGTCCGTGCCGGGATATTATACTAACACCAATTTGGAGAAATCGGCAAATCCTTTCAAGTCACGATCGATAGCTGCGAGCAGAGCCAAGCGATTAGCACGGACTGCTTCATCTTCGGCCATAACCATTACGGAATCGAAGAATGCTGTTATGGCTTCCTTCCAAGCGGATGCAATCGCCAGCGCTTCCGCTGCATCGTGCTGCGACAAAGCTTTGCGATATTCCTCATTGGTTCTGTTCCAAGCTTCATGCAGCTGCTTCTCACCTTCTTCGGTAAACAGTTCAGGATGAACAGAAGCATTCGACGCTTTGGCAGCCAGATTACCCACCCGGTTGAAAGATTCCACTGTTGTTTTGAATGCATCACCGGTTTGAACAGCGGCCATCAAAGCCTCGCCTTTTGGAACAATGGCACTAATATCATCGAATCCGGCAGAGATCACGGCATCAACAACATCATAACGAACAGTCTCGGACAACAGTTTTTTCACACGAAGACCGAAGAAGTCCTGCAAATCTTTACGAACCTCTTCATCTGCACGTTTCAAAAGGTTCATCTGAGCGTGTACCTGAAGCGCAACCCCGAACACATCGGAGAGCGTCAGTGGAAGCTGATGATCCAGCAAGATTTGTACAATACCCGCGGCCTGACGACGAAGTGCATATGGATCCTGGGATCCTGTCGGGATGATATTGATGGAGAAACAGCCCACGATGGTATCCATTTTATCTGCAGCACTTACTATCGCACCTACGAGTGAAGCAGGAGATTGGTCTCCGGCAAAGCGCGGCTGATAGTGTTCAAATACCGCTTTGGCCACTTCTTCCTTCTCGCCTGCCTTGCGAGCGTAATCCTCACCCATAACTCCTTGCAATTCAGGGAACTCACCAACCATCAGCGTAACCAGGTCAAACTTGCAGATATCTGCAGAGCGGCTCACCGATTCGGCAACGTCAGCAGAAACCTGCAGTTTGGATGCGAGTCCGTCCGCAATCTTGCGAATACGGCGCACCTTGTCACCAACGGTACCCAGCTCCTCCTGAAAGACAATGCTCTCCAGTTTGGACAGTGCGTCCTTAATCTCGAGCTTCTGGTCTTCTTCGTAGAAGAACTTGGCGTCGGACAGACGGGCACGCAGTACTTTTTCGTTACCTTTAGCGATGACATCAAGTGAATCACTGCCTCCGTTACGAACGGTTACAAAGTAAGGCAGCAATTGTCCTGCACTATCCAGTACAGGGAAGTAACGCTGATGCTCACGCATCGAAGTAATCAATACTTCCTGAGGGATATTAAGGAATGAAGGATCGAATGTTCCGAACAATACGGTTGGCGTTTCCACCAAAAACAGTACTTCCTCCAGCAAATCTTCCTTGATGGCTATATCCCAATTTTTCTCAGCAGCCAGTGCCTGAATCTGGGAAACAATCATTTGCTCCCGTTCCTTGATATCTGCAATAACATGTTCGGATCGCAGCAATTCGACGTATGAAGCAGGGTTAGTAATCACGGTCTCCTTACCAAGGAAACGATGTCCCCGAGTTACATTCCCGGATTTCACACCTGCAACTTCAATATCAATAACCTCACTACCAAGCAGAGCGACAATCCAGCGAATCGGGCGGACAAATTTAAAATCATATGAAGCCCAGCGCATGAATTTAGGGAATGTCATGGCGTGCAAAATCGACAGCAATCCTTCACCAATTACAGATGAAGTCTCTACACCTTTGCTGCTCTTGGTTGCATAGATATACTCGACTCCGCTGAGTTCCTTAAACGTAAACTGATCCGGATCAACACCTTGACTCCGTGCAAATCCGAGTGCTGCTTTGCTCCAGTTGCCGCTCTCGTCAAGTGCGATTTTACGGGAAGGGCCTTTCACTTCTTCTTCTACATCCTCTTGTTTCTCGGCAACATTCTGAATCATGACAGCCAAGCGACGTGGTGTAGCATAAGCGTTTACCTCACCATGTGTTATGCGGGATGCATCCAGCCATTTCACGATACGTTCCTGCAGCTGTTCTATCGCCGCGCGCAAGAAACGTGCAGGTACTTCTTCCAGACCAATTTCAAACAACAGATCCTTAGACATGCTCGGCTCCCCCTTTCTTGATCAGCGGGAAGCCAAGCTTCTCGCGCTCTTCCACATATGTTGCTGCCACTTGGCGTGCCAGATTACGGACCCGCGTAATGTAACCGGTACGTTCTGTAACACTGATTGCTCCACGAGCATCCAGCAGGTTAAACGTATGGGAACATTTCAGCACATAGTCATATGCCGGGAATACCAGATTCTGTGCCATAGCCTTATTCGCTTCTTCTTCATGCATGTTGAAGAGGGTAAACAGCATCTTCACATCGGATACTTCAAACGTATATTTGGAGTGTTCAAACTCAGGCTGCAGGAATACATCACCATAGGTGATTCCCTCTACCCATTCCAGATCAAACACATTTTCTTTTTCCTGAATGTAAGAAGCAAGGCGCTCCATACCATACGTAATTTCAACAGCTACCGGGTTCGTCTCAATTCCACCGACTTGCTGGAAGTATGTAAACTGTGTGATTTCCATACCATCGAGCCAGACTTCCCAGCCGAGACCTGCGCAGCCCAGAGAAGGATTCTCCCAGTTGTCTTCAACAAAACGAATATCATGTTTAAGTGGATCAATGCCCAAACGTTTGAGACTTTCCAGGTAAATTTCCTGAATATTGTCTGGTGAAGGCTTGATAATGACTTGGAATTGATGGTGCTGATACAGACGGTTCGGGTTTTCTCCATAACGTCCATCGGAAGGACGACGGGAAGGCTCAACATAAGCTACTTTCCAAGGTTCTGGTCCAAGTGAACGCAAAAAGGTCATCGGGTTCATGGTACCTGCCCCTTTTTCCGTATCATATGGCTGGACAATAATACAGTTGTGCTCGGCCCAGAATTGTTGCAGCGTGAGAATCATCTGCTGAAAATTCATAATCATGCTCCTTTTCAATGGGTTTATTGGCAAGCTTAGAATACTTCCGATCGCACAAGCGTCGATCGAAGCCAGGCTTACAACGGACAAACCGCGTTTTGCGAGAGTTTCCCGGAATCTATCCACCAGCTTTGACGGAAAATAATTCCACAATCAAAAAAAGCCCTCGCCCTACGCCTGTTGTCCAGACGTAGGGACGAGAGCTACTCCCGCGGTTCCACCCTACTTGGCTTGTGTACAAAACAGGATAACCTGTTCACGCAAGCCCACTTTTCCGTGTCCATTCATGCTCCCGAGTGCCATTTCACAGACCCATTCATCCCGGCTTGCACCATCCCAGGCTCGCTCAATTATCGTAGTCAAGACCATCAGGCCTATCTACGAGAATAATAAATCAGGTCTCCTACTCTCTCGTTCAATGCATGTCTCCAAAAAGAGAAATTATAGTCCATATTAAATAAAAAAGAGTGCAAAGTCAAGTGAATCTTGTCATCCCCAGAAAACACACCTTAAATCCCGTATTTCTCCATCTGATCGAGAAATGAACGGGATTTTAAATTGAGACCCAGCTGGTGATCCATGAAGGCTCTCATGATCTTCTTCATTTCATCTCTAGTGGCCTCACTAACGGATATATTACCCAGTCGCTGCAAATCCAGCTGTGCAAATAACCGCAGTAACCTCAGAGCTTTCGGACTTACGGATAACGCGGGTGGATCAAAGTGTTTACAGGCTCTGCACAGCACACCACCGAGCCTTGGACTTACAAACAACTGTTCATCCGGCCGTTCCTGGCCGCATGAAATGCATTCATCAAGCGACGGGCCGTAGCCCGCCGATTGTAATATTTTCATCTCATAGAGACTGGTAATGATGCTGGGGTCCTTCTCTTCCTTTAACGCCTGAAGACAAGCCTTAAGCTGCTTGAACCAGAAAGCACCTGTTTCCTCATCCTGCAGGACCCGATCCAGCAGTTCACATGCATAGGATGCATAGGCTGCTTTAACCAAATCTTCCCGCAGCTCATGATATGACTCCATGATTTCGCCCGCATTCAGTGTTCCCAGGCCCGTGTTACGGAAATATACGTATTGACCGTACGTAAACGGCTGCACCAGCGCAGCATGTCGGCTTTTGGGCTTTTTGGCACCACGGACGAGTACGCCTACTTTTCCACCACTTTCGGTGCAAAGCGTAATAATTTTGTTTCCCTCGCCGTAGTCCATGCTGCGGATGACAATCCCTTCCACCCTGTATAGCATGCCTCGTCACCTAACCATTCCCGAATCAGCCAATTAACCTTCGGCTTCTTCATCTTCTATCACTTCCCCTGCAGTATCAGACTCCTGTCCTGTTGACGCGCATGACTCGGTATACAACAAATAGGACTCCACATCCCCCGTCATTGCAAAAACCTTCCACGAAAAATCTCGCATCAGAATTTCATCCTCTCTTCGGAAATGACGTCTGCATCTACCAGTTAGGATGGAGTCTTGCAAGGTAAACTATGTGTTGCAATTAATGGATACTTGCTCGATTAAACGTCACGGTGGAAGCCGAGATCACGCAGAACGCGATCCTGATTTCTCCAATCCTTTTTCACCTTAACCCACAGATCCATAAAGATTTTCGAACCCAAAAGGTTTTGAATATCCGTACGCGCACGTTTGCCCACTTCTTTTAACAAGGCTCCCTGTTTACCGATAATAATCCCTTTTTGAGAGTCACGCTCTACAAAAATAACGGCTGAAATGTATACTACCCCGTTGTCCTGAACCTTCATATCCTCGATGGTTACAGCAATGGAGTGAGGAACCTCTTCCCGGGTCATTTGCAGAATCTTCTCCCGAATCAGCTCCGCACAAACGAACTGTTCCGGGTGGTCTGTAACCTGATCTTCCGGGTAGTATTGTGGTCCTTCCGGCAAATACTTGCCGATCTGATCGAGCAGAGTACTTACATTGCTGCCGAGCTTGGCAGAGACCGGTACGATTTCTGCGAAGTCGTGCAGCTTGCGATACTCCTCAATCAGCGGCAGCAGCGCTTCCGGTTCGATTTTATCAATTTTGTTCATCACCAAAATGACAGGAGTCCGTACATTTTTCAGTTGTTCGGCGATATAACGGTCACCACCGCCCATTCCTTCGGAAGCGTCAATCAGGAACAGAGCTGCTTCCACTTCCCCGAGTGTATTCAAGGCAGTCTGGTTCATATAATCACCCAGCTTGGATTGCCGTTTATGAATACCCGGTGTATCCAAAAAGACAACTTGCTTGTCTTCGGATGTGTAAACGCCATGTATTTTATTACGAGTGGTTTGCGGCTTGTCCGACATAATGGCTATTTTTTGGCCAATAACCTGGTTCATCAAAGTCGATTTACCAACGTTAGGACGTCCAACAATAGCTACAAAACCTGATTTAAATGCTTTTTTCTTCATATGTTCCTCCTCAGGCGCCTAGGCCTGGAATAGTTTATTTTTTGGCAAAATCCAAATCAGACGGACCAAAAGCCCAAGGCAGCAGCTCGGCAACCGTCGTTTCCTGCAGGTCACCATTCAAGTTGCCCATGATGACTTTCATATCCGGCTCACACAGCTCAACCAGTACCTGGCGACACACGCCACATGGCGCGATTGGACCTTCCGTATCTCCTACAACGGCAATGGCCTTGAAACTACGAGGCTGCTGCCCCCCTGCGATCGCACTGAAGAGTGCTGTTCGCTCCGCGCAGTTGCTTGGTGTATAGGCAGCATTCTCAATATTGCATCCATGATGCACATTGCCTTCGCTATCGAGCAGAGCTGCTCCTACGCCAAAATGGGAATAAGGTGTGTACGCTTTGGCACGTGCCTTAATGGCTTCTTGCATGAGCTGTTGATTATCCATAATCCAAATCTCTCCCTCAGGTTATCACTAAAATAAACTTCTTGTTATAACGGGCTTATCAGAAACCAAGCCAATGTAAAACCGGTTTGAAGAACACCATACATCCGATGACTACAGCGAACACCGCCGCCAGCAAAACTGCGCCAGCCGCGGTGTCTTTCGCCGCTTTTGCAAGCGGATGAATATGCGGATGTGCCAGATCTACCGCTGCCTCTACAGCCGTATTCATTAATTCGGTTACCAGCACCAGAAAGATGGCTGTCAGCACAAACATCCAGTCTGTCCTCGAAATCCCGAAGATAAATCCTGCCGAACACATGATGACGGCTACTCCCGAATGAACCCTTACATTTCGCTGTGTCCGAAAACCGTATACGATTCCTTCTGCCGCATTGCGGAACACCAGACTCCAGGAGCGCCTTTTCATTATCGTGTCAACCCGGCCTGGGCGAGTACAGCTTCCTGTTTGCCCATCATTTCGGCTTCGCTTGCTTCGTCCTGATGATCATATCCGAGCAGGTGCAGGAACCCGTGCACAAACAGGAAACCAAGCTCACGTTCAAATGAATGTCCGTATTCTTCACTTTGCAGGATCGTACGAGGAACGGAGATAATGATGTCACCGAGTACATCTGGCATCTCCTCCATCTCTTCATCCTCATCCAGTTCGTAGATGATGTCCAGTTCCTCATCCATGGTTTCATTCATGGCAAATGACAGCACATCTGTCGGACGATCGATTCCGCGGTAATCGCGGTTCAGCTCGTGAATCTGAGCATCATCCACAAATGTGAGAGCAACCTCTCCATCGGCCACGCCTTCAGCTTCTCCTGCCAGGTTCAGCAATTGCTCCAGCATTGCAACCATCTGTTCTGTAATTTCTTTATCCTGTTGATCATTATTCCATGCCAGGTTAAGACTCATTCTTTCATAACTCCTGTCTGCTCATATTCGTAAGTCAACCTGCTTCAGGTGAGGTCGGCTTCGGTTTTTTGATCTCTTCCGGGTATTCAATCCGGGAGTGGAAGATTCCCATTACCGTCTCTTTCAAGGTCTTTGCAACGATATCCAATTCACGCATGGTGAGATCACAATCGTTAAACTGATGATCATCGAGACGTCCCTTGATAATCTTCTCAATCATGGATTCCACTTGTTCCACAGTCGGTTTGCGCAGGGACCGCACTGCTGCTTCAACGCTGTCCGCTATCCCCACGATAGCCGATTCCTTGGATTGGGCTTTTGGACCTGGATAACGGAAATCTTCTTCTGTAAAGTCAGGCTCCACTCCCGCTTCCTCGGCTTGACGCAGCGCTTTGTGATAGAAGTAATGGAGGAAGGTTGTCCCGTGATGCTGCTCCGCGATATCCCGGATCGGTTTCGGGAGCTTATAATCCTTCTGCATCTCCACACCATCCCGTGCGTGCGCAACGATAATTGATTTGCTCAATTTGGGATCGATGGAATCATGCGGGTTCTCCATATTGTTCTGATTTTCGATGAAATATATCGGTCTCTTGGTCTTGCCAATATCATGGTAATACGAACCTACTCGGCAAAGCAGACCATTCGCTCCTATCGCCTCGGCCGCAGCTTCTGACAGATTTCCTACCATAACACTGTGATGATACGTGCCCGGTGTTTCCGTCAGCAGTTTGCGCAATAACGGGTGGTTCGGGTTGGACAGCTCCACCAGTTTCAGTGCGGATAGTATACCAAACGATGTTTCAAAAAATGGCATAAGCCCAATGACGAGAATCGCTGTTAGTACACCACCTGCAAAAGCAAATCCAATGCCGTACAGCGTTGTTGTACGGTTCCAATCCCCCGTATCAATCAGCGACAGTGTAAAGACGGCAATGGAACCAAACAGGCAGACCATGATGGCACCCTTCAAGATGGTGGATCGCTGGCTTGCCCGGTATGTCGCGAAGATCGCAACAAAAGACACCAGTACCGCAAAGAAGCCAAGCTCAAAATCAAAAATCTGACCTTGATGCGTATTCAGGATGATGCTTGACAACATGCCAATGATGATCGAGCAAACGAAAGCAAGCGATGTATCCAGCAATAAGGCAATTAACATCGCCCCCACTGCAACGGGCGCAAGAAAGCCGACATATGACTTGTCTGCTGTCTGGATGAATGCCGTTACATGCATCAGCACAATCGTAATAATGAAAATGAGTACAAGCATCAGCAGCTGTGCATTATTATATTTGAAATGCGTTCCGCTGAACTGCTGAATATACATCAGGATTGCTGCCGACAGCAGACAAGACAGCATGAGAAGACCCAACTGCGGCCAGTAGTTTACTTCATTTTTCAACAAATCATTTTCATCAAGAAGCGCGTACATTTCGGGGGTTATCATTTCGCCCTTGGCAACCAGTGTATCACCTTGCTTGATATAGACTGTCTGTGTATTTTCACGAGCCTGTACCTTGGCTTCCTTGGTCCCCTCTTCATCATAGAAACGGTTGGACGTTACTACAAGGCGGGCGAGCTCCTGAACAACCTCACGCTGCGTACGCTTGCTAAGGGAACTTACACTTACCATTTCGGCAACTTTTGCCCTTGCAGTCGTAGCATCACTGATCTGATCCGTCATCAATCTGGACACGATATCCCGTCCAACGGACTTCATCTCCTGGATATCCTCCGAGGTCAAGCGAGATATCTTGATATAGGTTTCTTCCGGAATTCGGTAGCTTTGCTCCTGCACTACGTTTCTGATCTCTTCCAAAAGAGTTTCGGAATATGTACCCGCTTTCCGATTGTTATTGATAAAGTTGGACACAAAATCCTTTTGCCGCTGCGGAATCTCATCACGATAGATATCAATCTTGTCCTGACTGGAAATCTGGTCATCCTGATTCAGACGGTCAATTCGATCCAGCAGGGTGGTCATCAAATTTTCGTTTCGCAGCTGCACAATTTGATAGATCGGCTGTACACGCTCAGCAGCTTCTTCCTGAGCTTTCAGCGTTGCCTTCGTGTTTGGAATCTGCATGGGCGCAGCAATATCCACTTCGCTTCGTGTGCCTTCCTGAATGTCGTACCGCTCGGGAAGCAGCTTGGAGGCCAGACTGAAGTAGAAGAGAATCACCAGAAACAAAAACAGAAGATAGCGTGCCCACACGCTATACTTCCATCCTGTGGTTCTATTCTGAAAAGATTTGCCTTTTGACAGTTCCTTCGAGGTCACTTTAGACAATCCCTTCTATTCTTGATTTTCTGCGGCGTGGTTGTATGCAACGATAATTTTTTGGACGAGGGAATGCCGTACAACATCTTGCTCGGCAAAATAGACAAATCCAATTTCTTCAACTTCACTGAGTATCGTTTTTGCTTCCACCAGTCCAGACTTTTTGCCGCGAGGTAAATCAATTTGCGTTACGTCTCCGGTAATGACCATTTTGGAGCCAAAACCAAGACGGGTCAAAAACATCTTCATTTGTTCAGGCGTCGTATTCTGAGCTTCGTCCAAAATGATGAACGAGTCATCGAGTGTACGCCCCCTCATATATGCCAGTGGAGCAATTTCGATCAAACCGCGCTCCAGTGCCTTGGCCGTTTGCTCTTGTCCCATTACGTCATACAAGGCGTCATACAATGGCCGTAGATAAGGGTCAACCTTTTCCTGCAGGTCTCCAGGCAAAAAGCCCAGGCTCTCGCCCGCTTCGACAGCAGGCCGGGTAAGCACGATACGCTTGACGCTGCCTTCCTTGAGAGCTGCAACCGCCAGGACAACGGCCAGATAGGTTTTACCCGTACCGGCTGGACCAATGCCGAATACAACATCACGTTTCTTAATTGTCGTTACATAGTGCTTCTGTCCAATGGTTTTAACACGAATCGGTTTGCCCCGGTAAGTCGTCGTAATTTCTCCCTTGAACAGATCAAGCAGCTGGTCTGCACGCAGATCCTTGGCCAGTTCAATAGCATAGCTGACGTCTCGTTCGGTTAGCACATACCCGTTTCGTACCAATTGCAGTAACACATCGAATAATTGTTCAAGCGATTCCACATTCTTTGTATTGCCGTGAATCACAATCTCCGCTTCGCGTGAAGCGATCTGGGCGGGAATCTCGGATTCAATCAGTTTCAGAAAAATATCTTGGGGTCCAAAAAGAGATTGACCCTCTCCCGCACTCTGGAGGGAGATTCGTATGCTGCGTGTTTGTTCTGACAAATAGCCTCATTCTCCTTGACTATGGACTAACGGAAGTTCTTCCGCAATGCTTTCTTCCACTTCAAATAATACTTTCATATAAACTTTACCATTCTCTTTCTTCTCATGCAAAATTTTTTCACTTAAAATTTTCGTTCCTTTGCCATTTTTGGCGATAATATCGTTTCTGGCTCCCTCCAGCCCTTTCGTTCTGGCCCACTCCACCGTCTTTTGTTCCTCCTGCTGAGTGGTCTCCATATCGGTCTCCGTCAGCCATCCCATCGGAAGCGTGAAGGATCGCCACGTCAGCGGCTTATGATCACTCGCCGTATTGAAGGAACTGAAAGGCGTCTTTCCATATCCCCAGAGCTGAACAGCCCAATCCCCAAGCACAACATAAAAACGTTCCTTACTCTCTCCTGTCATGGTGTTATACTTCTGCACAAGAGGTACTTCCACCTCATATTCACGCCATACGAGTCCACGAACCTCACCTTTGGCCACAACATTCTCTGTATTCTCTTCATCACCCAAAATACCCGATATTAATACCTGACCTTTCTTAACACGTGTATCCTTCTGTACGACAGGACGCCCCTGTTCCGCATATATCTGAGTCACGACTGCATCCGATTTGCTCACCAAGTGCCTTGGATTCAGCAGCGGTTCACGCTGAGGCTGTGCAGATTCTACAACCTGAATGGTAATGGTTGTCCCCTCTTTGCTCACACCAATCCAGGTTACGTCGGGAAGTGCCAAAGCCAGCTGTCTGGAAAGCTTGTCCTGACTCTGGAGTCTGAACCCCCACTGGAAAGGATATATCCCTTCTTTTTTGGCTGCAGCAAGCACCACATCAGTCGGGATTTTCACATTCCCCTTCACCTCAACATTCCAGACCATCGAAGATAATGCAAACATGGCAATCACGAAAAGCACCATGCCCCCAAGGAAGAACTTCCTTTTCATTAATCTGGCCATAAAAAAAGGAATCCCGCTGCGGTGCGTCACCTTCACCCTGCAGCCTGTCCGCTTCAACAAAGGACGCAGCCTAAAAAAATGCGGCAGCAGAATATTCATCTCTGCCTTGCGTCCATCATGGGCACGCAGGTTCCACACTTCCAGTCCCTGCTCTGCCACCATGTTGATCAGCGCTTCGATGTCTCCCCCAGTGACCGTTATTCGGACTGCACCTCGCAGTTTGTACAGACTGGGCTGTTTCATCCGTTTCCCTCCGCTCCATTCATATGTATATCCAGAATTGTTCCTTCCACCGCCACTTCATCCGGCAAAATATTACGAATCATCAGATCAACGCCTTTAATCTCGAGCTGACCCTGGGTCAAAGCCAGAACAATGCGATTCGGCGTAAAATGGATCACACCGCGATGATTTTCGATATATAATTGCTTGCTGCCGATCAGGGTTAACCGTGGCATATCATAAAGCACGTCCTGCGGCAAATCCAGCACCTCACTGGTCCATCTGCGCAGCTTGCGGCTGATCCGGGTCATACGAAGGTCTTCCCCCTTCCTCTACAGTTCAACTTATGCGAAGAAACATGATTTTATGAAAACTACAGCTTCTGTTAGATCATTAATTCTTTAAAAAGGAGAACAACACAAAAAAGCCGTCTCTGGACATATTGCTCACCAGAGACGACTCTTTATTTTTATGATAGGGATTGCATCCTACAACTTACCTCTAGTTCCAAAAGGCTGTTTGGAACGCGGAGCCCCCAGAACTTCTGCCCATAAAACACCGGTACGGATTTCTTCTGGACGAAGTCGGGATGTTCCGGTTTCACCCGATGCACTCTCATCCCAACTCGTGTTAGATACAGTCGGTGTGTCCGCAGAAGAGATCCGATTCAACCTCTCCTGAATCAGACGCTGCTGCTGCTCCATTTCTTTCATTTGCTGTTCCAGGGAACTTTCCATCCCCATTGAGCTTTGACTTCCAAAATCGTCCTCTCGACGAGCTGATGCCGCAGGCTCCGAATACGGCTGATCATATCGATCATCGTATGAATCGTCCTCATACCGGTCATCGTCATACGACTCATCGTAACGGGTATCACCAGCAGATTGCTGGGTAGCTGATTGTGACGGGGATCGCTCCCTGCGATCCTGCTCGCCGCTTCCCCCGAACGTAGGCATCCCGTTTCCCGGACGTTTTTTGTTCGGGTCGGCTGATTTGGCAGCTTTTCCTAGAAAGGAGAAGAGTGCGAAACCAATAACCGCCACAATGTACAGATTATCAAATATCCATTCAAATAGGCCCATATGCACTCACCGCCTATCTTCCGTTTTTGGAGTCACCCTGATCGTTGTTTGAATTGTCACCAGGTTTTCCCAATGTGTTGCGCATTTGAGTGTCAGCCTCAATATTTTTCAGGTTCATGTAGTCCATAACCCCGATTTTACCGCTACGAAGCGCTTCGGACATCGCCAAAGGCACTTGGGATTCGGATTCAACCACCCGGGCTCTCATTTCAACTACGCGCGCTTTCATCTCTTGCTCTTGGGCTACGGCCATTGCACGACGTTCTTCCGCTTTTGCCTGAGCGATTCGTTTGTCGGCTTCTGCCTGTTCAGTTTGCAAGAAGGCACCAATGTTTTTACCTACATCCACATCCGCGATATCAATGGACAGAATTTCAAAAGCTGTACCTGCATCTAGACCCTTGGACAATACGGTACGGGAGATCAGATCCGGATTTTCCAGGACGTCTTTGTGAGAATTGGAGGAACCGTTCGTACTTACGATACCCTCACCAACACGGGCGATAATCGTTTCTTCACCAGCACCACCCACGAGGCGATCAATGTTCGCACGAACTGTAACCCGTGCTCTAACTTTAACTTCAATACCATCTTTTGCTACCGCAGATACAATTGGCGTTTCAATAACACGCGGGTTAACACTCATCTGTACGGCTTGCAATACATCACGACCAGCAAGGTCGATTGCTGCAGCACGTTCGAATTCGAGCGGAATGTTGGCACGCTGTGCGGCGATCAAAGCGTTGACTACACGGTCTACATTACCACCGGCAAGGAAGTGACTCTCCAGCTGGTTAATGGTTAATCCAAGTCCTGCCTTGGTTGCTTTGATCAAAGGATTGACGATACGACTTGGCGTTACACGTCTCAATCTCATGGCTACCAGCGTAATAATTCCGATACGTACACCGGATGCAATGGCCGAGATCCAGAGCATGACCGGGAAAAAGCTGAAGAATACGCTCAATACGATAATGGCTACTACCGCAACGAGCAAAACCGTAATCAAGGTTGGTTCCATAGTCAAAATTCCTCCATTTGCGCTATAATTTTGTAAAAATACATTTTAACAGACCTAGCAACATTATGCTGCATATTTTGAATCAGACCACTCGGCAGGCAGCACTGCCGTAATGGTTATGTACTTTGCCGAAGCTCGAAGAAGCTCCGGCAACACAGCGGCTTACACCGGCAAGGCTTGTTGAACTACAATCCGGGTACCTTCCGCCTTAACCACAATAATCGGTGTGTCAATAGGAATAAAATCTCCGTCCGTCACAACGTCAATCCGCTCACCATCAAACATCGCAGTTCCGGATGGGCGAAGAGGCGTCAGGCTAATGCCTTGCAGCCCTATAAGCTCCTTGCGTTCTGTAGCCGAAGAATATCCACGATCAGAAGACAAGCTGTCGCTCAGAATGAATCGATTCCATATTCCCCTGTCCTTAAAGAGAATCACCACGATAGCTATGACTACCAGCGCTGCCCCGAAGGCTATACCCAGCGAAACAAAAGCATCACTTGTATCGTAAGCAGCACGCACAACACCGGCAACAAGTGCAATGGATCCTAATATGCCCAGGATACCAAAGCTTGGAATGAACATCTCCAAAATCATCATGATGAGTCCAACCGTAAACAGCACCCATGTCTCTGCTCCTGCAAATCCAGCAATGTAGTTCCCTGAGAAATAAAGGACAAAACACACGATCCCTACAATACCAGGCACTCCGAATCCAGGCACAATCAGTTCAATGATTACACCTGCAATTCCCAGGAACAAAAGTATAGTCATCACCACAGGATTCGTCAGAAAAGAAGATATATTTTCTGCTGCAGTTCTCTCCACAGTAAATACATCGTCCTGACCATAACCCAGCCATGCTGCTGCCTCTTCCGGGGTTGAGCTGATGTGGTCCGCATATCCCACTTTCAGCGCCTCCTCGGCTGATAAGGCAATAATTTCTCCCTTTTGCTTCGTTTTGTTAATCTCCGGCATTTCCACAACCATGTTGACATCTGTCATTCCGGCTGCAATATTGCCATCACGGCCGCCTTGTTCCGCTGCTCCCTGCATTTTGCTCTTCCAGAATGCAACCAGCTTCGGATCATCGACATGCTTACCCGTACTGTCCACCATCGCTGCCGCACCAATCATGCTGCCTGGCGACATTACGATCTTATCTGCATTCAAGGCCAGAAAACTTCCAGCCGAAGCAGCATCTCCGCGGACAAAAGCAACGGTCTGAACAGGGCTTTCCTTAATCAGGGTACCCAGCTCTTCCGCCGTATCGACCCGTCCTCCCGGTGTATTGATATCGAGAACAATCAGGCCAGCATTCATTGATTCAGCTTCCTTGAAGCCGCGCTCCATAAACTTGCCTAACCCCTGCTCGATTGGTTTATCAACCGGAATAATATATACGGCGCCGCTCTTTTCAGCTGCATGTGCAGACGGCAATCCAACCCACAGAGGAAGCAGCAGCGTCAGCAGCATCATGAGCAACAATGGCCCCGCAAGCCTCTTCCGGCGCTTTCCCTTCACAATAATCCCCCCTTTTCCATTATTGTTATACTGTCCAGCTTATGGTATTTATTACGTACAATGCAACATTTCGTTTCAAAATCTTAAAATTATATTTGAAAGCCAGAGGAATTGCAAGAAATTAAATCTAATTTTATGTATAAGAACCATTTTAAAGTAATTTTTTGTCTGTTTTGAAAATTGTATTGTTTCTTTGTCCTGTACATCGAATTCTCTCCCATGCTAAATCCAAGGAAGTCTGAAGTGTAAATTCAGCAACATGCAAACAGGAAAAAACACCCCCTGACAAGTCAGGAGGTGTTCATTGATTGCTTTATTGCAGAAATTGTTGAACTGCTTGATTAACCAGTTTGCCGTCCGCTTTGCCTTTAACTTTCGGCATAAGGGCCGCCATGACTTTCCCCATCTCGGCTTTCGAAGAAGCACCGGTTTCCTGGATGGTCTGCTGTACAATAACTTTAATTTCTTCTTCGGTAAGCTGTGCGGGAAGGTACTGACCAATTATATCAATTTCCGCTTTTGCATTTGCCGCGAGTTCTTCACGGCCCGCTTTGTCAAATTCTTGGAGGGCATCTTTGCGCTGTTTGATTTCACGACTCAGGATATCAAGCACTTCGTTGTCATCCAAAGTTCTTTTCAAATCTATTTCAAGATTCTTGATCGTCGAACGAATCAACCGAATGGTGGAGAGCTTGAACTTGTCCTTGCTCTTCATCGCTTGCTTCATATCTTCGTTCAATCGTTCGCTAAGATTCATGTTGTTCAAATCCTCCTAAAACTTTCTCTTACGAGCAGCCTCGGACTTTTTCTTGCGCTTTACGCTTGGCTTCTCATAATGCTTACGTTTCTTCACCTCAGCCAAGACGCCATCTTTAGCGATGGAACGTTTAAAGCGACGAAGTGCAGCATCAATAGTCTCGTTTTTGCGAACTTTAGTTTCAGACACCAGTTTTCCCTCCCTCCGACCAGACCGTCCAAGAGCAATAACACGGTTCATCACCTTTCATTATAGGCGAAAGGTAATAAAGGTGTCAACCTTAACGTAATGATCACTTTATTTATGCGAATCACAGTGCTTCTTTTTTCACCACCCAAGAGGAGATGTAGAGCACAGGATCCATTATGATTTGTGTGAATCCGATAGGCTTGTCAGCGCACCGAGTCTGGTGCCTCCAAGCAGATGATAGTGCAGGTGATGGACGGTTTGTTCCCCATCTTTGCCGCAGTTATTAATCAAACGATAACCGGACTCATCAACCCCAAGGCGTTTCGCTGCTTCCTGTGCTGCCAGATGAACCTCACCAATCAGTGCTATATCATCTGCTGTCACATCATTCATGGAAGCAATATGTTTTTTCGGAATAACGAGGACATGTGTCGGTGCAGCGGGCTGGATGTCGTGAAAGACAACCACATGTTCATTCTCCAAAACTTTATTGGAGGGAATGCTGCCCTCTACAATTTTGCAAAACAAGCAATCCATTGTTCATACCCTCCTTTGATTTGAAGATTTATGTATGCCTCTCTATCATACCGTAAGTGAAAAGTGACGTCCAATCTCACATGAAAAATAGTTACACTCATTAAGCTAGCCCACGCTAGCATGCCATTAAACACCCCGTACAATTCTCATTCTCACTTCGTTGATGAATAGCATAAAAAAGACCTTTCTACATCCAGGTAGGCAGCAGCATGTTGCCAGGATGAGAAGGGTCCTTATGATTGTTTAAAATCCTAATCCGACTTCAGTCCTTCATTAATAGTATGGCAGCAGTGTTAATGCAGTCAGCCCGATCAATGGAAGCACCAGTCTGTTAAAACGTCTGCGACCGTAACCATAGTATGGATAAGGATAGGGATATGGATACGGGTAACCGTAACCCGGATAAAATCCACGAGCATGAGATGCAGGATAACCTGCTCCCGGCATCGCGTTTGGTCCCCAATTTGCATGATGCGCAGCTTCAGGACCGACAGGCACTGCCAAATAAATCATGTCGTCATCCACATTTTCCATAATACCGTCATAATGACTTCCATCCTTCATCTGTACACATACATAACGATGAATGTGTTCCTTACAGATCTTCTTCGCTTCCAACTTCTCCACTTCGGTACGCCTCCCTTATCGTGCTTCATCACCCTTTCATGGTATTCAGATCTGGGCGAATTGACACTAAAGGAACAGAGCAAAAAAAGAAGCACCCCATGAGCGGATTTCGAATGAAATCAGCTGCCGCGGACGTCTGAGCGGGAAGCTTCCTGATCAAACGTCCGCCGGGGTACTTTACATAAGGTATGTCGGCTTGACTGTAGTATAACAGCTGGTTGAACCTGTATCTGTGAGGTAACTCACTCCAATTCACAAGGTTCAACTTAAATATCGTCTTGTTTTGCAGTGGAAGCAGTCAATGCTCTATTCTCCTGCTGTTAAAGTCAGATAGCTTTATTAGCTTTCGGAGCAGGCAAACAAAATCTGTCTATCAAAGACTCTCCAATACTACCCGGGAACCACCTCCTGCTTCGCTCGCAGGAATAACAACCAGTTTGCGCGGCAGACGAGCCCGCAGTTCCGGTACGTGGCTGATGACCCCGACAGCCAAACGGTCATCATGCAATTTCTCCAGTGATGTAATGACCGTGTCCAGCAGATCCGGGTCCAATGTTCCAAACCCTTCATCCAGGAAGAAGAATTGAAGCGGGTACTGGCCGCGCAGCTGAATCTGTGCGGACAAGGCGAGTGCCAGAGACAACGAGGTCAAGAAGGTCTCTCCACCGGATAAAGTGGATACCGGACGTTTAACTCCGCCGTTGGCATCATCACAGATGACAAATCCACCGCCCGAATCCACCTCGAGTGAATAGCGCTGCTTCGTAAGAAAACGCAAACGCTGCGACGCAGCTTGGCTAACCTGCATGAGCTGCTCTTCTGCAATATACTCTACAAATGCATTGCCTCTGAAGGCTGCCTGCAGTTTGCTGAGCTGCTCTCCGTGATGACTCACTTCTACCCGTTTGTTCTCCAATTCGGTCCAGCGAACGTGACGCTGCTGAACATCTTCCAGATCCCGTTCTGCACGCGCCTTGGCACTTAGTGCAGCTTCATCCTCGGCCCGTCGTAACTTCAGACGTTCTGTGCAGGCTAGCCACTGCTCTTCGGACACTTCTGCACCACCCAGCTTTTGCTCCAGTTCACGCAGCTGGGAAACCAGCTCTCGTTCCCTTTCACGATGATGCTGAATCTCTGCTGCCAGTCGCTCAGCCTTGTCTGCAGGAATCGCTGCCTCCAGAACGGCTTGTTCAGAGTCAAATGGAGATTGATCAAGCAATTGCTGCCAGCGTGCCTGCGCCTGCTCCAAATGCTCCGATGCTGAAGTTAGGGCCTGTCTGGCCATGACGTCTTTCTTGGCAGACTCCTGTTTCAGGTTGTCCGCTTCCTTGAATCGTCTGGCCGAGTCGGCTGCTGCTTTTCGCAGCCCATCCAGCTGTGACTGCGTGACAGCGATGAGCTCTTCTACACGTTGCTCGCCCACCCACTGGCGCAATCGTTCTTCCTTCTCGGCCAGCTGTTTACGGTTTCCCTGCCACTCGGTTTGCCACTGGATCAGCTGTTTTTCCAATTCAACCAGCTTTTGTTGGAGGGACTGTACGGACTGTTCCTTTTCTTCCAAAAACGTGACACTCTTGTTCAGCCGTTCCTTGATGTCTTCGGCACGTGCATCGCGTTCCTGCATCGCCTGATGAAGGGCGACAGCCTCCTCTGGGGCGATGCCAGGCAGTTCTGAGGCCCAGCGGCCTTGCAATGCAGCCGCTGCTGCCTCGCTCTCGGCCAGCTTGCGCTCCGCCTGGACGAGACCGGCACGGCCAGCCTCCTGCGCGGCTGCCGTCTCCATGCGGTGCTGCTGCGCACCCACAGCCGCCTGCTGCAGCGCGGCGGCTTGCGCCTGCACTTGCGTCGCGGCGTCAGCCAGCGCACGCGCGGTCTCGCGCAGCGCAGCGGCACGCGTCGCCCAGTCCGCAGGTGAGTGCCCGTGTGCGGGCGAACCTGCGGGCTCTTGCTCCGCTGCCGCAGGCGCGGCCTCGGCTGCGGCCGGTGCTTCGCCGGCCGCGGCGCCAAGCTGCGTCAGCAGGCTGCGACGTTCATGCAGCTGCTGGCGCAGCCCGAAGCGCAGCTCCTGCAGCTCTGCCTGCAGGCTGCGCAGCAGTTCCAGGTCCGCATCGCCTGCGTGCGGACCTTCTCCCGGCGGCGCAGCCGGGAGCGGGTGGTGTGCGGAGCCGCACACCGGGCATGGCTCGCCATCGCGCAGCTCGGCGCGCAAGGCGGAGGAGAGCCGGTGCAGCTCCTGCTCGCGCATCGAGCCGCGCAGCTGCTCCTCCGCCCCGGCCAGCAGGCTTTGTTCACGGCCGATGCCCTGCTCACAGGCAAGCATGGCCTCCAAACCCGCCAACGCCTGTTCAATCAGCAGCTTCCGCTGTTCTTCCAGGCGTTCCTCTTCGCCTATTGCCGCCTGAAGTTTGCTTTCTGCCAAATTGGAAGACTGCTTGTACGTCTCCATCTCGGCCTGATTTTGACGCAGCTGTTCTGCTGCCGTATCCAGTCGATGTCGAAGCTCCAGCGCAGCTTGTAGTTGTCTCCGCTCCTCTGACTTGACTTCATTTGGCTTCAGACTTTCCTGCAATTCTTCCCGCCGTTTTCGTCCACGCTGCTGCAGTTCCTTTTCCTTCTCCAGCTGCTGGCCATGAACTTCCTGCTCCGCCTGTCCTTTCTCCAGAAGCTGCTTCAAACGTGCGCTGTCCTCCTGAAGACTGTCTCGTTCCCGCTGCAGCTCTTTGGCCTGTTCCAACTGCTCCAGCCGAAGCAGCAGCTTGGGTTCGCCCTCAGCCAGCTGTACACGTGCCGTTTCGGCCTTTTCTGCTTCAAGCACGGATAATCGTTCGTGTTCCACGGCTTGTTCATGTGCAGCTAAGGCTGCAGTTTGTCGAAGCTTCTGCTGGGTAACTGCATCCCGCATCGTCTGAAGTGCGGGCAATATGGCATCTGCTGAGCTCGACTGTTTCAAGCGCTGCTCCCCGGTTTCGATTTGCGGTTCGAGAGCTTTGAGCTTATGTTGTTCATCCAGACGCATCTGGCGTTCATGACTTAATTCACGTATTTTACCCAGCTGTTCCGCTTCCTTCGCAGCCTCATCCAGTGTCTGACGGGAGAGCTCCGCATGCTTCACGGCCTCCTGCAGAAGACGTTTGGTTTCTTCCAGCGTTTCTTGACTTGCATTGCCAAGGCCCTGCTGCTCTGCCAAGAGCGCTTGATGAACCATATCGTTATCCTTCACGCGCCGGCTGAGCTTAATGGCCAGCTGATCCCCGTACTTTTCCAAATGGAACAGCCGCTGCAGCATTTGGCGTCGTTCACTGCCTTTCAGCGATAGAAACTCAGCGAATTTCCCTTGAGGAAGCACTACGGCCCGCGTAAAATCATCCATTTTGAGCCCGATCACTTCTTCCACACAGCGGTTCACATCGGCTAGCTTGTCAGCGAGCACCTGTTCCTCCCCGTTTACGGTCTCAATAAATTTGCTGATCGTATTGCTTACCGATATTTCGTTATTCCGCTTAAAACGCCGTTCCACCCGAAATCTTCGCGCTCCTTCAGCTGACGACAGTTCGAAGGTAAAGGCGACTGCGAGGGCATCCTCAGCATGATTCATAATCCCCTGAGTTCCGTTAACCGCCCGCTCCACCTTTCCGTACATGGCAAGAGTAATGGCATCCAGCAGCGAAGACTTTCCGCTGCCCGTTGGACCGAAGATACCGAATAATCCGGTTTCGGTCAGTACCGTAAAATCAATCTCCTGAGCTTCACGATAACTTTGCAATCCGGCCACTTTTAATAAAATCGGCTTCATCTTCCTTCGACCTCCTCACGCACGCCTGGCTCGTCCTCATCCACCAGCTCAAGGAACAACTGTACCAAACTGTCCTCCGGCTGTGCCCCGCCCGTCTGACGCTGGTAGAACTTGCGGAACAATTCATGCACAGGCAGCTCGGAACGCTGCTCCAGCAATCCGGCAGCAGCCATCTCCGGATACACCGGACGAATATGAATAATGCCATCATGTGACTTGCGCAGCTGCTGGATCTCTTTGAGTGACATGGCATCGTCCAGCCATACTTCCATATCAATGAATGCTTGGGCGTCTCTTCCCTCTTCCAACCAGCGATACACCTCGGCCAGACCTCCGCGTGCCTTCCAGCGCACAAGTGGACGTCCACAGGATAACAGCACTTCTTCTATCTTCGGAGTTCCGCCTGGCGCCAAATCGACCATCGTTACGGATTTGCTCTGTCCCGCTTCCGAGAAGCTGTAGGCCAGCGGTGATCCGCTGTACCGGATCACGCCGTCCCCCTTCACAGCCTGAGCGCGATGTAGGTGTCCGAGTGCTGTATATTGGGCACCGATCGAGAGTGAGGATGGATCTACGGTATAAGCCCCGCCCACCTGTATTGGGCGCTCCGAATCGCTTTCAACCCCGCCCAGCACATAAATGTGACTCATCGCCAAATTCACCGTATCCGGACCAAATGAGTTAGCCAGACGCTGCATGAGCATGCCAACCCGGCGGCTATAAGCTTGACGAAGCACGTTTTCATCACCATCCGTAGCGAGAACTTCATTGAGCCTTGCCTCTGAAGGATAGGGCAGAGCAGCAATCTTGGCAGTCTCGCCTGTTCTAGTCGCATGAATAGTCACCGCTTCCGCCGTCGGCATACCCACAAGTGTAATCCCCTGTCTATTTACAAGTGGTGTCACAGAGGCTACTCGTTCCGGCTGATCATGGTTACCTGCAATGACTACTAGTGGTCTTCCCCGCTCCGTAAGCCTGGCCGCCGCCTCGTAAAACAGCTGCTCTGCCGAAGCAGGAGGATTGACCGAGTCATATACGTCACCAGCCATCAACACGGCATCAGCCTGCTGCTCATCTGCCAGTCTAACAAGTTCATCGACGAAATCCTCCTGCTCACGCAGCCTGCTTCTTCCTTCCAACGTTTTTCCCAAATGCCAATCCCCGGTGTGTAAAATACGCATATTCCGTTCATCCCCTCTCCCTACAAAAACATAATCATAAGAGCGCCTAGACCCAATATTGGCCTCTCATTCCTGAATGGCACTAGCCAATGCGGAAACAAAGGGGACAACATCGTTTCCAAGAAACCGATTCGTCCCCTTCGTGACTTTCATCGTTCATCGCAAGCACATATAGCGAATGTATCTTCCGTTTCCAAGCTGCTCCTTTAAAGTTCTACAGCATGTCCACCATCAAAGAAGTACAGCCACTTCCGATCTACCTTGCGTCCCAAAATATCTTCAATCGCCCGGCCATACAGCTCCAGCTGAAAACGATAGTTTCTGGTCAATTCGTTTAATCCTCCGCGATGTTCCAGTACCCGGTCGGTTTTGTAATCCAGCAGCGTAAGCTCACCGTCCACCTCGTAGAGGCAATCAATGATCCCCTGCACAAGTACGGTTTCATTCTCGAGCGAGGCCTGTAGTCCGCCGTCTTCATCCAGGGATTGCATTCCCGCATTCGATGACAGATGCTGCATCCAATCGGCGGGAGAATGCTCTGCTGGAAGTCCATAGATAAAAGGAATCTCCCGTTTTACCCAGTCAGCACGCAGCAGCTCGGTGCCTGGTTCCGTCTGAAAGAATTGAGCCAAATGTTCAGGTTCAATCACTTCGGCCTGATGAGGCAGCAAAATCTGAAGTGTAGTCAGTCTTGCAAGCGTCTGTTCTACAATCGCGGCATCCACTTTCGTTCCATCCAATGGTAAATGCTGCATCAGCGTATGATAAACGGTCCCCCGCTCTGCCCCCGTCAACTGCTTTTCTTCCATAAACTTCGGGCGACGCAAATGTAATTTGAAGGAATGCTCATTCGAGCCATCCGCCCGACCATGATGAGTCTCACTGACCTTATGTTCGGACGGCGGGATTTCGAGAACCTCCGAATCCTCCATTTGTCTCTCCAGCTCCTCCATCACTTGGAGAGGTTGATGGTCCTGTATGGCAAGCATTGTCTTTAACTCTGAGACGGACGTGCTTGCGGCCACCTGGGTTGCCGTTTCATATGGATACGTCCATGATAGGCGCCGCTCTACGTTTTGTATCCATTCGGTTTCCGTTGCGCCCCCGTCAACCTTCACATTATCTCGTGATGGCTCATCTGACAAATCTCGATCCATCTCGCCATGGATTGTGGCGGGGTATAAAATCACCGGTTTCACTGCTTGTAGAGCTTTCATTCGTTCTTGGCGTGCTTCTGCCAACTCGTCTTCCTCACCATGTTTTGAATCCACAAAGGTCTCTCTCGATACCCAATCGGCAGACATGACAGAAATGCTCCAGCATGATTCATCATCCATCAGACAAGCAGCGTAGGAGTCTTGTACACCAGCCAGTTCGCGTAATGGAGCGGCCGATGGATGGCGAATTAGAGATGGTCCGATCCAGTCCAGATAACTTCGTCCTGCCGCGAGCAGGTAATCCGGCAGAATCAGTTCCGAGCTGTCTTTGATCTGTGACCACGCGGCTGCCTTTTTGGCAGCATCCTTAACCGTCCCAACCAGAATCATTTTCTCCTTGGGCCGAGTCAGTGCAACATACAGTACCCGCATCTCCTCAGCCAGCAGCTCAAACTGGGCTCTGCGTCGAATGGCTAAATTAGCCAGTGTGGGATAAGCCACCCTATTTTCCCGATCTACAAATCTCGGACCAAATCCAAGCTCCTTGTGCATCAAGAATGGTGCATTCAGATCCTGCTGATTGAACATTTTGGAGATGCCTGCCACAAACACAACCGGAAACTCCAACCCTTTACTCCGGTGAATGGTCATGATTCGGACCGCATTGTCCTGTTCGCCCGATCCCGCCACTGTTCCCAAATCCCCACCATTCTCACGAAGTCTGGAGACATAGGTCAAAAAGCGGAACAACCCCCGATTCGACGTCGATTCTTCATATTGACGCGCACGGTCATACAGGGCTTTCAGGTTGCTTTGACGCTGTATACCTCCCGGAAGACCACCTACCCAGTCCAAATATCCAGTCTCCCTGTATATACGCCAAATGAGTTCACTTAGACTGCCTTGACGTGCCTCAAGCCGCCATTGCTGCAACTGGCCCATAAAATGAATTAATTTCTGCTTTAATTCTGATCCTGCATAGGCTGAGTGCTCTCCTGGATCATGATAACCATCCTTTTCGATACCCTCATTCAGAGATTGCTGCTCGAGTACCGAGGACTCTGCTGTAACAGCAGCCTCTTGCTTGGCCTGTTCCAGTTCTGACCAGAATTCCGGCCATTGCATCTGTACTGCAGACGAATCATCATTGGTCACTTGTTCGATCTGAGCAGCAGTTACAACTGCATCATAGAAAGACTGCCTTTTATCCCCCAGACGGATTTGTGCCAAATCCTCTTCATTTAATCCCACAATCGGTGAACGAAGGACTGAAGCGAGCGGAATATCCTGTCGTGGGTTGTCCACGATCTGAAGCAGGGATAACATGATCTCCACTTCCGTTGCCTGAAAATAACCCTTGCTCTGCTCCCCTCCGGCCGGAATTCCCTGCTGCCTGAATTCTTCGATCATTAACGGAGCCCACATCAAGGCAGAGCGCAGCAGGATGACAATATCGCCGTAACGAGCAGGACGCATTGTTTTTAACGCCTTATCATACACATTCAGCGCAGGCTGATCGGTATCGCCAACGATCTCCCGAATGCGCCGAGCCATAGCGCGTGCTTCCAGTTGAGCCGTTTCCAGTTCGGCACTTTCCAGTTCAGCCGACGCCAGGTGATCTCCATTTTCATCTATACTCTCACCCAGATCCGGGCCTCCTCCTTGTCGATCAATCAGAAGCAGTTCCGGTGTGTATGCCTCATCTCCCTCAGTTTCTGGTGGAAACGAAGCTCCGTAGGCAAGCCGGGCCCGTTCGTCATAAGCGATCTCAGCTACGCCCTCATTCATGAGCTGCCGGAACAGCATATTTACCGAATGAACAACCTCAGCACGACTGCGGAAGTTACGTGCCAGGTCAATGCGTCTGCCTGCACGCAACGTGCTTCCTTCTCCTTCAATGCTTTGGGTGCCAGAGCTGTATTGACGATATTTATTGAGAAATAGTCCCGGTTCAGCCAAGCGGAAACGATAAATACTCTGTTTCACATCTCCTACCATAAAGCGATTACCCGGATTCTCCCTGGATATTAGCTTTACGATATCTTCCTGAACGGTATTGGTATCCTGATATTCATCCAGCAGCACTTCATCGAAACGCGCTCTATATTCCATTGCTGCATCTGAAGGCATGGAGAGCTCTGGCGTGGAATCCTCATGACGCAAAATGTGAAGGCAATAATGCTCCAGATCGCTAAAATCAACCTGTCCACGTTCTTGTTTGGCCAGCTTGTAACGTTCGCCGAACTCACTTACAAGTTTGGACAGCTCCTGCATGAGCGGAGCCGCCTGCTCCAGCTCCTGCCAGAAGGAAAATGCACTCCGGCCAAAGAGCGAGCCTTTCAGATCGGTGACTGCCTTTTTTGCAGCCTCCCGAAGTTCCTTCACTTGTTCCTGCAGCGCCGGATCGGTTTGATCCTTTTTGCAGGGTTTCAGCTTGCCAAAAGCTGCGGGCTGAAATACTTCAGGCAGTCTCTCCCATGGCATAACCTCCACAGCAGACAGGAGCTCCTCCACCATGCCCAGATCTTCCTTTAAGGTATCCGCGTACGGTTTTGGCCCTTCCGGCTGCAACGCAATGCCAATCCCCTGACGCAAGAGCCCCGCTGCACCGCTCAGGGTAAGTGCGGCATCACGTAGAATGCTCTGTACCCATGCTGAATGACCAAGAGCCTCTACACTTTCCACTTGAAATGCAGACGCCATTTCCGCGAGCCAGTGATCCGGCCAGGAGTGACTGCGCGAGAAATCATACAGGCGCTGCACAAGCCGGTGCATGGCATCATCGTTCCGTTCACCGCTGAACCAGTCCACAAGCTCACGGAATGTACTGCCTTCGCCTTCTTCCCCGTATTTATCTTCAAACAGCTCTTCCAGGAGCTCTTGACGCAGCATTTCGGCTTCATTCTCGTTCAATATCCGAAAAGCCGGATTAAGCGGTATTTGCTGATAGTAACGGCGGATGACTTCCATACAAAATGAATGCAGCGTTGTAATTGAAGCTCGCCCAAGCAGCGATAACTGTTTGCGCAAATGCTCTTCCTCAGGCTCTTCCTCGAGTGCACGTTCAAGTGCTTCCCGAATACGCTGCTTCATCTCAGCAGCAGCCGCCTTCGTAAAGGTAGCCACCAACAATCGGTCCACGCTGAAGCCAAGAGAAGGATCGGCTATTTTACGAATAATCCGTTCGACCAACACAGCTGTTTTACCCGACCCCGCTGCTGCTGCAACAAGAATGTCTTCACCACTCTGGGAAATTGCACTCCACTGGTCATCGCTCCAGAAGCTGCCTTCCGGTTTTGGCATATTCGTCATGACGTCTCCCCTCCCTTGTTGTGTGACAGCATGTCCCAGATTTGCTGTTTGCCCGGTTTGGACAACAGATTATATTCATTGCCTTCAATATTCTCATCAAATTGACAGACAGGTTTAAACGGACAGAATGTGCATGCAACCTCCTGCTGAATGCGGTAAGGCTCTATGGCCACATCCCCATCCGTAATGCGGGTCCCGATCTCCCGGATATTGCCTCGAACCGATGCGAGCAGCGTGTCCCACTGGTCTGGCGTAGCTACCGCTGCGCTGCTGTAGAAGCTGCCGTCCGCCTTGAGTGCAACAGGAATGATGGCCGAGTAGCCTTTATCCAGTGTGTTATCCATCTGTGCGATGGCATCACGATCTGCCAAAAGCAAACCCTTCATTTTGAAGCGTTTCAGCAATTCCTGTCCCGCTTGTTCTGAGCTCATGCCGTTTGCAGATTGCAGCAATGGGTTATGCACATGGAAATACAGTGTTCCTCCAGGCATTGCCGATTCTCCCAGCCACTCTTCGGCAGCACTAAGCAGTACTTCCAGATACGTAAGCATCTGCAGGGACAGTCCGTAGTACACTTCATGCAATTTGAGATCCGTCTGGCTTGATTTATAGTCAATAACCCGAAGCAAAAGTCCATTTTCTCCCTCGGCCACATCAACCCGGTCAATCCGGCCCACAATCTCCATCACACACCCGTTCTCCAGTTCGAAACGAAGCGGCGGCAAGGGTTTGCCAGGCCCAAAGTCCAGCTCCAGACCGATAGGTTCAAAACTCCCCCGTCTGGATTGCTCACCCAAAATGACCGAAGCCCGGCTTACAATATCCTTCAGTTTGCGGAAAATGTAGCCGTAACGCTTCGTGCTCAGCAGAATCTCGCCCTGAAGCTGAGGGGCAATCTGATCTACCGTTTGCTCCGCTTCCTTGCGGCATTGTTCCGGAGAGAGGCTGCCCCAGCTGCGGTTCTCTTCACGCAGTCGTATCGCCAGCTGACTCAGCGCAGCATGGAACAGCTGCCCAATGTCCGGAGCTTGAAGACGATATAGCTGACGCTCTTTCAATCGCAGCCCGTGCGAGGCAAAATGGGAGAATGGACATGCCACGAATCGCTCCATTCGCGAAACACTTGTCCGCACCTCCGTGCCATACAATCGGCGGCTTGTCGAAGTACGAAGAGGCAATGCCCGATTGCGATAAAAGATGGAGCCCAGCAATCGTTCCAGCTGAGGTCTGAGGCTCTCATTGGAGCAGTGCCAGTTGTAGACCGACCACCAGAGTTCAGGAATCTCTTCACCCCTGCGCCATCTGCGGAGCTGCCCAATCAGAACGGACAGACTCTGCTCTGGATGAATAACGTAAGGCCAATGAGCTTCTTCCAAACCCGTTACTGGCGGCTGTGCAAGAAGTGGCACTTCATTCAATCCGAACATCTTGCGTACATGTCTCACAATTTCCGAAGGCAAAAGCGTTTTGCCCTCATCATCAGCCACAGGGTAACTCAACCACAACTGCTTACTTGCAGCAGTCAAGGCGGTATAGATCAGGAAACGCTCGTCCAGCATTTGTCTTGTTGTTCCAGGTCCGAGACCGAGACCTCTCTCGGTCAGCAGCTCCCGCTCCTGCTCCGTTAACACGCCATCTTCCTGCGGCACAGCCGGCAGTTCACCATCAACGGCTCCCAGAATGAATACATATTGGATATCCTGCAGCCGCGTCCGGTCCATGGAACCGACCAGCACCTGATCCAGCGCCGGCGGAACAAGTCCTAGCTTCAGCTCAGTTAACCCCGTCTCCATCAGGCCTGCAAACAGATCGATGTCCAGTCGTTCGGCTCCCATCATATCCACCATCTGGTCCAGCAGATCCAGGACAGCTCCCCACATCTGACGATGTTCCCGCGAACGCTCCGGGTCGCCCTGAGCGGTTGCCTCAGCCGACATCATTTCGAGTTTCCAGGGAATTTCTGCGTCTTCCAGCAGTCCATATAGTGCAGCACACTGTTCTCTTGCCGTCTTGGCCTTGATCATGCGCTTCTCAAACACAGCCATCGGATCCGTAATGACCGTTCGGCATTTTTCCATCAGCGACAGCATTTGTTCCCGCCCTCGGCTTCGAGCGTCCTGTCCATTGTCTTCCAGAGACAGACTCGGGACGTATTTCCAAGGCTTGCCGTCGGTCCAGCGGTATCCGTGAATTCCACACGCGAGTATATAATTTTCGAGCTGGTCCATATCTTCACGAGTGATGGAACCATCACGAGGAAGCAGCAGATCCGTTTTGACACAGCGAAATACATCTTCGTAACGCCAGCGGCGACGAACAACATCAATTGCAGAACGAATGAATTCGGACAGCGGATGATGAAGCTCACTTCTTCTGCGATCCAGGAAAACGGGCACGTCATAGTCCCTGAATAGGGGCTCGGCAATATCGGCATAGGCATCCAGCTGACGAACGAGTACGGCCATGTTCCGATAACGCACGCCTTCCTCCTGAGCCAACCTGCGCATTTCCCGCAGTGCACCTTCCATCTCAGCCCTGCGATTTTCGGCTGCGTATAACTTCACGCCCGCATCGCGGCCATCACTTCTCCAACGAATGCGTCGGTCGAACCCAGACTCCAGATGAGCCAGACCAGGGCTGTGCTCATATCTTGGCAAAACATCCGGCTGCAGCACCATCGTTTCGCTCATGACTCCCAGATCCTCAGCCATACCCTTGAGCCGCGCATATGCGCTCGCTGTTGGATGGAACAGATCCAATTCGCTAGGCAGTGCCCCGTGATCATATGGCCGATCCAGGGTCAACGTAATGGTTACTGAAGAGGACTGAAGCATCAGTCTTCCAATTACGCTCATTTCCTGTGGTGTAAAGCCCTGAAAACCGTCAATCCAGATTTGTGCATCCTGAAGAAGCTCACTCTCTGCCAAACGTTCGTTCAGTTCTGTCAGCGTGTCTTCATCATCGATGTAGAGTTCCGTCAGTTCCTGTTCATAATCTCGATATATAAGAAGCAAATCATGTAACTTGTCACCCAGGATCGGTGCTGAAGAAGACGTATTCCAATTAGAAAGGCCTTCTTCCAACAAGCCGGGATCTAGTTCATAACGCTTAAACTCACTGTACAAATCATTTAAATGCCCTATAAAGCCCAATTGATTGCCCGAAGCGCCAAAAAGCTTCAGCTCTTCCTTGCGCCGCTGAAGTACTTTATAAAGCAGCATCTTTTTCCCTTCGGCTCCGATTGGAATCCGCGCAGAACCACCCGCTTCCTGCATGATACGATAGGCTAATCGGCGAAAACCCAATACTTCTGCACGCATAGTGCCTTTGATCGCGCCAGAAGAAACCAGAGCCTGCTCGGTGCGAAACGAGCTTTGTTCCGGAACCAACCATATGAGTGGTTTGCCTTGAGGTTCCTTTTGAAGCAAAGACGTAATTTCCCGGGTAATCAGCGTCGTCTTGCCGCTGCCTGCCCGGCCAATAATAAAGCTTACAGACATGTCTAATCCTCCAAACCATCACGAACAAGATTTTAATTCCCAGTATAACATATCTGACCTGGTTCGGAACATACGTTTGCCACAATCCGGTAATGGCAAATGATTTCCTGTAACACAAAACAAGCCCACAGCTTATTACACCGTGGACTTGTTTCTTAACGTAACTTTTAACAAGATGACAGATCAGTTTGTTTTGCTGCGCACTTCAAAAATGGCAAATTTCAAGTAATGCCCTTCATCTACACCCAAAATTTGCGGGTGGTCCTTGCCGGCAGCTTTCCATTCAATTAGGCGCAATACCTTGCCCGCATCTTCAGCAGCATCCGCAATCGTTTCCAGGAAAAGATCCGGACGCATATGATATGAACAGCTCGCTGTGACCAAATACCCACCTTCATTCACAAGCTTCATGCCATGCAGGTTAATATCCTTGTATCCACGGCAGGCGCCTTTGACTGCTGATTTGGTTTTGGCAAAGGCAGGTGGGTCAAGAATGACCACATCAAATGTTTTCCCGCCGCCAGCTGCAAGCGCTTTGGAGGTATCCACTTTCTGTTCGGCTGCCCGTGCACGTACGGAACGCTCTTCTACTCCCTTGACCTGTTCACGTAAATACTGGAAGGCATCAGCGACAACAAATTCTACCCGATCCGTAAAACCATTCAATTCTACGTTGGTGCGGGCACTTTCAATCGCATGCTCGGAAATATCTAGGCATGTGACTTTTTTGGCACCATATTTGCAAGCGTTCAACGTGAAGCTGCCCGTGTGTGAGAAACACTCCAGAACAGTAGCCCCATCCCAATAGGGGAAGGTTACCACTTTACCGCTTTTATTTACAGGCAGCAGCTGATGGCTTCCCTCTTGCTCCACTTCCTGCACCGTAATTCCGCTTTTATAACCCCAGCCCTTCATAAGCGGTTCAATTGCCGCCCGATTCTCACGCTGGTCGAAGAAGTAGCCTGTTTTCTGGCCTTCCACGATATCCACTTTAATAAGCAAGCCATTCTCGGTTACCGTAACATGACGTGGACACTCCCCGTACAGCGGTCCTTTGGTCTGCTCCAGTCCTTCCAGCTCACGAATCGGCACATCACTGCGCTCATAGATTCCCTCTGGCTGCATTACTTCGATCAGAGCCTGTACGATGGCTTCACGGCAGCGATCCATTCCCAAGGTAAGCAGCTGCACAACGAGAACACTTCCAAAACGGTCCACGATCAGGCCAGGCAGAAAATCAGCCTCTCCGTATACGAGACGATACGCCTCTCCATCCTGGATAAAACGTTCCCGGTGACGCAGGCAGTCGCTGAAGCGAGCGGCAAAAAAGGCGGTGTCCATCTGCTCAAACTCCAGCGGTTGATATGAAACGACTCTCACTGTAATCTGTGAAGCCGGATTATAGTATCCTGTCGCCAGATAACGACCTTGATGATTCAATACGTTGACCAGATCTCCCGGTTCGGGGTTACCGTTAACCGAGGCAATTTCGTTGTTGTATATCCATGGATGTGCATGTTCAAGCCGCTTTTTGCGACTGCGTTCCAGTGTAACCGATGGCAAGGTAAATCCACTTCCTTTGTATTAGTTATTTGAAAAGATAGGTTTAGTGCAAAGGGAGACCGCTGCGGGGACGGATTGGTCTTCCGATCGCTGTTATCCCTGGATTTTTTTGATTCCCTTCTTACAAAGGGAAAACCAGGGATAAACGCGAACGCTTCGCTTCTTCTGATTCAATTCCGTCCCCTCCGCTCCGTTTGCACGAATCACCGTATCTTTTGAATGGTGGGGTGAGTAGGTTATGAAACAACCCTAATTACAGAAATTGTGAAGAGCATGTTGCCGCTACAGGGCGGTTGGTCTTCCGATCGCTGTTATCCCTGGATTTTTTTGATTCCCTTTTTACAAAGGGAAAATCCAGAGATAAACGCGAACGCTCGCTTCCTCTGATCCAATTCCGTCCGCACCAATTGTCTCCTGCTGTCATGGTTGTCCTCTCTTATTCATAAGATGAGATAACGACTAGGCACGGAAGGAATGATGGAACGAGATGTTCAGAGATGTTGTGCTGCCGCTCATATATGGACTAATTATTTTTTTTGGTGGAATGAAACTGATGGAAACGGCCTTACAGCGAATGGCTGGGCCAATGCTGGCCGGGTGGCTTAACCGAGCTACCTCTGCTCCATGGAAAGGCATGGCTTTCAGTGCAGGAGCCACCGCAATATTACAGAGCAGTACCGCCGTTACGGTGCTCACCATTGGTCTCGCGAATGCAAGATTAATTACCTACGGTCGCACACTAGGCATTATTCTGGGCACGAACATTGGTACATGCCTGACAACCGAGTTGATTGGGTTACAGATTGGACGTGCTGCCCTGCCCTTGCTAGTCATTTCTCTTACAGGTTGGGCTGTCTTTGTTGTTCTTAGTGAGCGCAATCAAGCTGCCCCCGAACACACTCGAAGATTCCTAATGAACTCACAATATAGCTTTCTTGCAGCTGCCGGTTTTGCTCTCGTGATGACCGGCATTCAAGTCATGCAATCCATCGCCGTCCCCCTGCGCAGCATGGGCGTATTTCAGTGGTTTTTGGATCGCTCGGCCGACAGTCTGTGGTGGGGATTTCTGGCTGGTGCCTGCCTTACGGCTCTCATTCATAGCAGTGCAGCTGTCATCAGCGTGGCGATTACGCTGGCGGCTACAGGTGTGCTGCCTGTGGAGATCGGTATTGCCATCGTGATCGGGTCCAATGTCGGGACTTGTGTCACAGCTGTGATTGCAGCCGCCGGAGGAGCTTCCGCAGGCAAATTCGTTGCAGCCTCCCATGTTGTATTGAACATTGCGGGAGCATTGCTTTTTATGCCGCTGATCGGGTTGCTGCATGCAGCTTCAGCCTGGCTGTCAGCGGACTACGGGGCACAGATTGCGCATGCCCAGACCCTGTTTAACATCATCAGCTCACTGCTTGCATTGCCCCTATGCTATCTGCCCATCTGGCACAAAAAACCACCGGCTCACGCCCCAACAGCGAAATCGCCCGCGGCTTGATGCTCGGCTCCTCTATTTGATAAGGAACCAGGCATTGCTGTATTCGGCCATTATTACACGTTAATGCCCAGCTTGTTCAGTGCCACCCGCAAAATGTTATCGTTGTTGTCGTAACCGTTCTGCTGCTGTCTTGACCAGGCTTCTTCTGGTGCGTACCAATCGACTCCCTTGATCTCTTCGATCTGCGGCTGCAGGTCTCCACTTTCTGCTTCAACCAGATAATAGTGAACTTCCTTGTCTACCGGACCAAACTCAGCATGCTGATATGTGTAGGCAATGATATCGACAGGCTCCACAATTCGGCCGACCATGCCTGTCTCTTCCAAAATCTCGCGCAAGGCAGTTTCCTCTACCGTTTCTCCAGCTTCCATCTTGCCTTTGGCAAGTGTTGTTTTACCATAACGATCCACAATAAGCTGAATCTGAAGACTGCCGTCTTCCTCGTTACGATAGACTACACCGCCTGCGGATATTTCCTTTTTGTTCATTCTGATTTCCCCCGTTCACAGTTATGTCTTGCCTTTAGTTGAAAAACAAGGACCTCATCTCCCCGGGTACGCTCCCCAAGGAAATGAAATCCTTGTTTTACTGACGCCTCGATTACATCGCTGCGGACTTCAGATTATCTTCCAGTACACGAACCAGTGTACCCTGGCTTTCGTTTACACCCGCTTCGGTCACTTTGACGCGGCACACTTTACCGATCATGTCTGTAGAACCATCAAATACGAGCTGAATGTAGTTATCGCTATAACCATGCAATTTTCCGCTGCCTTCACGGCCTTTTGCTTCACCTTCCGGAATGACATCCAGAACCTCGCCTACAAACTTCTGCGCATAAGCAAGCTGCATTTGTTCAGACAGGTCGATCAGTTCATGCACACGAGCATTTTTGACTTCTTCATCCACCTGATCTTCCATCCGGGCTGCCGGTGTTCCTGTACGCTTGGAGTACGGGAATACGTGCATTTCCGAGAAACCGATTTTTTTCATCAATTCATAACCATTACGGAACATTTCGTCTGTCTCACCCGGGAAACCTACGATAACGTCCGTTGTAATAGCCACATCTGGCATTGCTTCGCGGATGCGAAGCATTTTGTTATAAAATTCTTCGGTTGTGTACTTGCGGCGCATCCGTTTCAATACGGTGTCATCACCCGCTTGCAGCGGGATATGGAAGTGGCGTACCAGCTTGTCCGAACGCTTAATGACATCCAGCATCCGATCATCGATCTGGCTCGCTTCAATGGAACTGATACGGATCCGCTCCAGCCCTTCCACTTTATCCAGATCCCATAGCAGATCAGTCAGATCGTAGTTCTCCATATCGTCACCATATCCACCCGTGTGAATGCCTGTCAGGACGATTTCCTTATAACCGGCATGTACAAGCTGGTGAGCTTGCTGAACAATGCTGTTTGCTTCCCGGCTGCGGGAGAGCCCGCGTGACCATGGAATGATGCAGAACGTGCAGAAGTTGTTGCAGCCGTCCTGAATTTTCAGGAATGCACGCGTACGATCCGCGAAGTCCGGCACGTCCATTTCCTCAAATACACGAGTTTTCATAATGTTCCGCACCGCATTGACTGGCTGACGGGACTCCTGAATTTCGCGAACATAAGGTAAAATTTTATCCCGGTCCTGCGTTCCGATGACGAGATCCACTCCAGGAATGTCGAGAATCTCTGCTGGCGAAGTTTGAGCGTAACAGCCCGTAACTGCTACAATCGCATCCGGGTTGCGACGAATGGCACGACGGATGATTTGACGACTCTTTTTGTCCCCGGTATTCGTTACCGTACATGTATTAATCAGATATACATCTGCTGTCTGTTCATCGAAGTCCACTTGATCGTATCCTTCATTTTTGAACAATTGCCAGATCGCCTCTGTATCATAAAAGTTAACTTTGCAGCCCAAGGTGTAAAACGCCACGGATGGCATAATTACATTCCCCCCATTTCTCCGGATTCATATAAAACACAAGTCAGCGCTGCCATCCCTGCGGTCTCGGCACGCAATATTCGCTTGCCCAGCCCAACGGATACCGCGCCTGCCTGATCGGCTTCCAGCGTTTCTCTCTCGGAGAACCCGCCTTCAGGTCCAACCACAATCAACACGTCTGCAGCCGCATCAGGTGCGAGCTGTTCAATAAACGGCTTCAGCGCATCGCGCAGCTGCTTGCCGTTCTCCTTTTCATAACAATAACATACCAAACTGTAGCCCTCAAAAGAAGACAGCAGCCCTTTCCAGGAAAGTGGCTGCTCGACGGATGGAATGCGATTCCGATGACTTTGTTCAGCGGCTTCCTTGGCAATTTTGCGCCACCGCTCCAACCGTTTGCCTTCTTTCTTGGCATCATATTGAACAATCGTCCGTTCCGAGAGGAAAGGTACAAAGGCTACCGCTCCGATTTCGGTACATCTCTGAATAACCGTCTCCATCTTGTCACCCTTCGGCAGGCTCTGGGCCACCGTTACGCGAATACGGGCTTCATGGTCCATTTTCAGAGATTCCACGATATTTGCCGTTACCTGGCCAGCTTCGATACTCTCAATCTCCACCAAAGCCTCACGACTCTGTCCATCACTGACAATCAGTTTATCTCCAGGCTTGCCACGCATCACTTTACCGATATGGCGCGCATCATCTCCCAGAATGACAACAGAATGCTCTGTAAGCTGTTCTGCAGATACAAAATAACGCTGCATGGGTTTATCCACCTATTCTTTCCTGTTATGACTGGCATTCACCCTGCCTTGCGGCAGGCGTGAATCCAATCGCCACAGATGATCATACAACTTTTATGTCCTTCTGACCAGCATTTCAGTCCAAAAAGACTAGTGATATTATCGATAGAATCCAATGATTCCTTTTGCCAAATTAACATACATATTCTGCGCTAATTCATATAATGGCTGAATTGTAGCGTTCTGCAGCGGAGGAATAATCAGAATTAAGAGAAAAATAAAAATGGACCATTGTTCAACCCCTTGCAGTTTGCGACTAATCGAAGGTGGCAGTACATCTTCAAGAATTCGGTAACCATCCAGTGGTGGCAATGGGATCAGGTTAAAGAGGAACAGGAAAAAGTTCGTCAGATTGAAAATCGAGAAGAACATGGAGATCGCCGTGAACAACCGTTCATTCTCAATCCCACCTAACGCTCCTGAACCTACAAGAGATGCATAGATAATGGTTCCCACAATAGCCAAAAGCAAATTGCTAAGCGGTCCAGCAAACGACACAATAACTCCCATTAATCTAGGCTTATCAAAATTCGCACGATTGACCGGGACAGGCCGTGCCCAACCGAACCCGGCAATCACAAGCAGCAGCACACCAAACAAATCAAAGTGAACTGCCGGATTAAGGGTGACCCGACCCAGCAGCTTGGCGGTCGGATCTCCAAATTTATTGGCAAAGTATGCATGGGCAAACTCATGTACAGTGAAAGCAATCAGAATCGTCAGCAGGAAAAACGGGAGCTGATCAATGGGATAACGAAAGAACGAATTCAGAAAGTCCATTCGTTACCTCTTTCTGGCAACATAAGCCAGCCAGTCCTCGTCACGGTGGACCGCACTAATTTCAAAACCGGAAGCAACGAGTGCATCATGCACAACCTGCTCTTTGTTTTTCCAGATCCCTGAAGCAATATAGACACCGCCTGGTTCCAGTGCATTGTATACATCATCAATAAACAGCATAATAATCTCGGCCAAAATATTGGCTACGATCACTTTCACAGGCAGCTGAACACCTAATGCAGGATCTTGGCTTCCAAGAACAGATAGGAGATCACTCTCTTTAACCGTAACTTGCTCCTCCAGGCCGTTCAGATGCACGTTCTCCTTCGCACTCGATACTGCAACCGGATCAAGATCCAGTGCCAGAACATGCTTTGCACCCAGCTGAATGGCACCGATCGCCAAAATACCTGAGCCCGTACCCACATCAATGACTTCCTCGCCGCCCTGAATTACCGTTTCCAGTGTCCGCAAGCATAGGGAGGTTGTCGGATGTGTACCTGTACCAAAAGCCATACCTGGATCCAGCTCGATGATCTTCTCTTCCGGACTTTCGGGTGTGTAGTCTTCCCATGTCGGTTTGATCGTCAAACGATCAGATACGCGGACGGGCTTGAAATACTGTTTCCAGGCATTAGCCCAGTCATCTTCATCCACCGTACGAACCTCATACCGGATCTCACCCGCATCAATATCAAATTCGGAGAGCTGCTTAATTCTCGGGTTAACTTCTGCTTTAAGGGCTTCCATGTCCGTACCTTCCGAGAAATACCCTTTAATCACAGCCAAACCTTCCGGAATATCATTCAAAGGCAGCTCATACCACTGGCCATAAGACGTATCACGTTCTTTATTTAATGTGCCAGATTCTTCGATCGAGACCCCTCCAGCACCTGCTTCATGCAAAAAATTCGAGATCATTTCCACAGCTTCTTCTGTGGTATGTATTGTTAGTTCATGCCATAACATACTTGATTTTTCCTCCTCATTTTTCAAACATCCCAATCATTGTACTACACAAGGGAGCAGGAGCACAAAACCGTTCCTGAGATTTAAAGCAAAAAACAGGACATCCGCAGCTACCTGCTCGGATATCCTGTTTCGAATTGTGCCCAAAAAGGGGGAACCCTCAGCAAAAACGCCCACCATTCTGGGTAATCATCTCTGCCGCCTGAGGAAGATAGTCGCTTGGTATTGAAACGGTCAGTAGGATTTCTTGTCCGGAAGGAACGAATGCACGTTGTTCTGTCATATCCATGACTTCGCCATTGGACAACATCTCAGGTTCATCACTGATGAGTGCAAGCACATTCAGTTCGCCACTGAATCCACCTGTTATAGCTGTAGGTGCTTCATCCGTACGCTCCTGCGGTTCTGTGTTTCTGGCAAGCGATTCGCTCGCAAGGCTCTCGATGCTTAACTGATTCGGATGCAGCAATGCCAGAGCCCTTCGTGCAGATTCGGCTTCAGACCAGCTGGTGAATACCGCCTCGATGGTTACAGCCGAGCGTTCTTCATTCATGAAGCTCCCGTCCCTGACGACGATCAGCCGCTTCACTGCGCCGGATTGCCTCTACGTCATCATGGTCCGCAACCTCAGCACTGAATTCCACATCTTCGTTTTTAGCGGATTGCATCCGTTTCATCTTTTCCGTTTTTGTTAAAATCTTGCCTGGGCGTTCGTGTTCAGCCATCGTTATAATCCTCCCTCAGAATAAGTAATTTCGTCCGCTTATTTCTAGATCATTCCACCAGCTTGTTCAATAATGGATAACGCTCGGTGATGAACCGCTTCGTCAACCACAACGGTTAACAATACATCTCTGCCGGTAGGACCTTCTTGTCCACCATCACTCATGCCACTTGAAGAGGGATCTGCTGCGGCCATGATTCCCGCTGTTGCATTCGTACCAAGCGAACCAGGCACCCATGATGAGAAGCTGCCGGAAACGCCTGGAGTATAGGAAGCGCCACTGGGTCCAACACCTGCGTAACGGCTAAAACGATTAATGGACAGGTCTTCCACGCGCAAGGCTTCCAACTTTTTGGCTGCCCCCTCGGCCTGCTCCGGACTATGAAAATAGGCCAAAATGTTTTTTTCGGTCATTCGGTTCACCTGCTTCCCAAGATTGCGCATACAGTTATGCATGATCGTTCTCGCCTTGCTATCTTTCCGCAGTATTGCTCATATTATGCAGGAATCTCCCATATGGGGCACTTATATGGGTAGCTAATGTCATGTAAAGAAGCAGCAGCAATCAAGCTTGAATCTTATGTATATGGAAAAAGGACACCACGGCATTAATAAAATGTACCCCTTGTCAAGGACAATTAAAAAAGGTTAGGCTACTTCAAGCTGCTGTCTGTATCGTACAGGCGGCAGCTTGTTTAAGTTCCATTGACCTCGATAATAATTGTAATAGATCATGTAACTCTTCACTTCTTGCTTAACCTCCTCCAGGGTCATACATGTTTTGAAATTTGTTTCATCTTTAAAATGCCCAAAGAAGGATTCTTGTGGAGCGTTATCCCAACAGTTTCCTCGGCGTGACATGGATTGTTTTAACCCCATTTGTTTCACAAGCTTTTGAAACTTGGGGTTTGTATAGTGGAATCCTTGATCCGAATGAATCAATGCATCCGAAGTGAGATGCCGATGCTTTTGGAGTTGTTTCAACGTCTCCATCGCAATGTCCAATCCAAGGGAAGCAGAGACTTCATAGGCTAATATTTCATTCGTTTCAGCATCTTTAATCGTTGATAGATAGGCCCGTTTACTTATCCCATAAGTTAAGTATGTGATGTCCGTTAAGAGAACTTTGCCTGCAATCCCTGGCTTAAACGCTCGCTTTAACGTGTTGGGACAGGTTCGATGCTCTTGGGTCGCTTTAGCCATACGACGTGTGGGATTTGCTTTTCGAATCGGACAAACGATGTTGTACTTTTGCATGATCCGACGGATTCGCTTGAGATTGTATACGACGCCATACTGAAGTGCGAGCGTCATTTTGATTTGACGGGCGCCTTTGTTCCTCCTACGGTAATGGTAGGCTTTCAGGATGATCGCTTTCATCTTCTGATCATTCTGTTCCTGCTTTTGACGATGTAATCTGGCATCTTCACTACAATAGTGGTAATAGCCTGAACGTGAAACGCCAGCAATAGCACAAAGAACATGCACCTTGCGTTGGAAAGAGTATGTATGCAACATCTCTTGAATCAGTTTAAATTTTTGTCGCGTACTGAGTTGGATTTTTTTCTTCTCATCTGCCTTTCGAGTTGATCGAGCTTTTTTAAGAATTCATTCTCCGCTTCAAGCCATTTCATTTTCGCTTCCAAACGGGCATATTTTTCTTCAAGACTTAATTCACGGGTCAGAGAACGTTCTGAGGCGTGTTTTCTACCATCCGTTAATCCAGCAGATCCTTGTTCCTGAAATGCCGTACGCCATCGATTGGAAGCCTTTCGAATCCGGGTTGCACCCAAAACGTCAATGGGAAATCCTGCTTCCTGAAAGATCTCACTAGGAAGCATACCTTGACTGTGTTCTTGAATAAATCGTTCTTTGAACGCATCCGTATACGTAATGGCTTTAGCGCTAACATTTTTCACATAAGGATTTCTTCTCAACTGATCTTGCTCTTGCGTTGTAAAGTGTTTTTTTGACATTTGCTTGACCACCGCTCGTTTTTTATTCATTGTACACAAAAAAAGACCCTACAAGATGACCTTTTTTAAAGTGTCTATCTTATAGGGTACAGTTTATAATCGCTGTAGTGTCCTTTTACATATGTTATAGGGTTGATGCTCAGTCTCCGCGGAAAGCCCGTTTCACCCGGTCAAAGAAGGATTGTTCATGTTCATGGGTTTGCTCTCCATCCAGTGCAGCGATTTGACGAAGCAGATCTTTCTGCTCATCATTCAGCTTGCTTGGTGTAACCACAACCACTTTTACATGTTGATCCCCTTGGCCCATGCCGCGCAGGCGCGGAACCCCTTTGCCTTTAAGACGGAAATACGTTCCGGTTTGTGTACCCGCTGGAATTTTCAACTTCACTTTTTCAGTCAACGTTGGAATCTCAATCTCGTCACCCAATGCCGCCTGAGCAAATGTAAGCGGAATTTCACAGTAGATATCATCGCCTTCACGCTCAAAGAAATCATGTGATTTCACACGAATGACGATATACAGGTCTCCTGCTGGTCCACCTCGCAGACCACCTTCACCTTCACCAGTCATGCGCAGTTGAGCACCGTCATCCACACCCGCTGGGATGCGAACGTGAATTTTGCGCTGCTTGCGGACTTTACCGCTGCCGCTGCATGTTGTACATTTTTCTTCAATGATTTGACCTGAACCATTACAGTTCGAGCAAGCACGACGATTGACCATGCGGCCAAATGGTGTATTTTGCACGACTTCCTGTTGGCCGCTACCTTGGCAGACCGAACAAGTCTTCGGCTTCGTACCCGGTTTGGCACCTGAACCATGACATGTATCACAGCTTTCGGTACGCGGAATGGTAATGTCGGTCTCTTTGCCGAACACCGCTTCCTTGAATTCGATGGTCATGGTGTACTGCAGATCATTTCCCCGCTGCGGAGCATTCGGATCACGTCGTCCGCCGCCACCGCCAAAGAACATATCGAAGATGTCGCCAAATCCGCCGCCGCCGAAATCACCGCCACCGCCGAATCCACCCTGATTCGGATCGATATGACCATACTGATCATACTGAGCCCGCTTCTGGCTGTCGCTGACTACATCATAAGCTTCTTTTACTTCCTTAAACTTGGCTTCCGCATCTGCTGCCTTGTTTACGTCAGGGTGATACTGACGGGCAAGCTTACGGTAGGCCTTTTTGATTTCCTCGTCGCTTGCATTTTTGCCAACGCCGAGTACCTCATAATAATCTCGTTTTTCAGCCACTCTTCCACCCCCATAACATTCACCTTATCGCACATCGTGACAAAAGGAAAGTCAAAGCACGGAAGACCCGGCTATGACTTTCCCCTCGATCCGAACGTCACCGATGATTAATCCACGTAAATTCGTGAATTCATTTTATTTTTTATCTTCATCCACGACTTCGTAATCAGCGTCTACGACGTTGTCACGTTTAGCGGAACCTTGTTGCTCTTCAGCACCTTGAGCTGCTTGCTCTTGTGCCTGTGCTTGCTCATACAGTTTAACGGACAGCTGTTGAACGATCTCTGTCAGTTCTTCTGTAGCTGCTTTGATATCTTCCAGGTTGTCGGAAGCCAGCACGCCTTGCAGTTTTTCTTTTGCAGCATTGGCTTTCTCAACTTCGCCAGCATCTGCTTTTTCGCCAAGATCTTTGATCGTTTTGTCCACAGAGTAGATCAGTTGATCTGCGCTGTTTTTCGCTTCAACGAGTTCTTTGCGTTTTTTGTCTTCTTCAGCGTGCAGCTCAGCATCTTTCATCATTTGTTCAACTTCAGCATCGCTCAGACCGCTGGAAGAAGTGATGGTGATTTTTTGCGTTTTGTTCGTACCTTTGTCAGTTGCAGATACGTTAACGATACCGTTGGCATCAATATCGAAGCTAACTTCGATTTGCGGAACACCACGTGGAGCCGGTGGAATATCTCCCAGCATGAAGCGTCCGAGCGTTTTGTTGCCAGCTGCCATTTCGCGTTCCCCTTGCAGGACATGGATCTCAACGCTTGGTTGGTTGTCTGCATATGTGGAGAACACTTGGGACTTGGATGTAGGGATCGTTGTGTTGCGCTCGATCATTTTGGTAAATACGCCACCTGCAGTTTCGATACCCAGGGACAGTGGAGTTACGTCGAGCAATACGACGTCTTTTACGTCACCTGTCAGTACGCCCGCTTGTACAGCTGCACCCAAAGCTACAACTTCATCCGGGTTAACGCCTTTGTGAGGCTCTTTACCAGTCAGTTTCTTGATCGCTTCCTGTACTGCAGGAATACGTGTGGAACCACCAACCAGAACGATTTTGTCGATATCATTAGCAGTCATGCCAGCATCGCTCAATGCACGGCGAGTTGGTTCAAGCGTACGCTCAACCAGACCAGCAGAGATTTCTTCGAATTTCGCACGGCTCAGGTTCAACTCCAAGTGCTGAGGAACGCCGTCAGCTACAGTGATGAACGGCAGGGAAATCGTTGTAGTCAATACGCCGGAAAGTTCTTTTTTCGCTTTTTCCGCTGCATCTTTCAAACGTTGAACCGCTGCTTTATCTTTGCTAAGGTCAATGCCTTGGTCTTTTTTGAATTCACTTACGAGATAATCGATGATGACTTGGTCAAAGTCATCGCCACCCAGTTGGTTGTCACCACTAGTCGCTTTAACTTCGAAGAAGCCGTCACCCAGTTCAAGGATGGATACGTCGAATGTACCGCCACCCAAGTCATATACGAGAATCGTTTGGTCTTCGGATTTCTCCATACCGTATGCCAAAGCCGCTGCAGTTGGCTCGTTGACGATACGCAGAACTTCCAAACCTGCGATTTTACCTGCATCTTTGGTTGCTTGACGTTGGCTGTCATTGAAGTAAGCCGGTACCGTGATAACCGCTTGTGTTACCGTTTGGCCAAGGTAAGCTTCAGCATCGGATTTCAATTTTTGCAGGATGATGGCAGAGATCTCTTGTGGAGAATAATCTTTGCTATCGATGGTTTCTTTGTGGGAAGTACCCATGTGACGTTTGATCGAGATGATCGTACGATCCGGATTCGTGATCGCTTGGCGTTTAGCTGTTTCACCAACAACGCGCTCTCCATCTTTTTTGAAACCCACTACGGATGGGGTTGTACGTGCGCCTTCCGGGTTAGGGATAACGACAGCCTCGCCGCCCTCCATTACCGCTACGCAAGAGTTGGTTGTTCCTAAGTCAATACCGATTACTTTGCTCATCGGAAAATTTCCTCCCTCAACTATTTAAAATGGATCTGGTTGATCCTTATTTGCAGTTCTTCCTTATCGTGCTCTATGTGTGTAAACCTTTATATTAAACCTCGTCACAGCTTACATACCCATGGAGCGAGGCCCATAATTCTGCAACCAAAATTATGAGCTGACTTTAACCATGGCAGGACGAAGTACTTTATCCTTCAGCATATAGCCTTTTTGGACTTCCTCCACAACGGTACCTTCTTCATACTCGTCGGACTCCACTTGCATAATTGCTTGGTGGAATTCAGGATTAAACGGCTGTCCAACCGTGTCCATTGCAGTCAGACCTTCATTGTTCAGCACCGTTTCCAGCTGGCGGAAGATCATTTGAATGCCTTTGGAGAAAGATTCGGACTCCGTACCCTCCGGTACAGTAGCCATGGCACGTTCGAAGTTATCAATAACCGGCACCAGTTCGGTGACCAACTTCATTGAAGCATACTTCGCCAGTTCCTCTTTTTCCTTTTGGGTACGGCGACGGAAGTTATCAAAATCAGCTTGAGCACGGACAAAGCGCTGCTGCGTTTCCTCAACCTCTGTCTTCAAACGTGCGAGCTCATCTTGCCCCTGATCTGCCATCTCCTCAGCTTGCGCTTCTGCAGCCCCTGCTTCGTTAACAGGCTCCTGGCTCTCGGCCGCTGTCGTTTCCTGCTGTTCCTGTTCTTCTGCTGCGAATGATTGCTCCTCTTTCAAGATGTTCACCTCCTTATACTAATGAATTCGTTCAATCCCGTATCCTTATGGCTTGCGGCATAGTTCCTATTTGAAGCGATGCGTTAGCATAGCCGTTAAATCACGAGATAATGTATTTAAAATATGAATGACACGTGCATAATCCATCCGTGTGGGTCCCAGTATCCCGATTGATCCCAGAGCTTCTCCATCCAATGAATAGGATGCTGTAATCAAACTGCAGTTAGCGAAGGCTTCATGATCATTCTCGGTGCCAATACGCACCTGAATACCTGATCCACCCGGTACAGGCATCATTAATTTCATGAGTGTTGGTGTCTCATCCAGCAGGTCAAGAATATCTTTTACCTTTTCGACATCTTTAAATTCCGGTTGGGTTAACATATTCGTTGCACCACTGAGGAAAAGACGGTTATCATGTTCGTTGTCAAAAGCACTGTTCAGCACCTGCATAACTTCCTCGTAGCGTGAAATATGCCGTTCCATCTCTTGCCCCAGCTCGGTATAGAGGCGGGACTTCAGCTTGTAGATTGGCACTCCAACCAGTTTGGCGTTAAGCAAGTTGACCACTTTCTCCATCTCGGCTACCGAGATCTCCGGAGGAATTTGAACAGTCTTGTTCTCCACTTGACCGGTGTTGGTCACAATAATAGCCACGGCCGTATTTTCATTTAGCGGAAGCAGTTGAAAGTGGCGCAACGACGTGTGAAACACTTCGGGTCCAAGCAGAATTGAAGTATAATTGGTCATGTGCGACAAGATGACTGATGCATGCTGAATCACTTGCTCCATGACGTTTAGTTTTTCGGCAAAGAATGACTTTAGATCATCCAGCTCTTGCGGCTCCACCTGATTCCATGGAACCAAATGATCGACATAATATCGATAGCCTTTATGCGAAGGGATACGACCTGCCGAGGTATGCGGCTGTTCCAGAAAACCCATATCTTCAAGATCCGCCATTTCATTACGGATCGTAGCCGGACTGTATCCAACATCTCCCCTTTTGGAAATGCTTCGGGACCCTACGGGCTCAGCTGAACGGATATAGTCATCCACTATAGCGTTCAGAATCATACGTTGACGCTCTGTTAACATGGTGAGTATTCCCTCCTTCTGACTGTACTGTCCCATGTCGTTAGCACTCCGGTTAGATGAGTGCTAAGCGGTAATACAAAAATACCAAACTGACGTGAAGATTGTCAAGTCAGTTTGATGAGTGCGACCATCTATTTATAGTATAGACTATTCCTGGCCAGTCATAACAGTGTCAGTCACTTATTACGATAAAAGAAAAGGACCCTGCTCAGACGAAATTTACTTTCTTCCGAAGCATGTGGTCCTTCATTATTTATGCAGATACATTCAATTCCTTCAGTACCGCGATCTCATCACAGCAGTCCTGCTTGCTGCAATGAACACAGTCTGTCCACACTTTTTCCGGGAAGATTTCCTTGTTCACCACGGCAAAGCCATTTTTGAGGAAAAAGGAAACTTCGTATGTCAGCGCCATGACCTTGGGGATTTGCTGCTTCTCCGCTTCCTCCACCAAACGGTCCAGCAGCAAGGAACCAATACCCATGCCTTTGTGTCCTTCGGAGATGCCAAGCGATCTGACTTCCACCAGATCATTACCGAGACGGCACAGTGAGCCGCAGCCCACCACCTCACCGTTCACTTCGGCTACAACAAAGTGTTCCAGCTGCCGATGCAGTACTTCCCTTGATCGCGGAAGCATGATCCCACGTTCAGCATATCCCTTAATCATTTCAAACAATGGTTCAACATCTTCCGGCACGGCTTTTCTGCATATCGCCGACATCCCACTCTCCTCCTATACAAGCTTTCCAGAGGAAAGCTGACTTCGTAATTGTTATCCATAACACGCTCTGTAAAATCAATATGAATAAATATACAACAGAGTGTATGGAATTTCAAGCTACGAATTCAGCGATATCGACCCGATAAACTCGGCAAAAACGTCATTTCCGAACAGAATCCCCTGTTCACTGAGCCGGAAGCCGTCTGACGTCCGTTCAAGCAGTCCTGCATTCAGCATTTTGCCAAGCGGCTTAGCAAACACGTCTTCCATGGATTCTCCAAACTGTTCATTGAACCGCGAAGCAGATGCACCCTCCAGCATGCGAAGTCCAACCATCAGATAATCTTCCATGGCTTCCGCACGGCTGATCTCAAAATGATCCAGGCGAGGCAGTCCAGCGCGGGAAGCTTCGACATAAGGATTTATACCTTTAATATTCATATGACGCTCACGGCCCACGTATCCATGTGCACCGGCTCCAAGACCATAATAGTCCTCATTACGCCAGTACGTAATGTTGTGCCGACTCTCGAATCCAGGTTTGGCAAAGTTACTGATCTCGTATTGGCCATATCCCGCTTCTTTCATTCGCTTCATTAATAGAAGATACATCTGCAGCTCATCATCCTCATGAGGGAGCGGCAGTTGATTTTTTTGATACAACGTATGGAACAGCGTGTTCTCTTCCACTTTCAAACTGTATATGGAATAGTGAGGCAAATCGAGCTCAAGCGCCTTATCAATACTCTCATTCAGCATTTCCACGGTTTGATTTGGCAAGCCAAACATCAGGTCGATGGACAAGTTAGTCAATCCTGCCTTGCGGGCATTCTCTAGACTGCGGTATACGTCGTCCGTATTATGAATTCGTCCAATGCCTGTCAGCAGGTCATTTTGAAAAGCCTGTACGCCGAAGCTGACGCGGTTCACTCCGCCTTCTTTCATCACAGCTAGCTTCTCGGCATCTGTTGTCCCCGGATTGGCTTCCATTGAAAATTCAATATCGTCCGCCCAATTCGGGAAATATGTTTTAACCGACCGCAGGAACACGGCCATTTCGTCCGGCTTCAGAGCCGTTGGTGTGCCACCGCCAACAAAAATGGTTTTGATCTCTCCTGGCGGATTGGCTTTGACGGTATGTTCCATCTCCCGCTCCAATGCCTCAAGGTACTGCATAACTGGCTGGTCCTTCAGTACATAAGAGTTAAAATCACAATAGAAGCATTTATTTGTACAAAAGGGAATGTGAAGGTACACCGCTTGGGGTGCACCTGTTTTCCGGCTGTGTGCTGCCAATGTCATGGCAAGTCCCCCTCTATTTGAAAAAAGGAAAGCCATCCGGCTTCCCTTTCAGCTTGGTTTATTTAGTATTCTGCAATTTAATTTGAATACACACACTCTGTGTTGCACCTCAAATTAAATTGATTAACGCATTCTCTGATACGCAATGTATTGTTGTACCCAGAGATTGCGTTTGTTTAATTTAATTTGAATACACACATTCTGTGATGTACCTCAAATTAAATTGTTTAACGCATTCTCTGATACGCAACGCATTGATGTACCCAGAGATTGCGTTTTAGTCATCAATTTTCAGCACCGCCATGAACGCTTCCTGCGGTACCTCAACGTTACCGACCTGCTTCATCCGCTTCTTACCTTCCTTCTGCTTCTCCAGCAGTTTCCGTTTCCGCGAGATGTCACCACCGTAACACTTGGCGAGTACGTTTTTACGCATGGCTTTTACAGTTTCACGTGCAACGACCTTGGTACCTACGGATGCCTGAATCGGTACCTCGAACATTTGCCGTGGAATCAGCTCTCGGAGCTTCTCACAGATAATGCGGCCGCGGTTGTATGCACGATCACGGTGAACGATGAAGGAAAGGGCATCGACCTGTTCACCATTAAGCAGGATATCCATCTTCACCAGATTGGACTGACGATAACCGGACAGTTCGTAATCAAAGGATGCATATCCTTTTGTACTTGATTTCAACTGATCGAAGAAATCATATACAATTTCGGACAACGGAATCTCATACGTAATGGTAACCCGAGTTGTATCGAGATATTCCATATTCACGTATTCGCCGCGTTTGTTTTGACAAAGTTCCATAATGGTACCTACATAATCATTCGGTACGATAATGGAAGCTTTTACGTAAGGTTCCTCTACATAATCAATTCTTCCCACCTCAGGATAGTTGGATGGGTTGTCGATATGCAGGACTTCACCATTCGTCAATGTGACGTGATAGATTACGCTTGGCGCCGTCGTAATCAGCGGAATGTTGAACTCGCGCTCAATCCGCTCCTGAATAACATCCATATGAAGCAATCCCAGGAATCCGCAGCGGAATCCAAATCCGAGCGCACTTGAAGTCTCCGGTTCGAAGCTGAGGGACGCATCGTTCAACTGCAATTTTTCCAGCGCTTCGCGCAGATCCACATAATCGGAAGTTTCAATTGGGTAGAGACCGCAATAAACCATGGGATTGATTTTACGATAACCCGGCAAAGGTTCCGGTGTTGGATTTTTCGCATCGGTTACGGTATCCCCGACTTGGGTGTCACCTACATGACGGATACCTGCAACAACGAAACCAACATCGCCGACGTTCAGCTCGTCCACAATGGTCATGCGTGGTTTGAACGCACCCACTTCAATAACCTCGAACGATTTTCCTGTTGCCATCATTTTGATTTTGGAACCCGACTTAATTTTACCGTCAATGACACGGATATATACAATTACGCCTTTGTACGGGTCATAGTGCGAATCGAAAATCAGCGCTTTCAGCGGTTGGTCAGGATCACCCTGCGGTGCAGGCACGCTCTGTACCACCTGCTCCAGGATTTCTTTGATCCCGATGCCTGCTTTGGCCGAAGCCAATACTGCGTTGCTTGTGTCCAAGCCAATGACATCTTCCACTTCCTGCTTCACCCGATCCGGATCTGCACTTGGAAGGTCGATTTTGTTGATGACTGGCAAGATCTCAAGATCATTGTCCAATGCCAGGTACACGTTTGCCAGTGTCTGCGCTTCAATTCCCTGAGCCGCATCCACAACGAGAAGAGCGCCTTCACATGCAGCAAGGCTGCGAGATACTTCATATGTGAAGTCTACGTGTCCAGGCGTATCAATCAGATTGAGCAAATATTCTTCACCATCGTCGGCTTTGTAGTTCAGGGCAACTGCCTGCAGCTTGATCGTAATCCCACGTTCGCGTTCAAGCTCCATTTGGTCCAGTACCTGCTCCTGCATTTCCCGAGTGGTGAGCGCACCTGTGTACTCCAAGATCCGGTCCGCAAGCGTTGATTTGCCGTGATCTATATGTGCAATAATTGAAAAGTTACGAATTTTACGTTGTCTTGCCCGAATGTCAGTCATTCCTTACCCCCAGAAACAGCCTAGTGTCAATCACTTCATTATAACAGTTGATGCAGGGTGCATCAATCCCGCGTTGTCTCAACTTTATAATAATCAACCCGTTTTGTGAATCTCCAGGGATTTATTTTACCTATACCGAGCAGCTTTTTATTCAGCAACCCCGCTAAACAAGGAAACGACCCACTTAATACCATTATGAGACAAATTTTGGAGCAGTCCGGCGGTTTTATCTGCAAGCACATCCACAGGGGCTTTGTTCTGTTCTGCCCCAAGCACCTGACTCGGCGTTTGTACAGGAACAATCGGAGTCTCTATTTTTTCCTGTTGCACGGGAACAGCAGGCTCCGATTCGGCAGCGGGTTCTGGTTCTGTTTGGACTACGGCAGGCACCTCTGGAATGTTACCCACCTGAAAGTTACTTCCTGCCAGCTGCATCCCCAGCAGAACCCCTAATAACATGAGTACAATGACCGTTAGCATTTTTTTGCCGAATTTGGACACATGCTTCCCCTCCAATCAGGTTACATTTAGAAATAATCAACTACCCTGTGACTTGGTCCCCGTACTGGCTTTATCCACGCTCTGATCTTCCCAATATACTTCGGCAATCATGTCCGCAAGGACTTGTGAAGTCCGCTTGAGCTCAGCCCCGGTATTGTCGATCCCACCAATTTCAATCAGAATGCTGTTGGGCGAGAGGGTTTGATTGTACTCCCCATTATTGGCTCCGCCGCCATCCTTGCCCCAGACTCCTCTGGAGACACCAGGATACTTTGCTTCAAGTTTCTTGTGTATTTTTGCAGCGAAAGCTTCATTTTGTTGCCAGTTAGGATTCTCATGCCCGATGATGAAATATACTTTGGCGTATCCCTTGCCATCAATGGTTGTGGTTGTTTTGTTGTGACGCTGAGAATCCCGGTGTATATCAATGAGATAGGTTAAATCATCATTTTCGGCAAGGGCAGCCTTTACCGTCTGACGTGAATATTTATAGGAATAGTTCCAGTTGTAATCCTTCACTTTGGTCGGGTAATCGTCCTTTGCATGCTCCACTCCAACGCCAAGCTTTTGCAAGCTGTCGGAAAGGTACGATCCCACTTGAAAAACGTTACCTGTTGCTTTTCCGGAGGAAGGGTTATCACTCTTGGTGCCCAGCAGCGGATTGTATCCTTCACGCGGATGGGAATGATAGATCAGCACGGCTTTTTTACCCGTTGTTGCTCCACCTTCCTGACCACCGCTCTTCGGCGGCGGATCTTCTTTTACTTCTCCGCCCTCAGGCTCGTCCGTTCCGGAATTGCCCGGGTCATCCTGACCTGGTGGAATATGCAGTTCGCCACCTGTTTTGCCTCCTCCAGCAGATGCCGTATCCGTCAGCCCTGGTCCTGGTTGATAGTCTTCAGGTGCTTCGGCCTTCTCGTTTCCTGAACCTGGCCGGAGCAATACCGGTTGATTGCTGCCCATGCCTGGCATCTCTCTTGCAATCAGGCTTTTGGGGTCTTGTGGGTTAACATTCGTAAGAAGTTGAAATACAAATGTAGTTAAGTTTTCGCCGGAGAATGCGGAAGTTTGCTCCTTCTGGGTTAGGTGGGGCATCTCCATGCCGAGCATATCCACAAAAAATCGGCTGGATACAGCACTCGCGAAACCTTTCATGGAAGAAACCGGCGAGTTGTTCAACCTTTTCTCTGCCATGCCCCCCAGACCGAGTACAACAAAAAACAGAGCGGATATAATCATAAGCAGCAGCAACGTCCGGCCCATAGCCAGCACGTGCAGACATCTTTTTTTCCACTTTCCGATATTCCAGGCCAATATTTTGTTCATTCTTCTGTCTCCTTCCCTGCTGGACAACTCTTATACTTCAACTCTATGAGCCTGCAAGATTTGATAGAACAGAAAATAGAAGAAAGACAAAAAAAGAAAGTCCGATAGATTCGGACTTCCTGCCTGTGATGGATTACTGTTTAATGAGTATAGGCTGCAACGTTATCCGGATTCACCGCATCATGCAGGGCAGCATTCAGGCCTGTCGCAATAACGTTGGCAATTCCCTCGATGAATTCATCAATTTCCTTTGGAGTCACAATCAAATCGTGTCCGAGTGGCTCCAACACCTCTTTTACCAAACTCAAACGATCCTGCTCACCGATATCGTCCAGCATGCCCATAATCTGCTTCGTTTGATCCGTCTCTTGACGGAAGTGTGCACTCATCATTTCAATGACATTATTTACTATAGTAGAAGCGTAGCACACGGTTGGTACACCAATGGCAATACATGGAACACCCATAATCTCTTTGGTAAGTCCGCGCCGTTTGTTGCCGATACCTGAACCCGGATGAATCCCGATATCAGCCACTTGAATGGTGGTGTTGACGCGTTCAAGTGAACGAGAGGCCAGTGCATCAATGGCAATAATGGCATCCGGTTTGGTCCGATCCACAATCCCCTGTACAATGTCGCTCGACTCAATTCCTGTAGTACCAAGCACGCCAGGGGCAATGGCACTAACTTCACGATATCCTGGAGCCACCTGATCCGGTACCAATTCAAAGTATTGACGGGTTACCATCAAGTTCTCAACCACCAGTGGACCAAGCGAATCAGGAGTTACATGTAAATTACCGAGACCTACAATAAGCACTTTGGATGTTTTGTTAACCCCAGCCTTGGTCAGAAAATCCTCCATCTCCCGCGTGAACTCCGCTGCCACGCGTTCCTGAAGTTCGGTGTCCCCGTTACGTAGTGACGGAACTTCCAGTGTGACGTAATGACCTTTGACACGTCCGATGGTCTTTGCGGCAGCATCGTTCAGCACATCAATTCGTGTGATGGTAATGCCGTCTTTTTCTTCTACGTCTTCCCGCAGCCCGGGAATCGTTTGTTTCTTAGAACCCTGAGCCATCTCCTTTGAGTCGATTGCCAAGTCAGTGCGAACGGTATAGTTCTGTAAATCAAGCGTCATCTGTTCCTGCCTCCCTTACCGCATTTGAGCATATTGTGTGGGGAAAAGGGGTTCTTTATGCAATGCCGAGAACACTATAGGAATATTTGTTGCATTTTACATGCTAGCGTGCTAGAATATTTTAAGTTGTGAAACGTTTGTATTCATGCGAATGCCTTACAGGAGGTGAATGTAATGCCAAACATCAAATCCGCTGTTAAACGCGTAAAAACGAGCGACAAGCGCCGCGCACTCAACGCTTCCCAGAAATCCGCACTCCGTACAGCTGTTAAAGCTGCTGATGCTGCTCTGGTAAGCAACGAAGTTGATACTGCAAAAGCTGCGATTCAAGCTGCTTCCAAAAAGCTGGACAAGGCTGTAACTAAAGGTCTGGTTCATAAAAATGCTGCAGCACGCAAAAAGTCTCGCTTGGCGAAAAAACTGAACGCTCTTTCCGCACAAGCGTAAGAAGCGTTACTTATACGATCCAATGGAAAAATCCTGAACAGCACCGTGCTTTCAGGATTTTTTAGTATCTGGTCTAATAAGTATTCGAATAAAGAACCCGTATCCGGTGATCAATCTGACGATCGGATACGGGTTCTTTTATTGTGAATCAATTCAATCATACGATGCAGTCATTAAGCCCCAAGTTTAAGCAAGAACAACTCCAAACCAAGCACCTTATCAACTGCACCTGTCTTCATCTGGTAATCCAGCTCGCTCAGATGACTCAGAATGTTTCTGAGCCGTTCCGGCTGAAACTTGCGAGCCTGCTCTCCGGCAATTTTAACAGCATACGGATGCAAACCAAGCTGGCTGGCAATTTGCTGCTGCGAATAACTTTGCTGCCCAAGCTCTTTTACTTGTATCATGATTCGAAACTGACGAGCGATCAGGGCCGCAATTTTAATAGGCTCTTCACGCTGTTTCAGCAGTTCATAGAACAGTCCCAGCGCTTTCTCCAGACGCAAGTTGGCGAGTTCCTCCACCAAGGCAAATACATTCTGCTCCGTACTGCGCGCTACCAATGACTCAATGTCGGCACGGCGGATGATTCCTCCGTTACCCGCGTACAGACACAGCTTGTCTACTTCAGCAGACAGCGTCTGCAAACCGGTCCCTGCATAACTCACAAGTGAATCGGCAGCCCCTGCTTCAAAAGATACATCCCGCTGCTTCGCAAGCTTCACGATCCAATTCAGTAGTTCTTCTCCGCTCAGTGGAGCGAAAGCCAGAACAACTGCCTGTTTCTTGACTGCCTTCACCAGCTTCTTACGCTCATCCAGCTTATCTCCCTGTGCGAGGAAAACGATGGTACTATAATCAGCCGGATTATCCATATAGGTAAGCAGACGATCCACCTGGTGATCAATTTTGGACTCTTTACCTGCTGTAAACAAGCTTGCATCCCTTACAATAATTAATTTCCGAGGTACCAAAAAGGGAACCGTCTCCGCTTCCTCAATAACCACCTCTACAGGTGTTTCGGACAGATCATACGGAATAATCGCAAAATCCCGATGCTCTTCCTCAATAACCTGTTCTTTTAACATCTCCGTAAATTGCTGTATCTGGTATTTCTCCGTTCCGTACAGCACATATATCGGAGCCGTCTCCCCATTGCGTATCGCCCTTGTTGCACTTTTCACATCCATCACGGTGCCCCCTATCCCTACTATCCTACCAGAAAACTGGACAGACAACAAAGGGGCCTTCATCCTTAATAACGAATGAAGGCCCCCTGGTCCTACATCTATATAAACGAGGACACCAGCGATTCTAGAAATGGCTGGGCCCCGGTCATACGACGTCAGTTGTTACAACTGAGATAGGACGTTATTGATACGTTCAGTATATTCTTGCCAAGCTTGAAATGTTCTGCTGATTCGAGAGTGTAGGCTCACATTCTCCGAATTATTTGGTGGAAGTTCCAGCCGAGGCTGAAGGTACAGTAAATGTATTCTTTACCGTGGTTCCATCCTTGTCTGTCTCGTAGTTAAACGAGGTACTGTCGCTGGACCAGCTGGCTGTCTTCAATGTACCTTCCAGATTGCGCTGTTCCACCAGATTAAGAACGTCTGGATCCGCAGCTGATTTGGAATACACACTTAATTGGTTGTCGATCAGCATGACCACATAAGATCCATCCGGTGAACTCCATTCCTTCGACGTCATGGTAGAGGTTATCCCCTGATTCGGTGCACCAAATTCTTTGCTGCCATTCGGCGCCGCAGTTCCTGAATCAGTACCGGAAGATGGATTATCTTCAGTCGGTTCCTTCATTTCTACCTCAGGCGCGATTCCCTGTGTGTTATATGATTCTGAATCTCTACCGTCACTTGTTTCTGTTGATTCTTTTTCATTCTCATCTGCAGGGGGTACCGCAGCCATACTTGAATCCTGATCTTTGGGCTGCGTATCCTTTCCTTGATCCGGACTCTTCTGGCTGTTGGAAGCGTCAGGAGAGGTATTCCGAGTTTCAGTCCTGTTATCCGTTTCAGACGTCGGGCCTGACTGGTTTGGCATTTGGTTATCTGTCACCTTAGGTTCCTGTAGGTTATCTGATTCATTTTCATCAGGAACAATCTCTGGGTCCATCTTTTCTGCCATGGAGGACTTATTCTCAGCATCATCCACGAATGGACCGTTATTGCTATCAGGCGGTAGGGATTCGTCATTCTCCAGCTCCCGACTCAGCTCATTTTGTTCAACCGCACCAGTCTCCTGAGTGCTGCCCGAACTCATCATCATAGACTCGGCATTCTCCACCTTTTCAGGTTCGTAACCAAAGATCGCAACTCCTAGAACGACTGCCGCCGCAGCCGCACCCATGGACATCCGGCCGACCATGGAGTTCAGCCACTTCTGCTTCGGTTTGCGCTCACTTGAACGTTGTAAATTCTCGAATGCAGCAGGGACAGGAGTCATTTCCTGTATGGTACTGCTTTGTTCCCTCCGCGCTTCATCAATTGCATCCAATTGAGGCATAATGGCATCAACCAAACTGAATTTCGGGGTCACCTGTGGCAAATCTTCTAATTCTCTGGAAAGAGCTCTAAGTAAACTAAAATTCTCGGCGCACTCCGGGCACTGGGCCACGTGCTGTAGCATCTGCGCAGTTTCCGCGTCGCCCAGATCATGATCCAGATACCGGTGCATCCATTCCACCACCTCTTCGCATTTCATCCTGTCACACCACCTTTCTGATACTCCTGAAGTAGATTTTGCAATTGCTGTCTGGCTCTGAATAAATATGATTTGACTGTATTCAGCGGAAGATCAAGACAATCCGCAATTTCGTTATACGATAAATCCTGCAAATATCTGAGTACAATTACGGTTCGATGATGCTCTGGAAGCTTGTTGATCGCATCCTGAATATCTTTGGCAACATACGTGGACATGACTTCAAACTCCACATCCTGATTATCCTGAAATACCATCTCATGCTCGTCAATGGAGACCGAGGGCTTGGTTCTTCTGAATTTATCAATACAGATATTCGTTACGATGCGCTGCACCCATGTTTTGAATTGGGCCTTTTCTTCATAGGAATTAATTTTCGTATAGATTCGGATCAATGCTTCCTGAGCAGCGTCCAAAGCATCCTGTTCATTATTTAAGATGTAATATGCGGTTCGATATACATGCTGTTCTATGTCCCGCAATAGGGTAATTAGAGCGTCGCGATCGCCCGATTGAGCGGCTCTGATGAGTTCCGGCTCTACCACAAAGGATCCCCCTCTCCCTGCAACCTTACAGACGTGTTCATCAATAAAATTGTTGCAAAGTTAAGTATTTTTTTAGACAGAAAAGGTAAAACAATGGAACATTCACACTTGTTATCGCTTACTAAGCTCAGCATAATTCTAGAATACGGTACGAGATGTGAATATTACCACAACAAAATAACGGCTTATGTATGAAGGGCCGCTGAAACTTATCTTAGAATAACAGAAATTGCATACTGAGTCACCACGCCGCTTCAACCAGCCATTCCATTACTTACACGACTCAATTCAATTGCAATGGCATACATTATAGATAAACGCGTGAAAGTTTTCAAAAATAAAAAAGTCGAAATTTGTCCAAATTTAAGCTCTTTTTAATGCAATTTTCATGAAAATAGTGTATTGTAAATTTACATTCATAATACGAGGTGATGAGCGCATGCCAGCTCTTGCGAAAATTCAATTATTAAAAGAACAAATGCCGAAGGAATATCAAAGCATTTCCCATTTTGTAGAACATGCACTGCAATCCATTGATACTTTGGTTGAGGAACACCGGAAATACACCGCTGCACAGGCGTTATACGGCGATAAAATCGTCGGATCGGAAGAACGTCTGTACAGAGAAACTGTACTTGATGTCAGAGAGCAGCTTCTCCTCACATTGGAAAAAACAGTGGAAGACCTTTTGCACAAAGGTGACAAACATTGGAACAAACATTTTAAGGACGGCGTTGAATAATTATTTTTCATTAATAAATGGCCCGTTTCGGCTATACTCCAACTGGGAGACTAGCCGAAACGGGCTTTTTGCATTAATAAATACTAATCAGTTTTTCATTGATAAAACTCAAGGCACGCAATAAATTCGGTCCAGCATAGACCCATACTTCTATTTTCCCCTTTGAACCCATTTCTTGGGTGATGCTCGTGGGATCTCCCCAAGCTAATCCTGCTTGTGTCGTATTCATACCGAGAGCGACTTCACCAGCAATAATCTTCTTCCACGTGGACTGCGACCATTTGTATTTTTGGTAAGGGTCATACGGGAAGAATTGATCCGCATCCGACAGCATTTCTGTGACCTGGCTGGCAGTGCCCCCGGCATAAGCAATAACCGTTTTACCTTTCGCGTTACGAAATACTACAGAGTAGCTCTTATCACCGTAATCATACTTATCCATCTTGATATCCGTTATTGTTACTTTGCTGAAACGTTGCCCCAACTCGGTGGTATTATTAATCCAATATGATTTTCCGATCAATCGACTAAGACTTCCAAGTTCTTTTTTCTTGATAAGAGCGGGTGTATCCTTCGATTCAATAAGAATGGATGACTTACCGACCAGAACCTCGGCCTGCTTTAGCTCCCCATCCCATCGAACTTTAATCCCTGCAGTCTGGCTCAAGAGGCTTGCTGGAAATACCGTCTGTCCCCCAATAGTTTGCACTTTCCCTTTTAACTTGAGATCTTTATTGTTAAATTGTGCAGTTGCACTTCCCTTTTGCAGAGTGATCTGGTCATCTCCAAATTGAATCACAAAAGACGAGCCTTTCACATCGACTTTGGCACCTAACGTCTTAAACACCGACTGAACTGGCAAATAAATGGAACCATTTAGTAGCGCAGCTCCTATCAGCTTTTGCTGTACCCCAACATCCAACTGAACGCTTGAAGTCAGGTCTTCTATTGTGACTGTTACTTTGGTCGTTCCAATCCCTGTAACCTTAAGTTTGCCGTCACTCTGCATTTTAGCAACTTGAGGATGTTCCAATGTTATTTCCGCGGGCAGCGGCTGACGTTTGGTTTTAAAACCGTTGCTATATGTCTGCTGAACCGAAAGTTCAATTTCATCTCCAATACCAGCTTCCTTTGCTGATGCTGTTAATGTTACTTTAGTTAATGAAGGGACTTGAAGGGGTACCATTTTCCCTTCATTGTAGACAACCCAAGAGCCATCCTGTAATCGTGCATATAATTCATCCAGCTCATACGAATATATAAGCTGGTCGACATTCATTAGCCCCGGCAATTGTTCAGACTTATATTTAGCCGTACGATCGTAGCTCCATACCGTGCCATCTTTCTTCACCGTAAGCAGTTTATGTGTACTCCCTTGCCAGGTTAGGGATTGAACATCACTTGCGACCTGTACCTGCTCCTCTTCATACATCATGTTAACAATAACCACGGATCCGTCGCTCTTCAGAACAGCAGCATATGCACTATTGGTGGCAACAGCTTTTCCATCTGCTACATTCCCTACTTTGCGAACAATGTTACGATAGTCCGCATAATAGACGTCTCCCGACGAAGATAATGCCCCATATGAATAATTACGATCCACTGGATAAGGACCGACGTCGATAATGGATTCCAACCCTTTAATCTGCTTGCCATCGTCGTGGAGTGTTCCATCCCGTAGAAGTATCAAACCATTTCCATACACCTTTTCTACGCCATTGTATTGATTGATCTCAGGCTTCTGCGGGTTGTCCATATCCCAACGATAGACTTGCCCATCCGTAGTCCATCCATATAGGGAATGAGAATCACCACTGGAGATGCCAACCAGGTTTCGATTTTGCGTCCAGACTCCACTGGTCAAGCCCTTGGACCAAACTGTACCATTGTCGAGCAGATAGTGGTTACGATCCAGCACGGAAATGATTGAACTGCTTGTAGTGGATGCGGCTGCAGCAGGAGACTGACCGGGCAGCAAGCTGGAAAAGATAATTCCAATACACAACATCAATGTTATTCGGAGCCACTTGGCTCTGATATGCTGGTTTACTCCGTCGTTCTTACGTGTTGTTTCTTCGTATCCTATTGCTTCGTATCCCATTGCTTCTTATCCCCTTCTTATTATGTATCTCGGTATCGCTGGTGCCCAATAAAACTGGGACTCATCATTATTCGGTAAAAATAACCATTATCCTGCACTGGGCAAAAATCATCATTCATCCATAATCAATTTTTGACGTACGTCAATCTTGCCGTCCTTTATTCTCATCTGGATTTCGCCCATTTGATCTGTTCGATAAATCTGCGAACCCACAGCTTCCAGGCGTTCGAGCACACCCGGGTTGGGATGTCCGTATGTATTGTTGGCTCCTGCGGAAATGACTGCTGATTGGGCATTCCAATACTGCAGCCATGCCTCGGTCGACGAAGTCTTGCTGCCGTGATGTGCCACCTTCAACACATCGACTGCCGCTTGAGTGGAGGAAGACAAAGAGAACGAATTCCCATCTTGTTTGAATGAAGCTGCAAGAGATCCGTCTTGTATCATATATAATAGATTCTGTTCTGCTGCCGCATCCATATCTCCTGTGAATAACAGGGAAGCCCCCGCCATATCCAGCAGAAACACAACCGAATCATGATTTTGGTGTTCAGACACAGGAAGCCTGCCTCCTTCATTCAGGGAATGATCCAGATCTGGTGATATAAAATGAAGCGTGGTGTCTGCATCAGGCGCATATGACATTCCTTGTTGAATGGCGTATAAAGGGATATGTCGTTCTACAGCTGTATCCAGCAGCTTTTCGAAATTGTCTTTGCCACTTGTTGTGCCGTTAAACATGAAGCGCTCAACCGGAATCTGCTCAAGCACGGCCTGCAAGCCGCCGGCGTGATCCTGATCGGCATGCGTCAGAATGACCGCATCGAGTCGGTGAATACCACGTTTTTTCAATAAAGGCACAACCACTTTAGCCCCCACTTCGTAGGGATCTCGCCGAATTCTCCAGGATTCCTGATTGCCAAAATGAACCGTACCACCGCCATCCACCAAAATATGTTTACCTCCAGGGGTAGTGATTAGTGTGCTATCCCCCTGGCCAATATCCAGAAACTGAACGACCCCAGTGCCGGGAGGCTGCGGAGTCCGGTAAGCCCAGCCCAACCCTGCAGCAAGAATCAGAATCAGCAAACCACACATCCATTTATGAAACAAAGTCATCCGTTCACTTCCATAGTAGCCTGCACCTCGTGCCGTAAACGCACTTGTATATTCCGGCCACGCAATGCTTGCACTGAGTGCAGTCATTGATCCAGAGTGATTGCTCCTAGCCTGATCAGTCCTACCTTGGTTTTTCGTCGGTGTAACGATTCCCCCAGGCTGTACCGCTTCAACCAAACGACGTTCTGGGGAAGCATGAATCAATGGTACCGTGTCACCTTCAACGTTCAAGGCATGCTGCATCTCTCCTTTTCCCCGATGAAGAAGGTACAAAAGTACATATAAAACTGCATAATATGCCGCAATCCATAACAGGGAAGGTGTAGCCCAGATGAGCACAAAACCCGGCAGGCTGTTCATCCATTCCACGCTCACAAATGTCAGTTTGTTGAGTAAGATTGCAACCCAGGCAAGGGGTTTGGCCAGAGGCATCCACAGGAATGACAATAGAAGTGCGACCGTCCCAAGCGGCAGTACAACAGCGCTAATTAAAGATACAAGCAGAAAATTGGCGACGAAGGAAAGCAGCGAAAACTGGTTGAAATATAAAATAGTAACTGGAAAAGAAATAAGCTGTGCGGTTACCGTTACTGAAGCTGTCGCTGCAATGGCTTTAGGCCATCTGTTAAATAAACGATTAATAAGAGGCATATAGATCATCAGCCCTGCAGTCACGAGAAAAGACAGCTGAAAACTCACGCTGAGCAAGAAATAGGGATTCCACCACATCATCATCAAGGCAGCTGCACTGATCATCTGCAGTCCATCCCTTGCCAGTCCTCGCCTGGCCATATACAAACCAATCATGGACATAATCCCTGCACGAATTACCGAAGGTGAACCTCCAGATAACAGAACATAGGCAGGGATTAACAATAAGACGATGGTAAGTGATGTTTCCCGGGTTAACCTCAGCCACGACATCAGAAGTAATAGCGACGCCACATACACTGCAACATGTGTACCCGAGATAGCCAGTATATGCGTAAGTCCAAGTTGTGAAAACTGACCATACGTACCGGGATCGATGTCACTTGCCATACCGATAATAAGCCCTTTCATGTACCCTGCATGTGGTTCGGGAAACAGTCTGTCTACAGCTGAACCCAATTGGTTTCTGACCAGGTCATTCCAGCGGAGTATATTGAACTGCCCAAACCCTTCAGGAGAGGTGGCTGTTACCGAACCGGCTCCCTTTACTTTGAACAACCAGTGGATGTACTGTGTCTTTAGATAATTCCGATAATCAAAACCGCCGAAATTCCTCGCTTCTCCAGGCAGCGCCAGGGAACCCGTCAACGTGATTGCATCCCCTCGTCGCCATTCTGTCGCCACCTGCTGTTCTTCCTCTGCAGCCAATCGCACCTGTACCATCAGGCGTTCTTTTTTGGCAGGCAGCTGAAAAACCTCTGAATCTGTCCCGGATTGACCCTCTCCTAGCGGTTCTATGGAAGCAAGCAGAATCTGAAAGTCTGCCCGGTCACCGTCAATCCGAACGTCTGAATCCAAGGTTGCATGAAGCGTTGCAGCGTACCCGTCCAACTCCTCAACTGCCATATGAGTAACCTCGGGCAAACTGCTAACATTCCGAGCCTCATTCCACTCCCAGTGCACAGCACCACCTATTAGCGACGCAATTAACAACAACGCGGACCACCCGCGCAGCTCAATCCACCCAAGCAGGAATGGCAAACAGGCAATAGCACCTAACATCCCCCAAAAGAGTGTCCATCCTGTCAACGCACATGCCAGCCCGCTGCCGCATAACCAACAGACGGTGAACACTACCAAAGGTCTACCCTTCACTAGCTTATTCCTCCCTCCGCCATAAATAAATGAACGCAAAGAACCCCCGGCAGCTGAACCAGCTAAACCGGGGGTTCTTCCCCATCAGTGCTCTGAGCAATATCCTTTTTTTCAAAAGAGATCCTGCCTATGTTTATGAATATTCAGTCGCATTAAGTCATCTTCAATCACTAATCGTCATCATGGTTTCACGAGGCGGTTGATAATTCTCTAACCTGCGGAAGGTTATCCCCTTCTGAGCCATCATGCGTGTCACTTTGCCTGTATCCTTCGGATACGGGCGGTGAAACACAATCTCCGTGATGCCGCTGTTCGCCAGCATATTGGAGCACGTCCAGCAAGGTTCATCCGTCACGTACACGGAAGACCCTTCACGATCATTCCGATCGGTAAACAAAAGCAAATTTTGCTCCGCATGTATCGTCCGTATACACCGCTGCTTTTTGATCATTTCCTCCTGGCCATCCGTTGCCACCAGCTCGTACTCTTCAGAAATCATGCATCCGGCTTCGGAACAGTCGGGAACGCCCATGGGTGCACCGTTATACGCTGTTCCAAGCAATTTTTTTCCTTGAACCAGCACGGCCCCCACATGGCGCCGCGAACAGCGGGAACGGGTTGAGACCATATAAGCGATGTCCATGAAATAAGTATCCCAATCTTTGCGTACGTCTGCTGTACTCATGTTCGTTTCCTCTCCCGTTCGTTAATAAGTTACACTTTGTGCAATGCATATTTACTTAACATAAGAAAACTTTGGTTTACTGCCGTAATCATTCTATTACAGCCATTATCGGATCTGAACGTAAGGAGCCATTTTCTCCAACATTTTCATCCCAATTCCCTTGACCTTTGTCAGATCACTAACTTTGGTGAATGGTCCATGGGCATTTCGATAGTCGATGATGGCCTGGGCTTTTTTCTCCCCTATGCCCGGAAGCTCCGTAAGTTTAGAAGCAGATGCAGTATTAACATCAATTTTACCATTATCAATATCCTGTACCGTCTGAGCCGTTTGGACATTTTCTTGTCCAGCTTCCGCTGCAGGTACCGCAGCCATTGACGAAGCAACCTCCGGTTCGTTTGACGTGCGATTTGAACCGGTCTCTTCAACGACAAGTTTTGCCTGTTCAGTTTCCTTCAAATCAGCGCCATCAGCAGCCTTCTTGGCGTTATCATCAGCAGTAACCTTTGCTTCGCCTGGATCCAAAACAGCCGACTGCACAGCAGAGGGATCCTGCTCTTTCGTCGGCGTCTCGGTGCCGAGCTGCATGGGTTCCCAGCCAGAAGGCGGCTGTTCACTTTTGCCCGACCATAATATGAATATACTTCCTATCACCGCAGCAGCAATGGCTGCTCCCTGTTTCCATTTCATGCTTCCACACCTCTCCCTGTCTTCAAAATAAATATTCTGAACACGGGCGGTGCTTCCGAACCGTTGAATGTTGCTGGTGAAATCAAAGCTTTGCTTTTTTCATGTCATGTCATACAAGTCCTGGTGCATAGACTAGAAGGAACGAACTGCGCCAGTACCGTAAAGCATGAAAGGAGGCCTGAAACAATGAAGGTTGGATTTATCGGAACCGGCAGCATGGGAAGCCTGCTGATCTATGCCTTGATTCAATCCGGAGCACTCGAGCCCCGGCAGATCGCCGCAAGCAATCGGACCCCTTCCAAAGTGCGTCAGTTATCCCTCCGTTATCCCGGACTGCATGAATCACAGAGCAATCGGGAAACTGTCATACGAAGCAACATCATATTTCTATGCGTGAAACCACTCGAATTCAAGCATGTTATTGACGACATTCTGCCTGTTGTAAATTCCAATCATATCATCGTCTCGATTACCAGTCCCGTGCAGCTGCGTCATCTGGAATCTTCACTTCCTTGCAAAGTCTCCAAAGTTATCCCCAGCGTTACGCACCAGGTTGGCAGCGGAGCATCCCTGTGCATTCATGGCGAACGCATGACCACTGAAGACCGATCCGTTCTGGAGGGACTTCTCAGTCACTTCAGCAGACCTTACCAAGTCGATGAAGCCTGCACCCGGATCACATCCGATTTTTCGAGCTGCGGACCTGCATTCATATCCTTCTTCCTGGAACAATGGATCGAGAGTGCCGTCAAACTAACAGGGATCAAACGCGCAGACGCCTGCGCTCTTGCAGGTGAAATGCTCCTCGGAACAGGCAAGCTGCTGACGGAAGGAGGATATACCCCCCAAGAGCTCCAGGCTCGCGTTGCCGTTCCCGGTGGCATTACCGCCCAGGCACTTGCTTTAATGAAAAACAGCCTGAACGGTGTATTCGACAGCCTAATCCATACAACCCACGACAAGTACGAAGAGGACTTGTTGAAGCTGGATGAAGTATTTAGAGCCGGTGAAATTAACCGGCAACAATATTAACAAGTTTGCCTGGAACGGCAATGACCTTGCGAATGGTCTTGCCTTCCAGAGCCTGTTTGACAGGTGCCAGTTCCATTGTAAAGTCCTGCATGCCTTGTGCATCGAGATCTTTGGCAATCGTTGCACGAGTTACGATTTTGCCGTTGACCTGTACAACAATCTCCACTTCAGCATCTACTGTCATGGATTCATCATACTCCGGCCAAGCTACGTAGGAGATTCCTCCTTCGTGTCCAAGACGGCTCCACAATTCTTCCGCCATGTGCGGTGCCAGTGGGGACAAGAGCTGTACAAAGTTTTCCATCGCTTCACGTGGCAATGTATCGGCTTTGTAAGCATCGTTGATGAAGATCATCAACTGGCTGATCGCTGTGTTGAAACGCAGATGTTCCAGATCATCCGTAACTTTTTTGATCGTTTTGTGAGCTGTGCGTTTGAATTCTTCCGTTCCGCCATCCACAGTGATCTTGTCGTTGATTGCTCCAGTATCCTCGTTGATGAAGAGACGCCATACGCGTGACAGGAAGCGGTACATACCCTCTACCCCGTTAGCATTCCACGGTTTTGTAGCTTCCAGTGGTCCCATAAACATCTCATAGAGACGCAATGTATCGGCTCCGAATTCATTCACAATTTCATCCGGGTTAATGACATTACCACGGGATTTACTCATTTTCTCATTATTGGTTCCCAGAATCATACCCTGGTTCACCAGTTTGTGGAATGGCTCCTTAGTATTCACCACGCCCAGATCATACAACACCTTATGCCAGAAACGAGCATACAGCAGGTGAAGCACGGCATGCTCGGCTCCCCCGATATACAGGTCAACAGGCAGCCACTGCTGCTGTTTCTCCTGGGAGATCAGCTCTTTGTCGTTGTGTGGATCGATAAAGCGCAGATAATACCAGCAGCTTCCCGCCCATTGCGGCATCGTATTGGTCTCGCGGCGGGCTTTCATTCCCGTTTCCGGGTCCACCGTATTTACCCACTCCGTTACGTTCGCCAGTGGAGACTCCCCGGTACCTGAAGGTTTGATCTGGTCGATATCCGGCAGCAGCAAAGGAAGTTGATCTTCCGGCACCGTCTTCATTGTTCCATCTTCCAGGTGCAGAATTGGAATCGGCTCACCCCAGTAACGCTGGCGACTGAACAACCAATCGCGCAGGCGATACGTTGTTTTTCCTTGCCCCTTACCATTCTCCTCCAACCATGCGATCATTTTCGCAATCGCTTCTTCGTTATTCAGTCCGTTCAGGAAGTCCGAGTTCACATGCGGTCCGTCACCGGCATAAGCCTCTTGTGTTACGTCCCCACCCTGGATAACTTCAATGATGTCCAGACCGAACTGCTTCGCAAATTCCCAGTCCCGTCCATCATGACCTGGAACTGCCATAACCGCTCCTGTACCGTATCCTGCGAGCACATAATCCGCAATCCAGATAGGCAGCTTTGCACCATTAACCGGATTGATCGCATAGGCACCAGTGAATACGCCTGTTTTTTCTTTGGCCAGATCCGTACGTTCCAGATCACTCTTGCGAGCGGCCTGCTCCTGGTAAGCCTTAATGGCTTCACGCTGTTCCGCTGTCGTAATTGCATCGACCAATTCATGCTCAGGAGCAAGAACGGCGAAGCTTGCACCGAACAGGGTATCCGCACGTGTTGTAAACACTTTGATAACTTCTTCACTGCCCTCAATGGCAAATACAACCTCTGCACCTGTGGATTTGCCAATCCAGTTGCGCTGCATATCCTTGATGCTCTCGGACCAATCCAGCTCTTCCAGATCTTCCAGCAAGCGCTCTGCATATTCCGTGATTTTCAATACCCATTGACGCATCGGTTTGCGTACAACCGGATGACCACCGCGCTCACTTTTGCCGTCAATAACCTCTTCGTTAGCCAGTACCGTACCCAGCGCTTCACACCAGTTAACCGGCACTTCATCTACGTATGCCAGGCCTTTTTTGTACAACTGGATGAAGATCCATTGTGTCCATTTATAGTATTCAGGGTCTGTTGTACTGATCTCACGATCCCAGTCGTACGAGAAACCAAGGGACTTGATTTGACGACGGAAATTGTCGATATTGCGGAATGTAATTTCCCGCGGGTGCTCGCCCGTGTCCAGAGCGTGCTGCTCAGCAGGCAAACCGAAAGCATCCCAGCCCATCGGATGAAGCACATTATAACCACGCATACGTTTGAAACGGGAAACGATGTCTGTTGCCGTATACCCTTCCGGGTGGCCTACGTGCAGACCTGAACCGGATGGATAGGGGAACATGTCGAGTGCATAAAACTTCGGTTTACCCGGGTCTTCACCTGTTTTAAACGTTTTGTTCTCATCCCAATACTGCTGCCAACTTTTCTCCATAACCTGCGGCTGATAGCCGTGCTTCGGCTGGTGATTTTCACTCATCTATTGTTCCTCCTCTTGGTTATTCACATTTATTGCAACAAAAAAACCTCAGCATCCATAGCGTTTGCAGCGCTAGGGACGAGAGGTTGAATTCCCGTGGTACCACCCTAGTTAGCGGACGAACGTGCTTCGTCATCCACTCCCTTTGGACCTGTAACGGCGGTTAACCGATGCGGATTTCCATTCCTGAACGAATGCCAAACATTCAAAGCACAGGATGGTGTAATCACCGCATTTCTCCAAGGCGAGTTCGCGAAATACTGTCAATCGGCTTGCACCAACCGCCGACTCTCTGTCATGTACAGGACCCACTACTGTTCCTTATCATCGAAATATGTATACAATATCGGGACCATTATATAAAAAAGCACGACTAAAGTCAATATTGCTTGTTTTGTTGACTATAAATAATGCAGTTCTTTCCCATTCTGGCTAGGACATTCGAAATCGCTCGATTCCTTCTTCCAAGTTATGGATTGCCCACTGAATGTGTTCCTGGTTATCATATTGACGATATTCGCATTCAATCCGCAGGATCAGATCAAAATACAGATCGTACAAGCTTCTTCGTTTTCGTTCACTCTCCGTTGTGATGGCCCTACCGTAACCTTTCACAAACCCTTTTGTATAATTAAAATGACTGAAGTAGTGCTCCATCAGAGGATCCGCCCATAGGCAACGCTCAAAATCAATAATGGCTGTAATCCGCCCCTGTTCCACAAATACATTGCCATCCCACAGATCCCAGTGAATGAGTACCGGCTCGTTGACATCACTCAGCACATCCGATTTCTCCCTAATCAATTGGGCAAGCTCATCATAATCCATAGGAAGTTTTACGCCAGCCTCTCTTCCGTCGGTCAGCAAATCATCCATCAGACACAAAAATGCTTCCTTCCAGGTGTTATACTTTGGTTTCTTTTCTGAAAAATAGCCAAACTTTTCACCTTTGATCTCGTTGATCCGGCGATTGAATGCACCAAGCTGCTCTTCAATCTCTGCCTGCTCTGCTGCACTATACTGATCTTTGACCTTGTTGTAAGGCGTGCCAGACATATATTCCATCATAAAATACTCCGCCGGAGCAAGACTGCATGTGGTATCCCACGCCAATACACGGGGGACCGGTACATCTCGAAGCTCTCCCACAAGACGCAGTGCCTGAACTTCTGCCATCAGGAGATCCTGCTCACAACGCAATGGTTTACCAACCTTGGAAGGAGCGATTTTGAGCACCACCTCTTGCCCGTTGCCGAGCGAGATATAATAAGCATGGTTGGCCCATCCGTCAATCATTTCCCTATATTCCAGGATGCCTGTATTAAAATGTTGCTTGGCAATTGCATTCAGCTGTTCTGAAGTCAGCCTTGTTTTGTATGTACTTTCCACTTCTGCACCACCTTTTTTTATAAATACGAATTCTATTCATCAAGATCGGGTAAGCGTTTTCCACGTTTTCCACCTTCGTCCATTATGGCTCTCTTCACTGGTGCTGGCAATGCATTTCATCATAAAAACAGGAAAAAACCGCCCTCACTGTTGCAAGGACGGTTCCCTATCTGCAATTCTATTTCACCGCGACGTAAAATAGCCGCTGCGCGCCTTCCCCAGCTTCTTTCCATGTGAAATCAGCATATACACGGACATTCCTGAATCCAGCTTTGGTCAGTTCCAGCTTCATCCAGTCCGGATCGTACGCACGCTGAACGTGAACCTCTTCGAAACGCTGGTACATGTCCCTGCCGCCGTCATCCACCCGGGAGAAAATGCTGAGATGATGCTCAATCTCACACCGTTCACGATCCATGTCGCAGGTCCAGATATAGGATACGGAGCGTTCATCCAGGACAAAAGGCTGCTCTTCTTCATAGCGAATCAAGGTGTCTGGATGGTGTACATCAAACAGGAATGTGCCTTCCGGCTTCAGCATCTCGTAGGTACGCTGGAACGTACGAATAACATCTTCCTTTTCCAGCAAATAATTAATGCAGTCACAGAAGGAGATTACTGAATCTACCGGTTCGGGTACTCTCCAATCCCGCATATCCTGCTGAACCCAGCGGACACTGCCTTCACGATACAATCGATGACCTTGAGGAGTTCCCTCCATTTTGCTTCGTGCCACAGATAACATATCCGCAGACAGATCAATGCCCGTCACTTCAAACCCCGAGTTGACCAGTGGGATCGTAATGGACCCTGTTCCACATCCAAGCTCAGCCACACTCTTCGGCATGCCGTGCTGCTCCCACGCTGTTCTTGCAAACCTTATCCAGTCCGGATAAGGCATATCTTCCATTAATTCATCGTACACATAAGCAAATTTACGGTAAGACATGTCAGGCACCGCACTTTCAATTTCATTTTCCGATTCCAAAAGAAAAAGCAGGGGCGTCCGGAGTTCACCCAGCCTTGCCCTGCCTTCCTTCGTTCCAATATGTCGTTAACGATTACTTGTTTTCATCTGAATCTTTCGGAGCCGACTCCGTCAAATACGTCCAGTTTTCCTTCTGCGTCACCAGTCCGTCTTTCATCAGCTTGCCCAAGGCACGCTTAAAAGCAGACTTGCTGATTCCAAAGCGCTGCTTGATGATATCCGGTGGAGTGGCATCCGAATAAGGCATACCGCCCATAGGGCGCTCTTTCATAAACGCAAGAAGTTTGTCCGCATCTTCGTTACGGCCCACCTCTTTGCGAGGGGACATGGCCAGGTTTACACGCCCGTCTTCACGAACCAGCGTTACCCGACATTTCACCTTTTCACCCAGCCGCAGCATTCTGTTGCGCTCCGATGAATGGATCATGCCGATCGCACCGAAGCCAAGTACTCCGCCTTCTACAAGCACAAAAGTACCCATCTGCAAAGGTTTGTACACCGTAGCTTCCACCCATTCGTTCAACCATGATGTTGGGGCGTGGAACGCCAGAGGAGCAAGCTCACGTTCCCCGGCCAATTTGGCGCGAAGACGTCCCTGCTTGTCATGTTCCATAATAACAAAAACTTCATCGCCCACGTGTGGGCGCAGTTCTTCCAATTCGGGCAATTCACGGATAGGGAGCAGCAGCTGCCGTCCAAGGCCCATCTCAAGGAAACAACCAAGGCGTGGGTGTATATCTGCCACAACCAGTCGGGCCATTTCGCCGAGCGTGAGATATGGTTTTTTCATGGTTGCTGCCAAACGGTCCTCTGTATCAAAGAACAAAAAGACCTCGAGCGTCTCCCCGATTTTGACATCCCGTGTGAGTTCCGTATAGTGAAGCAGTACATCTTCCGATCCTGTCGTCAAAAAGTAGCCAAAAGGCGATACTTCACGATCAACGGGCAGGGAGACGACCGTGCCTGCAATCAAACTCATACCGTTCCCACCACTTTGGCGTCAGACCATAGCCGTTCAATGTTGTAATATTCGCGCTCATCACGATGGAAAATATGCACAACCACGTCGCCCATATCCATCAGCACCCAACGTGCGGAATCCATGCCCTCGATCCCTTTAATGTTAACGCCAGCTGCATGTGCCTGTTTGCGAATTTCTGTTGCAATGGACTGTACCTGTGTATCGGAATTACCGTGACAGATTACGAAGTAGTCTGCAACTAGAGAGATGCCTTTCAGGTCCAGTGCTACAATGTTCGATGCCTTTTTATCGTCAGCGGCGGTTACCGCCATATTCATAAGTTCTTTCGATGATACTGTCATGAACCAACCTCCATATTTTATAAGTGTGCAATCAGATCATTCCGCGACAACATCGTTAGCGGGTAAATGACGCGGCGCTGCGAGATCAGCAAGCTGATCGTGGAATCAAAACCGGCAATCAGTCCCTCTTCCAAGCTGCGCTCTGCCTGCTCACGAATGTGATCTACGCCCGGGAAATCTCTTCCCGGTTCAATATAGTCAGCAAGACATACAACCTTATCAAGCAGACTCATACCTACACGCCCGGAAGTATGCCAGCGGATTGCGTTAATGATTTCCGGATCATCAACACCATAATCCCGCTGTGCCACAAAAGCACCTACTTCAGAGTGCCAGAGCTGCTTGTCATGCTGTAAAAGTTCTTCGTTCAATCCGTTTTCACGGATGACCGCTTCCATCTCGGATACAGGCCAGTACTTGGCCACGTCATGCAGTATGGCTGCGAGGTCGGCTTTGACCGGATCCGCCCCATACTTCTCTGCCAACTGGATAGCCTTTTCCATTACGCCAAGCGTATGCTTCCAGCGCTTCTCCGGCATCTGACCGGAAACGGCCTTAATTAATTCTTCACGGCTTAGCCCCATATAAACCGCTCCTTACAATATATTGATGAACTGCGTCAGGGATCATGAACCGTACCGAATGCCCCTTGGCAAGTCTTCTGCGAACAGCCGTGGATGAAATGTCCACCAGAGGCATCTCGGCCAGCAGCACGCTGTCCTGCAGTTCCTCCGGCAGGTCATCCAGATGCAGCTGAAATCCTGGCCGCCCCACACCAATAAAGGTTAATTTCGCAGCCAGTTCTTCAATCTGTTCCCACTTCGGAAGATAGTTCACCATGTCCGCTCCGATAATGAAATAAAATTCATGCTCCGGATAACGGCGCCACAATTCCTTCATCGTATCGATCGTATAGGACACCCCGCCGAGCTCCATTTCGATGCCCAGCACTTCATACTGTTCTACACCTTGTACCGCAGCCTCAGTCATATCCAGGCGCTGCTGTCCCGAAGCTCCTGCTCCGCGTTTATGGGGCGGAACATGGGAAGGCATAAACCAGATCTCATCCAGGGCATGTGAATCTCTTGCAGCTTCGGCTGCGAGCAGATGTCCCATGTGGATCGGATCAAACGTCCCGCCCATGATGCCAATCTTCACCCGTGTCACCGTCCTAAGGAAGTTCGATTTGTTTGTTGTCGCGTGATTCCTTGTACAGGATGATGGTGCTTCCGATAATCTGCACCAGTTCGCTGCCGGTTTCCCGAGCTACTTCTTCAGCGATTTCGTTTTTGTCATCCAGACAGTTGTTCAACACTTGCACTTTCATCAGTTCGCGTTTCTCAATTGCCTCTTCGATATGACGGAACAGATGATCATTGGTGCCCCCTTTGCCGATCTGAAATACAGGGGTCAGATGATGTGCTTGTGAGCGCAAAAAGCGCTTTTGTTTACCGTTTAACATAATTACTCCATAACTCCTTATGCCCGGCAGGCACTGTAACAGCGTTTTACGTCTGTCTGTTGCCTGACCGTTCAATGATATTTTTCACTTATTAAAACTATCCAATACAGCGCGTCTCATGGTCTCAACTGGCGCAGGAATGCCGAGCCAGTGTTCAAATGCGACCGCGCCCTGATACACAAACATGCCTAGGCCGCCGTGCACAACGCATCCACGCAAACGTGCTTCTCGCAGCAAGCGTGTCTCCAGCGGATTATAGATTAAGTCACTCACGGCCGCACCTTCCCGAATCAACTCCGGATTCACCGGTACATCATCGATATGCGGATGCATGCCTACCGCCGTAGTGTTAATCACGATATCAGCCGAGGCTAACACTGCTGCCGCTTCTTCCAAGCCGCTGCCAGTGATGTTACCCAATCCGTGCCCTCTCAAATCGGAGGCAAGAGCCTCTGCTCTCTCACCTGTACGATTCAGGATGCTAATCCGTTCCGGCTTCTCCAGTGCCAGAGCATAGATGACGCCTCTTGCAGCGCCTCCTGCCCCAAGAACTGCAATCTTCTTGCCTGCGAGCTCCGGTACTGCTTCTTCCTTCAACGAACGAACATAACCAATACCATCGGTATTGTACCCAGTCAGTTTACCATTATCGTTGACAATCGTGTTCACCGCACCAATCAGCCGCGCACTATCATCAATGACATCGAGGTATTTCATGACTTCTTCTTTGTGAGGGATCGTTACATTAACACCCCGATATCCCAAGGCAACAATGCCTTTAACAGCTGCTTCCAGCTGCTCTGGACGAACATGAAGCGGCATATACAATCCGTTCACACCCGCTGTCGCCAGAGCCGCATTATGCATGGCAGGTGACTTGGAATGTCCAATCGGATCCCCAAAAACGCCAAGCAAAACAGGAAGTGAAGTACAGGTATTCTTTTGTTCTGACATGCGTCCGCCCCCGATCTATAGAGAATCAATTTGCCGTATAACTAGATCAAAGATGGACGAACCAGCACTCGAATACCTTTTGGTGCATGTACAGCGACAAGCGCCCCATTCTCACCATTGACCTTGATCCAGCCCAGACCGGAAATGAACACATCGGACTGGCTGCCGCGTTTGATACGGAACTCATGCCGTGTCCATTCAGGCATATCCGCTGCATCCTCCCGGCTTGGCGGGGACAGCAGTTCTCCGGCGTGGTCACGATACAGATCATCTGCACGCTCCAGCTTCGTCCGGTGAATATCGATTGCATTGCTTGTATAACAAGTGAAGGACTGACGATCACCTTCAATGAAATCAAAACGAGCCATGGCACCAAAGAACAGCGTCTGTCCGGCATTCAATTGATACACCGCCGGTTTAAGCGGTTTGTCCGGCATGATGGCTGACAGATCCTTGCGTGATACGATCTCACTGAAACGCCATGGATACATGATTCCCGGCGTATCAATAATAAACTTGCCATCATCCAGTGGAATATTGACCATATCCAGCGTCGTTCCCGGATAACGCGAGGTTGTCAGCTCCTGCTCCAAATCGCTGTAGTCGCGGATCAGACGGTTAATCAATGTCGATTTACCTACATTGGTACCGCCGACCACGTAAACGTCACGATCCTCGCGATACGTACCCACAAGCTCCAGCAGGCGATCAAATCCCTGATTTTGCTTGGCACTGCAGAGCACGATATCCACCGTACGCAAACCTTGCTCCTTAGCCTGCTTCTGTACCCAGTTACGAACCTTGTTCCAGTTGGTTACCTTGGGAAGCAGGTCCGTTTTGTTAACAGCCAGCAGAACCGGATTGTTCCCTACAAAACGCTGCAGACCGGAAATGATGCTGCCATCAAAGTCAAACAGATCAACGATATGGATGACAAGTGCATCCTTATCCCCGATTTTGCTGAGAAGAGCCAGGAATTCGTCCTGATCCACCGTGACGGATGATGACTCATTGTAGTTTTTGATTCGGAAACAACGCTGACATATGACCGGTTCACGATCCAGCGCCTTCTCCGGAATAAATCCCGGTTTGTCCGGATTTTCCGTTTGCAGATGCACTCCGCATCCACTGCATCTTACGGCAGGATTGCCGTTATGCGTTTCTGTCATTTCTTCTTTTCCTCCTCGAGCCATAAGCCTTTCTTGCGCAAACTGGTTAGAGCAATCCGTTCCACGCGACGATTGAAGCGGGTCATGAAGCCTTCATCACCGATGGAAATGGGCAGCACCAAGACCGTATAAAGTCCCAATCGGTTGCCTCCATATACATCCGTAAGCATCTGATCGCCTACCACAATCGTTTTTTCTGGAGTAAGCTCCATCATCTTCATTGCTCTACGAAACGGTGCATTCGATGGTTTGCGTGCACTATGCACAAACTGGATATCCAGCGGAGTCGCAAACAAAGATACACGGTTCAAATTGTTATTGGACACGATCATCAGCTTGAAACCCGCCTCTTTCACACGCGCAAACCATTCAATCAGTTCCGGTGTGGCATCAGGAGCTTTGGCACCGACAAGCGTATTATCCAGATCAGTTATAATTCCACGGTAGCCTTGAGCGTACAGCTCTTCCAGATTTATGTCAAAAACCGTGTCTACTCGCAGCTTGGGCATTAACATTTTAAACAAAGAAGTCACCTCAGTTTCATACGACACACTATATCACAAATCCGTCTTTCCTGAAAATGCATACAGTGCCTGTTGGTATGGGAAAAAGGAAAAACGGGACGGGCATCCTCTATGCCCGTTCCGCTTTGAGTTCCTTGCGCAGCTTCGAGGCTGTCTCATAGACTGCCTTCCAATCGTCCGAAGTAACGGAAGCCGGGCTGTAACGCGTGCGTTCAAACATCGCCAGCAGTTCTTGCAGCGTTGCTGCCGCAGCCGGTTTGGCCTGACTCCACCGGTTGACGGACTCGCGCAGGGTCTCGTCTCCGCTTCGGGTCAATCCTTTTCGTTTCACATAGCGAATCCAGCGTTCCGTCTCTGCAACAACTTTCTGCTCGGGGGTAAGTGGTCCGCCGGTGCGCAGACGCAGAAGCCAGAAACGGAGTGAGAAGCGATTCCGCCAGAACATATAAGCAACCCATAGGGCAAGTACAGCCACCGCCGCCCAGATTACAAACGCGGGAATCCCGGATGCTGCTTGTTCAGGTGCAGGTGCTTGCTCTTCTTCAACAACCTGTTCTTCTTCGGGTTGTTCTTCAGGCTCGTCTACTGGCTGCACATCAGGCTGTTCCGTCAACAGAGGCATATCAAAGCCAGGAGTCGCTTCAACCGGAATCCATCCGTATTCGCCAAAGTACACCTCAGCCCAGGAATGGGCATCTGCATTGGTCACGGTATACGTCGTCTCGATCTCAGCACCAGGCTGACGTGGAGCCTGCATGTCGGAATTAAGTGACATTTGCCCCGGGGCATATCCTTTAACCCAGCGGGCAGGAATACCTTCCGAACGTGCCATCATGACGAGCGCCGTAGAGAAATAATCACAGTACCCCTCACGGATGTCAAACAAAAATCCTTCAACAAAATCATTGCTTACTTTACGAGATAAATCAGGATTGTTGGTGTAATTAAAGTTTTGTTGTAAGTAGTTTTGCAGTAATGCTACTTTTTCATACGGCGTATTTGCCGAAGCCGTTATTTCGGCCGCAAGCTCTGTCACCCGGTCCGGGAAGCGGGAAGGCATCTGCAGGTACATGTCGTCTGCTGGATTGCTTCCATATAGATCGTCAAACGTCTTGGTGCGGAGCTCATCTTCCACGATGACTGGTGCCTCGGATACAACCGTATACGTTTTAGGAAATTGCGGCTGCTGCCGGTCTGTGACAATGTGCAGCTCTGCCTGATTCGCATTCCACAGCATCCGGCCTGATTCGTTCTCACCATTGACTGAACTTACTTCGGTTATGGAATACGCACCAAAGAGGATTGGATATACACTATCGTTCAGCATGGTTACCTTTTGTGTCACTTGCTTGGTATTTACATTGCCCGCAGCCTCATTCTCAAGGGTTTGTCCGATCTCTACATCTTCCGAGGACACCCGTCTGCGGTCATCCCACCCTGTACCGGTGTACTCTTCCCGGGTTTCACCCCGCCAGTAACTCCGTTCATTGGTCGTTACCGACATGACTGGTGTGTAATCAAAGTTGAATCCACCACCCAGCTGGTTATCTTCACGGCTGTATCCGGACTCTGTGGAACTTGGAATATCCAGCGTCCCGTTGCCAGTCTGGCTGGTAGAGCTTCCGGTATAGTTACGCCATGCCGTATAAGGATCCGTCAGCGTTGGCGGTACTTCGGGCATGTTAACACTCGCTACAATAATCAGAGAAAAAATAATGGCGATGTTGGCAAGTATTTTGTACGGATAACGGAGCAATCGTTTCCAGCCCTGTGGGTAGTTCAATTGGAAGTTGCGGAAGTGCTGGCAAACGAGCCACCCCATCCCGGCAAACATGACCCAGGCCACTTCAATCCAGAGCGGAATCTGGGTGAAGGAATCCAGGATCCCCATCGAAACGATGTTCACACCCAGAAAAACAAGAATACGGCGTGTTGTCGTCACCAGACGTAGAGCTGCTTCGAGCATGACCCATGCGCATAGGGAGAACCAGATGTACGGGGTCAAATGCAGCAAAAATTGCTCCGTGCGGTCGCTCAGTGTACCGTAAGGAATATAGACAGAGTAATCAATGAGTGTTTTATGCAAAATATAAATAAGAACAAAGGCCTTGATGATGTTACGATATATTGTTTTGAAAGGTAAAATAATCTCCAGTACACTGACCGCAGCCAGCGTCCATAATACCAGCGATGTCGTCTCGGTATACCAGGATTCCTGTGTAAACGAAATCCACTGCATCCCAATCAGGAAAATCCAGAGCAGCGACGCTGCATGGTACCAGGATCTTTTTCCCATCGACTGTTCTCTACTACTCGTACTCATACAGAACCTCCCCCCATAACCGTTGGAAGTTCCTGCAGATGGGAAACAACAAAGGATCTGGTGCCTCTCCCTCGCAGCATGGCGGCCCATTCGGCACTCTGACGAGAATCCTTGGTATCCAGGATAATATGACACGGTGTCATCCCGCGCGTATCAGCCCACCGCAGCAGTTCCAGTACCTTTTCATCCTTCTGGGGAGATATGACTACAAAGTAAGCGCCCTGCGGCAGCTGACGAGCAAGCTTCTCAATACCAGGGAGCAGTCTTTTGTCCTGACCATCATGCTGGACATCCACCAGATGATGCATCATCTTCTGCCGGTCCATCAGGCTTTCGCTTGGAGGAAGCAGCGTCGTTTGGTCAGATAGCGTCATCAGCCCCATACCCATCCGTTCTCTCGTACCATACTCCAATAGCGATGCCGCCGTGGAAACCGCCAGCTCAAATGTTTCCCCCTGCTCGTAACTGCCCGCCATAGCGTCAAGTACCAAAATGGTTTTGGGTATCGACTCATGTTCAAACTCCTTGGATTTCCATGTCCCTGTCTTGGCTGTAGCATTCCAGTGAATGCGGGACAGCTTGTCACCATACACGTAATCACGAACACCGTTGATTTGAGTTGTTTCCCTGCGGGAACGCGTCTGCGCGGTTTGTGGACCAGACAGTCGTGATTTGCGATCGTACAGCTGCCAGTACGGTATGAATACGGTACGAGGTAGCACCCTAAACTCGCCTTGGGCCTTGAATGTACCACGGTGCTCAATCAGGCCAAAGATATCCTCGCTTGCACATTCAGTATCTGAAAATGCATATTTGCCGCGCTCCAGCGGCGGAGTCTGAAAAGACAGCTCTCCATTTCCTCGCATATTCGGAATCAGGCTCTCCCTGAAGGACCAGGATTCCCCGTTATGACGATGCAGCATTTCACGGACAACCACGTAAGGCAGCGGCAAAAATCCGGGGATGGTCAGCCGAAGCTTCACCTGAACCTGGTCACCGGCATGCAGCAGCTCTTCATGGTCCTGACCCGATGATAGGATTCTTACACCGCGTGCACGTCTTACTCCACTGAATCCGGCAATGGCCAGATACAGACAAAGGAGGGTCACCATCGAAAGCAGCATGATGGATGTTTTCCCACCCTGGAATAATACATAGGCCAAGCAGCAAATCCACACCGCCGCGATACTCCATACGCGGGGGTGGCGCATTCCTCTTCTGACATTACTCAAAAGCGGCTTCATGAATTATTGCCCCATGGAGACGGGCACACGAACCTGCTGAAGTACAGAATTGAGTACGGCTTCAGAGCTCATGCTGTCCAGTCTCGCTTCAGGACGCAGTACAATCCGATGGGAAAGGACGTACGGGGCCATCGTTTTTACGTCATCCGGGAGCACATAATCACGTTCCTGCAGGAAGGCAAACGCCTTCACCGCCATCATGAATGAAATGGCTGCACGCGGGCTGGCCCCCAGCAGCACGGACGGATGCGAACGTGTATTGCGAACGACATCAAGCAGATAGTCCATGACCGGATCACCGATGAAGACCTCCTTGATTTCCTGCTGAATCGCCGATATCTGGTCCATGTGAGTTACGGACTCCAGTCGGTCAACGGGCTGTCCTGACTGATGCTGCTTCAGCAATGTTCTCTCAATATCCTTGTCGGGATAACCCAGACTTATTTTCAGCATAAACCGGTCGAGCTGCGCTTCCGGCAGTGTATACGTTCCCTCAAAATCGATTGGGTTCTGTGTAGCACAGAGCATGAAGGGATGCGGCAGATCATAGGTATCGCCATCTACCGTTACACTGCGTTCTTCCATGACTTCAAGCAGGGCTGATTGGGTCTTCGTTGTTGCCCTGTTGATCTCATCCGCCAGAAGGATGTTGGTCATGACCGGACCCGGACGGAAATAAAAGCGCTCGTCACGCGGGTGGAATACGGATACACCTGTAATATCACTTGGCAAAATATCTGGATTACATTGAATGCGGCGGTATTCTCCGCGCATGGATTTCGATAGTGCTTTGATCAACTGTGTCTTGCCTGTTCCGGGTACGTCTTCGATCAGAACGTGTCCGCCTGCAAGCAAAGCTGTGAGCAAAAGTTGAATTTCAAAGGATTTCCCCATTATGCAAGATTCTAGATTAGAACGAACTGCTGAAATGATTTGGATCGACTCTTTGCGCACAGGCATGTGGTCTAACCTCCTAAAAAAGCATACAGATTTCCTTTTATTGTACATGAACAACGGGCGCGAGTACACTCGATGAGAATCACAATTTGTTTCCAGCCGTCAGATTGGCCGCCATTCTCACATGATTGCGACAAAAAGCCCCGGATGTTAAACATCCGGAGCCTCTTCGTGTATACATATATGGCTAAACCCATTGAACTGCGCTTCATCAGCCTTTCGGCCGAACCACCAGCGCTGCGAGAAAGGAGAAGATAATCGCCGCGGATATCCCTGCAGCCGTCAAGTCGAATATCCCGGTAATAACCCCGATCCATCCCACCTTTTCAAGCTCGGTCAATGCCCCGTGCACGAGTGAATTGCCAAAACTCGTAATGGGGATGGATGCCCCAGCCCCTGCAAACTTAACCAGTGGATCATACCATCCGAGCGCATCCGCAACCGCTCCTGCCACAACGAGTGTACTCATCGTGTGAGCCGGCGTCAGCTTGACGCCATCCATCAGCAGCTGACCCACCACACAGATCAGTCCGCCAACAATAAATGCCCATAAAAATTGCATCGTTTACCCCTCCTTTTCAATGGCTACGGCATGTGCAATACACGGGATGCTCTCGCCCTGCTGGTAGGAAATCGGTGACAGCAGTGCACCCGTGGCCACAACCAATACCCGTTTGAGATCGCCTTTTTGCATCCGGTTCAATATATGTCCATACGTTACAGTCGCTGAGCAGCCGCAGCCGCTGCCGCCTGCTACAACGAATGGCTGCTTCTCGCGATCATAAATCATGAGTCCACAGTCATTAAACGTCGTTTGTTCCATGGGGATGCCTTCCTTTTGTAACAGTTCTTTCGTGATAGGGTGTCCAACCGAAGCCAAATCGCCAGTGACGATAAGATCGTAATACCCTGGTTCTACCCCTGTATCGCGGAAATGAGACACGATGGTATCTGCCGCTGCCGGGGCCATGGCTGCCCCCATGTTAAACGGATCCTTGATGCCAAGATCCATGACCCGTCCAATCGTGGCCCGCGTGACAACAGGGCCTTCGCCTGAGCGGGAGACTACGCCGCAACCGGATCCGGTCACGGTGTACTGTGCATACGGAGGTTTCTGGGAGCCATACTCGGTCGGGTAGCGGAACTGTTTTTCCACTGTGCAGTTATGGCTAACCGTACCGGCGAGGACATAATCCCCTCCACCTGAATCGACAATAAGGGATGCTAATGCAAGACTCTCCATGGAGGTCGAACAAGCCCCAAATACACCGAGGTAAGGAGCTCCCAGTTTGCGAGCCGAAAAGGAACTGCTGATGATCTGGTTGAGGAGATCGCCACCAACGAAAAACTGCAGCTCTTCCTTAGTGATGTTTGCATTGATGAGTGCCAGCTGTGTAGCTTGTTCAAGCAGCTTGCGCTCCCCTTTTTCCCATGTTTTCTCACCAATCTCCAGATTGTCATAGACGTAATCGAAATCGGCGGACAGCGGTCCGGCTCCCTCCTCTGGCCCAACAACAGCAGCCCTGCCTATAATCCGAGGGCGATTCTCAAACTGCCAGGTTTGGCGACCGACAAGCTTCATAGATGCCCACCTCCTAATCCAAGGCAGGCGTAAATGATACCTATAATAAAGGCAGCCACGACACCGAATACGATAACCGATCCGGCTAGCTTAAACATGTTGGCTCCAACGCCAAGGACAAGTCCCTCCGCACGGTGCTCCAATGCTGCCGAGCACATCGAGTTGGCAAAGCCGGTAACCGGGACTGCTGTTCCTGCTCCGGCCCATTGGGCGATTTTATCGTAGACCCCAAGGCAGGTGAGGATAACGGAGATCAGGATCATGACCGCAACCGTAGGACTGGCCGCTTCCTTGGAAGTCATATCGAAACCTGCCTTGAATGCTTCCTGGATAGCCTGTCCAATGATGCAAATGAATCCCCCGACAAAAAAAGCCTTAATACAGTTCGCAAGGATCGGACGAGCGGGCTCATGCTTTTTGGCTACTTTCTTGTAATCCTGTTCGCTGATGGACAGTGATGATGATTTTTTTCCGTTGCCGGATCCTTTGGTTTGAGCTGGCAAGATTCAGAACCTCCTTAGAAATCGAATGGGTTGCACAGCTTGTCGCTGCATCTCGTGTGGAATCCTATGTTCATTGTTTGTTAATCGTGGGAAGGTTATGTATCCGGCGAATGGCATCAATTGTTTCCAGTTGGGGAGAGAACGGTTTAGCTGCTTAAATTCAATACGCCGGATTAAATAGAAGCTGAGCTAATCGCACAACAGTCAGCTGTGAAGTATTTCCCTATAAATAAAGAAGTACGATGACGAGCAAAATAAAAAGGACGATAAAAAGGATATCTTCATTGCCTTCATGAGGTGGCTTCATCTGATGTCCCAACTCCTTCCTGTCGTCAAGCAAACGAATAAAAAATCCCGGTTATGGGAACGCAAGGAGCATCTCAACTCCTGCCTATTCAATCATGCTGTGAAAGGCGTGAGGGGAAAGCCCAATCCAAAAGAAACTTCATGTTCATTGTACTAACCCTCCAGTCGATACGTGACACAGACATGGACAATTAGGTGTTCAAGGTTCATACTATAATATGACCAGTGGTTAATAATGTCCTTTATGAATGGAGGACAACAGTCCGCAGCCGTTCTGTCGAGACTGTCATACATACAAGCAGAGGAGTTGTCGACAAATGAATGAAAAAACAGTGGAGATGTTTCGTACGTTAACGGAATTCCCTTCCGCTTCCGGATTCGAGCGCGAGCTTCGCGGATGGATGAAGGAGCAGTTCTCCCAATATACAGAGGAATTTGTCCAGGATCGTCTGGGAAGCCTTTTCGGTGTACTTCGCGGTGAAGAATCAGGCCCGAAAGTTATGGTAGCCGGACACTTTGATGAAGTGGGCTTCATGACAACAGGCATTACGGAGACGGGCATGGTTAAATTCCGACCGCTTGGCGGCTGGTGGAGCCAGGCTGTTCTGTCCCAACGTCTGCAGATCATTACTCCGGATCGCCGTATTACGGGCGTTGTAGGCTCTACGCCTACTCACTTGCTGGATGAGTCCCAGCGGAGCAAACCGGTTGATCTGAATCACATGTACCTGGATATTGGTGCGGATAACCGTGCAGAAGCTGAATCTTGGGGCATTCACCCAGGCATGCAAATCGTGCCGATCTGTGAATTCACTCCTATGGCTAACCCGAAAAAAATCATGGCAAAAGCCTGGGATAACCGCTACGGTGTCGGACTTGCCCTTGAGCTCGTTGAGGCACTCCACCAAGAGAAGCTTCCAAACACGCTGTATTGCGGTGCAACCGTTCAGGAGGAATTGGGGCTTCGTGGTGCGCGTACAGCTGCCAATCTGATTGAACCAGACATCTTCTTCGCACTGGACTGCAGCGCGGCCAATGACATGACAGGTGACAAACAGTCCTTTGGACACATTGGGCAAGGTGCTCTGCTTCGTATTTTCGATCCAGGCATGTTCACTCACCGCGGCATGGTGGAATATGTGCAGGATACGGCTTCTTCGAACCAGATCAAGATGCAATACTTTATCTCACCTGGTGGCACGGATGCAGGACAAGTTCATCTGAGCGGAATTGGCGTACCTTCAACCGTCATTGGGATCTGTGCCCGTTACATCCATACCTCATCTTCCATCATTCACACCGATGACTATGATGCTGCGAAGGCACTCCTTGTCAAATTGGTGAAGGGTTTGGATCGTACGACCATGAACACCATTATTGAAAATGCATAAATGCTGAGCGAGTGACAGGATTGAAAAACTCCGTTGTCCTCCCTTCAGATAAAGAGGCATTCCGACTTTTGTTGGTGTGTCTCTTTTTTGCGTAAAAATAGATTAATAGTTCGAACATTACAGGAATTAACACATAAGATACAACAACGAAAGAGAACAAAACACCAAGCAGTGGGGGACCTGTTATGGCAGTGGGAAGGAATGGAAAATCGAATAAAGGCACCAAAAAAACAAATGCCGCAAACTCCCTTCTCAATGGCAATCTAAAAGGTAGAAACCTGGAACTTATCGTTGCAGCCTTGCTTGTTAGCGGTAAATTAAGAGTTGATGCTGTCACCTTGTTTCGTGAGGCCACTCTGGTCGTAGAGCTGGTTGGACAGTATAAAACACTAACAAACATTAATCCTTCGAATGCCGATAAACTGGTCCAATTTCTTGACGAGATGGGCGACTTGACTCTGGATGATGTGATGCGAGCTTTCCAAAAAAGAATGAATTCCTAAATGAATGGAATGAAATGAGGCTGGAATGATGTCTGACTTTGACGGAACTGGATTCGCAGAGCTAATAATTGTAGTTATTCTTATTGTGTTATTTGTATATGGCTCTTCGGATATTGATGAGCTTACCGATTCCCCTTCTTCTTCCTGAATCCTGCACCCCGTTGGTTTAGTCCCTTGAACTATACACAGGAGTAAGGTTTGATACAGGATTCGGAGAGCCAATAAAAAAACGCCAGTCCATATATTCCGGACTGGCGTTTTTGAAGTTCATGTTGCTGTTCAGCACGTTTGCAGGATCCGATTCAATCCACAATGCCAGGTGCTCAAGAGTTACAGAAATAACGGCGAAAATGCGATCCATGCCAAAATAAGCGTTAGCACAATACATACATTCTCCACCACGGCTCCATGTTTGGTCCCTGTGCTCATCAAATTCGCCCTGATCCTCCACTTGAGTGGCGGAAGCGGACGAATCCCGCGATTCGTCAACGAGTCTGCAAGCAGATGCATGGCATAGGCTACTCCTCCGGCAACCCAAATCTCCGGTCCCTGCTCATGCGTTGTGCTGTACAGCAGTCCTCCCCAAACGGCAGTTCCATAGACCGTATGGGTTAAACCTCTGTGGGTAAGCGTAGTACATAACATGAGCAGACTCCCTGCAATCAGGTTCCATGGTGCGAGGGCGTGACCGTAGAATACAAGGCCCAGTCCGATGGCGAACATCAATACTTTACGGAGCGAACGTGATGGCAGGAAAGATACAAGTCCAACCAAAATGGCCAGCAGCAGATTCCAAGGCTTCGCCTGCACGTAAAAATACACAAATACGGCTGTAGGCAGCAAAATGGTTTGCAGCAGCCTGATCAAGCTATTGGGCAGCGCCTTGGATACCAACAATGAATTCGGCTCATCAATGTCCGGCAGCAGCGAGCCAATGAGCGCAACCGTAACAGCCGGTGCCGTGACTTGCACACCCATCAGCTGCAGTACTGAAAGTGAAACGCCTGTTCCAATAATCAGGTGGGATCTTCCCATCATGATGCGAAAACTTCCTTTCGAAGAAATAGGGAACATCATATCCCATTCTCGATGTTACAACGAAAGCAAAAAGAGAACAATAGTTCGTATTTCTTATTTTACATTAGATCCCGACCTCAATACATACCATTCTTCAAGCTCCAATAAAAAAAGTTTCCGTGACCGGGCTCACACTTTTTAATTTGTGCTACTTATCTCTTTCTTAGTGAAATAAATCACATTATGTGTTAGCAATCCACGCTATGATTCAAATATAAACCACTAAAAATGTTGATAATGTCCAGTGTTAAACCAAGGAGGCTTACACACATGAACGGAAACAGAGAAAAACTTGTTGTGATCGGTAACGGTATGGCCGGCATGAGTACAGTTGAACAGATTCTGAAATTAACTTCACGTTATGATATTACGGTCTTCGGCACGGAGCCCTATCCCAACTATAACCGAATCATGTTGTCCTATGTTCTGGAGGGCAGCAAAACCATTGATGATATCGTGCTCAATGATCTGCACTGGTATGAAGACAATGGCATTACGCTTCATACCGGGACAACCGTGTCCCGTATCGATGCAGATACCCGGGAGGTCGTTACAAACGAAGGCACACGAGTGCCCTACGACAAAGTCATTATCGCTACAGGGTCCAGCTCCTTTATCCTGCCCGTTCCGGGTCATGATAAAGAAGGCGTTGTTGGATTTCGGGACATTGCCGATTGCAATATGATGCTGGAAGCAGCAAAGCAATATAAAAAAGCGGCTGTGATCGGGGGAGGTCTTCTCGGACTGGAAGCAGCCAAAGGTCTGGTCCAGCTCGGCATGGACGTCACTGTAGTTCATCTCATGCAAGACCTGATGGAACGCCAGCTCGACCCCCAAGCTTCAGCCATGCTAAAAGCTGAACTGGAGCGTCAGGGCATTCGTTTCAAGATGGGCGCACAGACAGCTGAATTGATCGGCGGGGAACGTGTGGAAGGCCTCCGATTTGCCGATGACACCGTACTGGTTGCAGACTTTGTCGTAATGGCTGTAGGCATTAAACCGAACACGATTGTAGCCCACGAAAGCGGCATGGAAGTTAACCGCGGGATCATCGTGGATGACTACATGCAGACCTCACTCGAAGGTGTATATTCCGTCGGGGAATGTACCGAACACCGGGGAGTATGCTACGGCCTCGTTGCCCCATTATTCGAACAAGGCATGATTCTTGCCAAGCATATCTGCGGCGTGGAAACGGCTCCGTATGAAGGCTCTGTCGTATCTACCAAATTAAAAATCTCAGGTGTGGACGTCTTCTCCACAGGCGAATTTCTCGATAGTCCTGACCATACGGTGATCAGCCATAAAGATGACTGGAAACGAACCTACAAAAAAATTCTGCTGCGGGACAACATCATGGTCGGTGCTGTGCTCTTTGGAGATGTGACGGATTCTGCTGAATTACAGAAGTTAATCAAACAGAAAACCGAGATGACGGATGAGCTGTATGCCTCGCTGATGGGTACAGGATGTGGTGGTCACAAAAAAGCTGCTTCTGTTGAAACGATGGCTGAGGACGAAATCGTATGTGGATGTAATGGTGTAACCAAAGGAACGATTGTCGATGCCATTACGAATCAGGGTCTGAGTAGCGTTGATGAGATCAAAGCCTGTACTGGCGCAACCCGTTCATGCGGCGGATGCAAACCGGTCGTAGAGCAGATTTTACAATATGTACTGGGAGACGGCTTCACAAGCGGTGCCAAACAGGGTATCTGTGGATGCACCTCGCTCAGCCGGGATGAAATTGTAGCCGAGATCAAGCAAAAAGGATTGCAGACGACCAAAGAAGTGATGAATGTCCTGGGCTGGAGCCAGCCTGAAGGCTGTTCCAAATGCCGTCCGGCAATTAACTATTACCTCGGTATGATTGCACCGGATACGCATGAAGATGAGAAGGAATCCCGATTTGTCAATGAACGTATGAACGCCAATATTCAGAAGGACGGCACGTATACGGTTGTACCACGCATGTACGGCGGCGTTACCACACCGGAAGAATTGAAACGTATTGCGGACATTTCGGTCAAATACGATGTAAAAGCGGTTAAGGTTACCGGCGGACAGCGTCTCGACCTGATCGGGGTCAAAAAAGAGGATCTGCCACAGGTATGGGCTGAGCTGGATATGCCTTCCGGTTATGCCTATGCCAAATCACTGCGTACAGTCAAAACATGCGTCGGTTCCCAGTTCTGCCGCTTCGGTACTCAGGATTCCATGGCGATGGGTGCCCTGCTTGAACGCAAATTCGAGCGTCTTGATCTGCCTGCCAAATTCAAAATGGCGGTCAATGGCTGTCCGCGGAACTGCGCTGAATCATGTACGAAAGATATCGGGATTGTTGGTAACGATGGAGGCTGGGAGTTGTTTATTGGCGGTAACGGTGGTATCAAAGCCAGACTTGCTGACTCCTTATGCAAGGTGAAAACAGATGCAGAGCTCATCGAACTCTGCGGTGCAATAATTCAATACTACCGGGAAACAGGTAACTATCTGGAGCGTACCTCGGAATGGGTTGAACGGATGGGACTGGAGCAGATTCGTTCGGTTGTGGTGGATAATCTGGAGGAACGCAAAGCACTGATGGAACGCATTGAATTTGCCCTGAGCCATGTGGAAGATCCATGGAAAAAAGTACTGCGCAACGAAGAAGGCCAGACCAAACTGTTCCAGGGAATTGAAGTGTCCGCTCGCCCTTAAGCTGTAATCCTTAAAATAGTAACGGCGTTCTTTACTGGATCAATTTGATATTTAATTTGCAGGTGAACCTGCCATAGAAAAGGAGAAGTCCATATGACAACCCAACAATCGGGCATTTATTTTCCGGCTGGAGAGATTGAAGAGTTTCTCCCCCGGATCGGGAGAGTAGTAGAAATTGAAGGCCGACAGCTGGCTGTCTTCCGCGCCTCCGACGGTACCGTATTTGCTGCCGATAACCATAATCCCCACCCCAAGGGTGGTCCGCTCGCTGAAGGCATCGTATCCGGACATTATCTCTATGATCCGCTGTACGATTGGAAAATCGACTTATGTACGGGTCAAGTACAAGCACCAGATCAGGGACAGGTTCAGATGTTTCCGGTGAAACTCGAGAACGGGCAGGTCTGGATTGCTGTATAGTTAGCTCCATGAGCAGGAGTGAGATAGATGCACAATAATGGAGGAGACCAGGATGTATACACCAGGTGTTGAAGGAATTATAGAAGCTGCGGTTAAAAAGCGGGATCAGATGAATGCCAGCTTGCCGCGTTACATGGTGGCGGCCTTAATGGCAGGCGCATATGTAGGGCTTGGAATTATTCTGATCTTTAGTATCGGTGCACCGCTGCTTGCAGCCAAGTCACCCTTGCAAATGATGCTGATGGGCATGTCCTTCGGGCTCGCCCTCACGCTCGTCATTTTTGCAGGCTCGGAATTGTTCACTGGCAACAACATGTTCTTTACCATGAGTACACTGGCAGGCCGGACCACGGTTCGGGAAACCTTGAAAAACTGGGGACTTATTTTCCTCGGCAATCTGATCGGGGCCATTCTGCTCAGTCTGCTGATTGTAGGCAGTGGCTTGTTTAAAACAGCTGGACCGGAGCACTTACTGTTCGCTGTGTCGGCCAAAAAGATGGCTGCACCCGTTACCGAATTGTTCTTCCGCGGTATTCTCTGTAACTGGCTCGTCTGTCTGGCCATCTGGATGGCGGCCCGTTCCAAAGAGGATATTGCCAAACTGGTACTGATCTGGTGGTGTCTGTACGCATTTATCGCCAGCGGATATGAGCACAGTGTCGCCAATATGACGGTCTTATCCCTATCCTGGCTGCTGCCTAACCATCCCGATACGATCACGCTGGCAGGTTGGCTGCACAATATGATTCCCGTCACACTGGGCAATATTATTGGTGGTGCGTTGTTTGTCGGTATGGCGTATTGGTTTATTTCCCCGGTTCGAAAGAAAGCCTGATCGGGCATCACACACATTTTCATTCTCATGAATCATTAAAAATCTAAAAAAGCCACCATCAATCAGCTGAAAAAAAGTTCAGTTGACATGGTGGTTTTTTGGTTTTGTCCGTGGAGATCCCTTTTGTCTCTTTATCCCCATGCTTATGTCTTTCCCTTTCAAGGTTTATTTTTACCTTTCTCGCATACATCGTTAATCCGTGGTTAACATAATTAAAGTATAGTCGGATCATACTCAACCAACAAAGGATGATAGCTTAGATGGGAATTCATACGTACTTTAGGTCACTGAACGATCTTGAACGCATCATTCGGACGCCTGGCAAGTTCAAATTCGAAGATCACTGTGTGTCTGCCCATTCCTGGAAAGTAGTACAGTATGCCAAGACACTGGCCGATATTGAAGAACTGCACGGAGTAAGCATTGATTGGAAAAAGTTATACGAAATCACCAGCAGCCATGACTATGGTGAAATCTTCATCGGTGATATTAAGACACCCGTCAAACATTACTCATTGGAACTGCGTTCCATGCTGCTCCATGTGGAAGAAGCGATGGTAGAGCATTTTATTAATGAAAATATCCCTGAAGAATTTAAGGACATTTTCCGCAGGCAGCTGCGCGAAGGCAAAGACGATCCGTAGAAGGTCTGATTCTCGAAGTGGCGGATAAAATGGACCAGGTATATGAAGCCTTTGCGGAACTGCAGCGTGGCAATACGGAGAAAGAATTTATTGTCATGTACCGCTACGCACTGATCAAAATCAAAAATATCGATCTTCACTGTGTACGTTACTTCTTAGACAACATTCTGCCTGACATGATTGAAGAAGGCATTCGCTCCCCGTTCGATATCCGCAAAATCACCGAAGAAGCTTTGTCCCAATAATCAGCGCTGGCCATCTAGGTTCACTGATCCGGGGACATGGCTTCTTTTCGTTATAGATGGTGATCTGGAACTTGTATTTGACAACTTTATAATTTGTAACTATTATAGTTACAACGGTGGTGATCATCCATGAAACAAATCAGCAGCCGCTTTTCCATTGCGGTTCACACCCTGTCCTTGATCGCTGTTGCACCGCATGAGTGCACTGGGGATTTTATCGCTTCCAGCGTAAATACAAATCCCGTGATTATCCGGCGGATCATGTCCAAGCTGAAACAAGCCCGTTTGATCGAGGTCAGACCTGGTGTCGGCGGTGCTTCCTTATTAAAGGACCCGGCAGACATCACCCTTCTGGATGTATACCGGGCACTCGAAGTAGTCCAGGAAGGGGAGCTATTCAACTTCCACAAACATCCGAATCCGGATTGTCCCGTGGGCAGCATGATCGAACGTACCTTGCGTGCCGAGCTCATTGAAGCTCAGACAGCGATGGAACAGCGCTTGAATCGCGTAACCATACAGCAGATGATGGATCAGGTTCATGTGTCTGAATAAAAGAAGCTCATAGCGAGCTTTTTTTAACCCTTCAGTTGTAATCACATCTGTTATAACGGACTTGATTACATCCAAACATTTATCATCAAAATACTTAAACCATTGGAGGAATATCTCATGAAAATTTTGGTTACTGGCGCAACAGGTCATTTGGGTTCACTGGTCGTAGAAGCTTTGTTAAAAACGGTATCCGCCGGAGATCTGGCTGTAAGTGTACGAAACCCGGAGAAAGCGGAAGCACTGCGTGCTCAAGGCGTTGACGTTCGTCATGGTGATTTCGATCAACCGGATACACTTGCTAAAGCTTTCGCTGGTGTGGATCGCCTGCTGCTCATCTCCACAGATGGCGACAATGAGACACGTATCCGCCAGCATCAAGCTGCGGTTCAGGCTGCCAAGAATGCAGGTGTTGGATTTATCGCTTATACCAGCGTGGTAAATGCCGAGAATAACACCCTTTCCCTGGCTGAAGTGCACCGTGCCACAGAACAGGCGATCCGCGAATCCGGCATTGCCTACTCCTTCCTGCGTAACAACTGGTATCTGGAAAATGAAGCAGGCAGCGTACAAGCGACTACCCAAGGTGCCCCATGGGTTCATGCAACCAACGACAGTCAAGTAGGCTGGGCTACGCGCAGCGATTATGCACATGCCGCTGCAGCAGTCCTTACAGGTGAGGGACATGAGAATTCCGTATATGAGTTGTCTGGTAAACTCCGCACGCAAGCTGAACTTGCAGCTATCGTTGGTGAAGTGCTCGGACAGGACATCAATGTGCAAAACGTGGACGATGCCGCTTATGCCGACATCATGAAAGGTGCAGGTCTGCCTGACTTTGTAGTCTCCATGCTGGTTGATATGCAGAGTGCCATCCGTGAAGGCGCACTGGCTGTAGAGAGCGACACATTGGAGAAGCTGCTTGGCCGTCCGGCTCAACCACTGAGCGAAGGTATTAAAGCAATTTTGGGCAAATAAAACGTCTTTTAATCCATAACCGCTATTAGAACGTAATTCGATTAGCTGGATATCGGGATATCCAAATAGGGACACACCAACAAATGTTGATGTGTCCCTTTTTCTGTATCATGTGCTTATATAACAAAATGATACTCTATTGGACTCGCGGGCAATATTCTTGTCAGCGGTCGATATAGCGTGCAGGTATGTGATCAGCGAGCCAGATATTTTCGTTTCCATGGTAAAAGAGGATACCCTCTTTGGCTGCCTGCGCGGCATTAATTCTCAGGATCACAGGTTGATCATCACGTCTGCGTCCTACCTGTTCGGCCGTATTCATATCTGCGGACAGATGCACATACTGCCGCTGCCGCGGCTGCAATCCCTGCTCCATAATCGAAGCCACCGCGCGAGCCGGTGTACCATGATACAGCATTGCCGGCGGGTCCGCAGGGGTTTTCGATATTTTCTGCGGAGTGGAATGACCATATAATGCCCGGATGCGGCCGGAACGGATTTCATGTCGCTTTTTCTCCGACGCCTCGATCATCTGCTCCAGATCCGCTTCCGTTACTTCTTTCCACTGCGGACTTTCATGCAGTGCCACAAGTAATTGCGAGATCTCCACCCAGCCCTCTTCATCCAGCTCCAGCTCATATTCCCAGGGGGCATGCCGCAGAGCATAAGAGAGCTCTTTGCTTAGTTTCATCATATCCATTACGATCATCTCCCGAATCTAGTAACTCTCTTCTATCTCTCCGGTTGTACCGCTGCCAAAATCTCCTGAATATTGCGAGCGAGTCCTTCATCGTCTTCCTGGTTAAATTGACGGTGGCCGTCAATCCCACGATGAATAATCGTGTTCATTACGGGATGTGCCTCCCGGTCCGAGGCCACACGAATCAGATCGTCGGCAAAGTCCACTGCTTGCTGCTCACTGTAGTTAAATGGCTTGATTAACATACGAATACTCAGTGCATGAGCCTGGGACTCTGCTAGTTGATCCCGATGAGTAATGCCGTATACAGCCCCAAAGCCGAATGCAGCGATAACCTGCCGCTCCAGCTCTGTTGTCTGCCCCAAAGGCGTGCCAATCAATTCGCAAATCCGGTCCACCATCTGCTCCAGCTCGGAGGCAGCCGCTGCCAGAATGACGTCGTTAATATCTTCTGCGTTAATAAAATCAGTCATAATTGTAGTTCTCCATTTCTCAGCCATATTTGAGCGATTCTCTCAGACTCTCTGACCACATTGTATCGGAGGTATAGCGCTCGTTTCAAATGCCCTATCCAGCGACACTTCTCGTATTTTATATATTACCCTGATATAAGCGTTGTCGTCTGCGTTTCAAAACGATTTTTTGCAAGATGAAGCGCCTTATCCTTCTCACCATGATCCATATAGTACTGAAACAATATTTCTTCATAACGCTCAGCGAGATACTTTGAACCCAGTTCACGATAATAAGGAAGTACTCTTTCTTCTATCATCTGATAATATGCCTTCTCCTGGCCTTGTAAAATAACACATTGGAGTTCCAGTTCCATATAGCTCGCATCTTCCACAAGATCAGATCTACGCAGCGCTTCCAGAGATAGATCCAGCAGTTTATTTGCAGGCATGAGACTTCCCAGTCTACTCGTTTCTATGTAATTATTGAGTACCATCAGGTATAACGGCTGCTCTTCCGGAATGATATCAAGCGCTTCCCTGTACCAGTAGGCTGCATCTTCATATTGGTTTCTCCGGTTATATTCATAACCAAGATTGTTCAGCAGCTTGGCTTTCCGGTCAGGAAGACCGCAATCATCACAGATGCGAATCAGATTCTCATATCTGCGTTTGGTTTCCGGAAAATCATGATATTCACGAGAGTTGAGCTGAACAAGCATGATGGTTTCGGTATCAATGATTCGTACCATATTGAGCGTTTTGCGAAAATGCTGAATAGCCTTCTCCGCATAGTAGTAAGACGTGATATTCGAGTATATTGAGTGATATGCCAGAGACAGATGATAAAAATATTCATGGTTCGTATACTTGGATTGGTCTATCGAAGTTAATGTTTGGATGGATTTCGCATAATGTCCCGTGAGGAAATAATAGATCCCCATCAAATGGTGGTAAAAATAATACTCATACGAATGCTTCAGTTCATCCGGAATCTCGACTTTGTCTATATGCCTTTCGGCCTCATCTATATTATTCATAAACAAGTAAAATCGAATCCGCAGCAAGTCACAGGATAATCGCAGATCAGGTATACCTGTCAATGGTTCTTCTTCCAGCTTGTCTTTGAGGCGAATTGCCTCCGCCGTTCTCTGCATAATAATGGCCTCTTGCCATGTATCCAGCAGCTCTTTCATTTGATGGTATCTTGTTACTTCCCTTACCATATCAATGTGCAGTCGCTCACAGAGCATATCCATAATTTCCTGTGAATACTCTGTCATGCCCCGCTCAATTTTGCTCAGATGTGTGACTGAACAGATCCCTTTCACCAGTTCTCCTTGAGTTCGTCTTTTTTTCTCCCGGTAAAATTTAATAATCTTCCCTTCAATCATCACTACACCTCTTTTTGTCCTTCGTTTTATCCCTAATTATAGGGATCGAATGAGGACTCTACCAGCATATATTATACGCCAAGGTCATTGCGATCGAGTTTCCGAGGATCATGTAAGGTATCATCATACAGAAAAAGAGGCCCGCTAAAGGGACCTCTTTTTCTAATATTTCTTATTGGATTAGCGAAATTAAATTGTAAATCGTTTGGGCCGTTTCAGCACGAGTTGCACGGGCTTTCGGGTTAAATTCTCCTTTTGCAGAACCCTTCATTACACCCAGTTCGGAAGCGCTGGCCACAGCTTCCTCTGCCCACGGTGCAATGTCTGCTGCATCTGAATAGCCCGCAGATGTCTGCTTGGTCTCCAATGATTGGGTTTGATATTCATATGCTCTCATCATGAGCACTGCCATTTCTTGTCTCGAGATGGTTTCGGTCGGAGCGAACTTATCTTTGGCTATTCCTTGAATCAAGCCTGCTTGATATGCTGCAGCAATGCTCTCTACATACCAGGCATCCTCACTCACATCGCCGAATGGTAATTCGTTTCCTTTGGCCTGTAAACCAAGGGTTCTTACAATCAAAGCGGCAAATTCAGCACGAGTTGTCTGACCCTGAGGATCAAATGCAGTCTCTGTCTTGCCTGTCAGCACATGCTTGGCTGCAAGAGATTTGATGGCTTCACTTGCCCAATGCGTCGGAGTCACGTCTTCAAACGCTTTGTCGTAAGCAAACGTTCCAAACGTCCCCAAATGCGACAGGTGGGAGGTCACGGTACCCTTTTGTCTATCTACATCCCCGCCAACATAGGTCCAGTTGTCCTTCGATGAAGATTCATTGTACATTCCGATCAGGTTGCTATTGAGATTCTTGTCGTAATGAAGTGTCAACGCAATATCTTCCGGAAGCGTGGACAAGGATAACTTTTCACCGGAAGCCTCCAGGTAAAGTTCGAATTCGTAAGCAGCACCTGCCATTGTCCATGTCAGACCTTGTTTCGCGGCTGGCACGTTCACGTCTTTTTCTTTTATTTCCAGCATAATCTTGCCACCAGCAGCACCAGGGCCTCCTTTGGTTTGCAGTTCTTTGAATACGCCAGAAGGAATTGCGAGTGATAGTAAACCTTGCTGAGATAGTGTAAGTGTATTAGAACCTAACAAGTCTCCAGCATTAACAGGCAGCTCAATCTTTTGCCCAACCGTCATCGCCACAGTCGCTGTACCGTTTTTCACAGCTTTCAGATCCTTTTCCGTGATGACCTGATTTTGGCTCAGTTCTGACTCTGGCGTCGGTGCAGGTGTAGGGGCCGGTGCAGGCGCTGCCCCAGATCCTCCGCCACCACCATGATTACCGGAACCGCCACCGTTATTTCCGGAACCACCATTGTTCATTTCCTGAATCTTGTTCAGGAAGTATCCCAAGTCTTTTTCACCAATTTGCATGACAGGCTTCTGGGTGGAATAGTTAGCCGTTTTTCCAAAGTTATTCGTAATGTAATTTACTTCGGCGTCTCCTACATAGCCATCCTGGTCAATATCGGCGATTTCATCCGAAGTATGATAATGTTCCGTTACAAGTTCCATATCATAGATATCGATGACTCCATCTCCATTGATATCACCTGCATACGTAAAGTCAGACGAATTCAGTTGATTGATGCCATAATATTCGCCATTAATATTCCTGCTCAGAACTACCGCCAGCTTGGAAGGTAAATGACCGGGAACTCGTGTGTAGATCGTCGTCATTTCACCTGTTGCAGGAATGCCATCGATGAGGAATTCACCGTGTTTTTGCAGCGTCCCCTCATATTTCTCTCCGGAAGCCGTCTCCGCATAAATTTCAATGCCCATTGCCGAATAGTCATTTGCAAAATCCAGATACTCTCCATTGACCATAAAAGCTTCGGGACGTACATAACCATATGTTCTTGAAGATTTGGAGATCACTTCATAGCTGTCTGTGTTAAACGCGGTTAATGTCAACTTCTCTTCGTTCTCATTCATGCCAACCGTAGTGTATTTCACTTCAAGCAATGGAATGTCGTTTTTCTTTAAATAAAATTCATCCTTGGGTACATCAAAGATAACCTGGAACAAATCAAGATCACCTGTGATTCCTTCAAAGGACCCACCTGAGATGGATGCCTCAAAGCTGATTTCTCTTGCGCTCACGACAGGATCACTGAACTTCACTTCAGCACCTGTGGCATCCAGTAATGCCTGCAGCTCAGGCGTTGGCTCAATCCGGTTGAATTGTTTATAGTCATACATGGATTCCAGGATAAACGAAATACCGTTTAACTTCTCCACATTGTTCAATTGAATAGTCTGGGTAATCGTATCTCCTTTACGGACTTGTTCTTTGTCATATTTACTGGTCACATAAGGTTTGCCTTCGGAAATAAAGCCATAGCGGTGGTCCTTGACGGGATTGGCCGCTGTACCCACATCCATTCCAAAGAGGCGAAGTTCATAACCATTATCATATTCTTCCTTGGTAATCCCAAAAGAGATGTTTCCTTCTTTGGAAACAGGTAACTCACCTGAATAGAACGGACTGCTATTCTCGTAGAAAACGATACGATTGGAAGATTGATCATACGCCGTAATTCCATTATCAACAAAGGTTTGCACTGTTGAATCGATAGCTGTGCCATCATACCAGACGCCAAGTCCAGCTTCTCTTTCCGTCAACATACTATCATTGAGCTCGTATACACCAGGCTCTATACCCAGGTCAATCTCAGGGGCTGTGTTGTCCACAACGACCAATGTTTCGTAAGAATACTGCCTGGATTCAGAATCCGTCCCAATGATTTCAAGGGTGTAGCTGCCCTCAGGGACAAATCGTGCAACGTCGGAGATCTCCCCGTTTTCAATCGGAAATGCGTAACCTTTAAACAAATTCAGGATCGTATATTCTATCCCCGGAAGCATGGACTGCGAATTCATTGTACCGACAAACCCGATTTCCTTGCCGGTCTCACGATCCTTCAGTAACACATCCACAGAATCAAGGGGACTACCCAAAAGAATGGTACTCATGGTTATCCGGTTCAGGAACTGATGGAATGGGGTATCGTTGGTAACGGATGGCGGAATCAACTCGACCGAAGTAATACCCTTCTCGCTAATGCGGATGGCGAAAGGGATCTGAATATGATCCGCGATATTTTCCGTATCCAGATATACATATCCTTCGTAACGACCGCTTGGCGTGCCCTGTGGTACATCAACAGAGACAGTCACCTCTTCCGTACTTCCCCCATTTACTGTAATGGATTCCGGAAGCCGAACATCTAAATTCATATCGTTCAACAGCTTGCTGGAAGTCCGATAGGTCTTCGCACTGTCCCCTTTATTCTCGATCTTAACGATTCGACTGTCCGACAGGATTTCCCCGCCTTCATCTTCCAGGTATGCACTGTCAAATACGATTGAACCTGTAATCTCGTCGATCAGGATGGATTCCTCATTCGAAATATGAATGGTTTTGTCCTGAACTTTGGCAAATACGGATGTGTGGACTGCACGGTAAGGATCTACACGGCCTGCACCCACTTCGTATACGGAATAATTGCCGTTCAGATCTACCGCCGTATTCATTAGCGCTGTCTTCACATCAAAAGGCGTATAATCCACGTGTTCCTGCAGCATAAGCGCAGCAATTCCTGCCATATGCGGCGTTGCCATGGAAGTACCCGAAATTCGTGCGTATGCAATATCATAATTCTCTCCGGCATGATCATTCACAAATACGGGGTATGTCGAAAATATAGCTACACCAGGAGCTACGATATCCGGTTTGATATCATTGTTGACTGCAGCTGGACCACGGGAACTGAAATCAGCCAGTTTGTTCCCCTCTGTAACGGTTTGGCCTGTTGCGCCAAAGGTAACCGTCACGCCGTTTGCATCCTTTAGCTTTTCTCCAAGCTCTTTTTCCATTTGGAATGTCGGAATATATCCGTTCATTTCACCCAAATAGTTGGGGATGGTTCCTTCCACGTTATTGTAAATTAACGCAGCTGCCGCTCCTGCTTTTCTTGCATTGACAATTTTGGCGTCCAGCGCAATCTCGCCTCGAGCGATCAGGGCCACTTTGCCTTGAACATCAATACCTTCAAAGTCAGTAACGTTCCCAAGACCTGCATACACGAGTTCATAGGTTTTACCCTCAAGTGTGTTCAGATCGTCCGCAAAATCCTTCCCAAACAAAGGCAGCTCCTTGGTATACGTTGGAGCAGGTGTTTCTTCCGCGGCTGTTGGTACCTCTGCATCGGCTTCAGGTGCAGCTTCTTCTGCGGCTGCCGGCATCTCTGCATCTGCCTCAGGTGCAGCTTCTTCTGCGGCTGCCGGCACCTCTGGATCTGCCTCAGGTGCAGCTTCTTCTGCGGCTGCTGGCATCTCTGCATCTGCCTCAGGTGCAGCTTCTTCTGCGGCTGCCGGCACCTCTGGATCTGCCTCAGGTGCAGCTTCTTCTGCGGCTGCTGGCACCTCCGGATCGGCTTCAGGTGCAGTTTCTTCTGCTGCCTCTTCCTCATTTGAATTATTGTATACATCCATGGTCACGGTAACGGTTGGAATGGTCAAAGGGACATCGGAAGCCCCCACCGTAATAGCCAGCGCACTGGCTCCCGGTGTGCCTAGTGTACCCTCGCTTGGCCCATCGTTACCTGCTGCAACCAAACTCACGACGCCCTGCAGCATCGCATTATTCAGTGCAATGGACGAAGGGTCCAACGGATCATTCGTTGCAGCACCCAGAGATAGATTGATCACATCAATATCATCTTGAATAGCCTTGTCAATCCCGGCAATAATGCCGCTCATCTCACCACTTCCGCCAGGACCGAGTACACGGTATACATACAAATCCACGTCTGGCGCTACCCCTTTTACGGCATACCCTACATTATTTTTCGCCTGTCCTGCGATAGTTCCCGATACGTGGGTTCCGTGAGAGGTATAGTAGTCTTCTGCGGGTACTCCCAGCTCCTTATAACCTGAATTTTCCCAATCGGCGTAAGTTGTCTCCATCGGGTCAGCATCGTTATCGACGAAATCCCAACCTTTGACCGTAGCCGGATCCACTTGTTTGGGATCTTCTCCGTCATGGGCTCGATACCCCTTATATGCCCCGTTAAATCCGGATGATGATAATCAATTCCCGTATCCAGTACGCCGACCTTAACTCCCTTGCCTGTAATGCCCTCTTCGTGAAGTGTGTCGATCCCCAGGTACGGCACACTATCAGCCATCCGGGGCTGCATTCCGGCTTCGGATGCAAATTCACTCTGCGTGTCTGCCTCCGGCAGATCAAGAGTCACTTCCTGATCAGCCCATACTTTTTTCACTACACCGGATTCCATTAGATCTTCTATTGCAACACCAGGAATCGTTAGAGCTACACCATTTAGCGCAGTATCATACTCCTGAGTAATCTGAATTGCGGAAGCATCATAAGACAGGCTTCTCTTCTGCTGAAGAGATTTAATATGCTGTTTGAATTGCTGATGGTTTTGTTTTACTCTGCTTGCAGCTGTAAGCTCTGATAATTTCTCATTGTTCAGAGCAGCCCGTTTCAAAGCCACTACAGCGGGTTCGCTTTTAAATTGAACAATCACGTTAACCGACTCTTCACTCTTCGTATTCACCCTGGAGTCAATGACTTCCCCATCCATGATTTGAAGCTGAATTAAAGCTAGTCTCTCTTCCGGTGTCAGAGATTGCAGAATAGATTTAGCGCTTGCACTCTGCTCTAGAGGACCATAAGAGGGTGCTGCGTAAGCAGGCATAGAGAACATGGAGGACAACATGACTCCTGCCGCTATAAGACCGGATAACCATCGGGTTGATTTTCGTTTCATTTCATACCTCCTGCGGTAATAGATTAGGATTATCGTATTCCGCAGTGTATGGAATGTAAATTGGGGTAATTGAGTATGTTAATAGACTGAATGCTTGTGATATTCTTCTAAAATATTTACATATAAATAGACCGAATTATCTAATTTAGCCAGTTTTAATTTACAAAACCAGGACTTCACCCTTTTATTTACTACGGGATTAAACAATCAAGTATCTCTAGACCTAAAAACACTTTCGAAAATGAAGCGTATTTTTAATAACAATTTACTTTTTATGCTATTTTTCATTGGATTCAATATCAAAATACACAAAAAGAAATGTAAAAAAGCTCACATCATTGTTCTAAATAGAACGGTACATGTGAGCTTCCTTGACTTAATATATTCAAATTTTTCCACTACTAATATTTTGAACATTGAAAAATAAGCCAGACCTCCCTTTTCATAGGGCCTGGCTTATTTATGCATTTTCGTTTACATTTCAAAGATTAAGACAGGGATCATAATAGGCGCAATCATGCCGTTTCATGCTTTTTGCCCGTTTCCAGGTTATAGACTTGCGTATGTTCATTCTCTGCGAGTGTCCATTCCAACGTGCCTGGTTTGCGCAATTTCCACATGAGGGCCTGAACCCGCAAAGATCTTCTCACCCAGGCGAGCGAAGCACAGCGTTTCTCGGAGCGGACCGTCAGTCCCCAGTGAATGACACGGGCAAGCCATGGATTCACATAGGTATTGTGGCTGCGAACAGATGGCAATTCATCCTGGAACAGCCGCTTTTTCACGTCCAAAGGAGGCTGCCCACATGTCCAATAGTGAAGAAGAGCTGACAGACTATAGATGTCTGACATCGGCCCCTGACTGGATTTCTCGGAATAGAATTCAAGCGGTGAATATCCGGAAGATGTGAAAATGGCCTGTTTATCCCCAGATTGCATCGGCCAGCGAGCAGCCGAACCGAAATCCAGCAGCATCGGCGTTCCGTCCTCCATAATCATAATGTTGGAAGGCTTCACATCCCGGTGAATAATTCCCTGTTTATGAATGTAATCCAGCGTATCCACCAGAGGCAGCAGTGTCCCTTGAATAAATGCAGGGTCCAGGGCATGGTCATTTTCTTGCAAATACTCGTTCAGCATCATCCCGCTGCAGTATTCGGTAATCAGATACCCTGTATCGTTTTCTTCAAAATGGTCTATGTACGTAATGATATGAGGATGACTCAGGCCGGATAACAATTCGCCTTCGACCAGGAAGGAAGCAAGCAGCTCCTGATACTGCCCGCCAAAACCGCGCGAAGAACAGTACACTCCCCGCTTGTCTGATTGCCGCGAAGCCAGTCTCTGCGGGAAAAATTCCTTAATGGCGACCTTCGCTCCTGTATTTTTGTCTCTACCTGCATATACAATAGCCAGCTCGCTGCTGGCAAGTACCTGTCTCACCTGATATGTATCGTTTAGAATGACATTGCGCTGCAGTGCCACTTTGTAATTGTCTTTTCTCATAACAGACCCTCTTTTCAACCTTGTCGATCGGAAGACTTGCCGCATGTTGCATTACTCTGTCTTAATCAGCAGACGTTTCATCGCCAACCATCTATATAAACCAATCATATCAATTTGAAACACATTTATGTGGAAATAATAAAATAAATTACGATACCTACTCTATACTAGTCTATACCTGATAGAATTACAAAAGCTTAGGTAAGTCATAAACTACTTATCTCATACTGTTATCGACAGACGGGGCGGATTTGGTTAATAGACTTGAATCCTCTGATCCGCCCTGCCTAGGCTATATTAATAGTTTTGTTGTAAAAACTTGCGAATCTCCTCGTTCATCTGAATGAGCACATCCTGTGAAGGAAAATGACCCGTGTCGTACTTGACGGCCTGTACATTCGGAATAATTTTCTGAGCTCGTTCGATGACCTTATCCCCAGGGAAAAAGACATCCTTCTCTCCGACCAGCAGCAGCGTTGGCGATGTATAGTTCACCAGCTCTTCCCGTTCCGTAAGCTTAGGGTTATCCTGCTCCATGCTGACGTATTTGAAGATTTTGCCCATAATATTTTTATCCATTTCCTTCATGCAGTTGCATGACATGGTGCCTGTAATTTTTTGCAAAGAAGATGGCGAAGAAGTCATCCGGTATTTCACAAGTGGAAGAACAATGTCCTGAGCTGTTTTAAATTTCGAACCCACAGCCAGTCCTGCTGGTGATACCAAAACGGAACATGCAATACGCTCCGGAATATAGGTAGCCAGTCTAAGGATAATTCCACCGCCAAAAGAAGGCCCGATAAACGCACTTTTTTCAATCTTGTAGTGGTCCAGCAAGTCGGAAACCCACAAGGCCAGACTGTCAAACCTCGCCGAGATTCGTGTCTCTTCACTGTAACCGGGGTGACCGATCGTATCGGGAGCAATAATTCGGTAATCCTTGAATAAGGAAGAAAACCAGGACAACGTCATTGGATTCACACAGTTTCCGCCTTGGAGAATAAACAGTGGTTTTCCGTCCTCCGGCCCTGTCAGCAATACATGTGTTTGACCAAAACGTGTCTCCACATATTCCCGCTCAATGCCCTCGCCCAGATTTGCCAGATAGGCTTCATAATCCTCCAGAATACTGCTCTTGCCTTCTTCACTTCTATAAATGGAACTCATGTCTGCCTCCTGCAATGTGTACTCTACCCTCTAATTTGACGAAAAAGGGATGGACCAAAAAGATAAAGAGGGCCTGCAGATGACAGGCTCCTCCATATGTGTAACTTATCATATTCAGATGATTATAGAATGGAAATTGGAAATTGTAAATATCGTTTCTAATAGACTACATATAATGGAACATACGTACAGAATTTTTGCTTATTTTCGCCCGTAATCCGCCTTGATTTCGCCCCACTGTTTCGTCTGCCATTTCAACACTTTATTGCTGTACGTATTCGTACGCAGCCATTGTTCCGCACGGTCTATCATGAGCCAGATCTCTTCCGTTGAGTTATCCCGAGGCAGCGTGGTGGATACTTTCTTTTGCTTCAGCCACTTCATGGCATTCACCGAGTCGGTATATACGGTCTTGTTGCTTCCTTCTTTTTTGAGATGCGCCAAGGCATGCACGATAGCCAAAAACTCACCAAGGTTGTTCGTTCCCTTGGAAATCGGTCCTACGGAGAAAATAATCTCTCCCGTGCGCGTATCCACACCTTTATATTCTACAGGTCCCGGATTTCCGCGTGTGCCCACGTCAACCGAAATACTGTCATAGTCTACTTCCTCCGATGTCTCCATCCCTGCGCTTCTGCCGCTGCTGACCGATTTGCTTTTGGAAGAAGCACCTGCTCCACTCGAGGCTGTCCCCCAGTTCCCTTTCCACCCGGCACGATATGCCTCTTCGGCTGCTGATCTGGATTCGTATGATTTATATTTTGCTCCGGTAAAATGATCCGTCTGTGCTTTGCATTCCGCCCACGTATTATACACACCTGGCTTCTTGCCTTCCCAGACGACATAGTATTTCTGTTTCGCCATCGTTACCCGCTCCTTCGTTTGCTGCAATCAATACCCTATTGTAATCGAAAGGAAGGGGTGAATGAAAGCACTCGATGGACAATCGTTCAGTTCACCGTCACCCTTACTTCCAACTCCTCACCATATCCAAGGCTACGACCAGAAGCTTTCTTTCATTATGTCTGATTTGTTCCTCAAGGACTTGCTCACATGTATGTTTTTGTTCTTCGGATAGCTTATCCTTTAGCTGCTCCAGCAGCATAAATGATTGTGCACACACTTCCAGGCTGGTATCACCTATAAACGGAATGATGTGCTCTATATGTAATATGTAATCCAAATGTTCAAGAGCGTATAAAAATATTGCCCTGCTTCCTGATGTTCCGGGGTCCATGAGCGCTTGAATTAAAGGCTCGAGAACTCTATCATCTTGTATCGGCTCTTCGGAATCTTCCTGGGAAAGAAGTTCCTGTATTATCTTCGTATGCATCGTACGTTGTATCACTCCTCGTTTGTTAGCAGAAAGGAACCTCCTTAATAACATCGGTCATTTTCTTCATTTGAAACGTAGTATAATGGTCCTTTTGTTTTTGGGACTATTTTCCCCGCCGTTGCGAATCCCAATGAACTGTAGATACATCCATATCACGAACAGCCTCAGCACAAAGAAGATACACGACTTGGTAGAGAAGGGAATGTAACCATGGACTGGATCTCGAAATCAATCTTACTTGTGCTGGTTAGCATGGTGTTGCTGCGAATTGCAGGACGCAAATCCATCTCGCAGATGCGTGTGGCCATAATCTCCACAAAAAAGACCGTTCCTGCCAGCAGCACAACATTGCTCAAGCAGAATACGGTCTGTTTTTTTATCCACTCATCTGTAGATCTAATCTTGTTTTATTTTTGGGTATTACCGTGTACTCAGATAGGCTATGCCCAATCCACCCGTAACCGGATTTTCGTAAATTTCACAATCCACCTCAAACACTTCCCCGATCATCTCACGTGTCAATATATCAGCAGGTTTACCATGAACCACGATCTGTCCCCGCTTCACCACATACAGATAGTCGCAGTATTCGGCTGCCAGTTCGAGATCATGGAGTGCTGCGAGGATACTAATATCCAGGCCTCGTACAATATTAAGGATTTGAAGCTGGTACTTGATGTCCAGATGATTGGTCGGCTCGTCCAAAATGAGGAATTCAGGCTGCTGTGCCAGTACACGGGCCAGGATGACACGCTGCTTCTCTCCACCGGACAAAGACACGTAATTGCGGTCCGCATGTCCGGACAGATGTACCTTTTCAAGTGCCTGCTCCACAATCTGGGCATCCTGCTGATTATCGGTTTCCAGCAGCTTTTTGTGTGGTGTCCGTCCCATCATGACCATCTCACGTACCGTAAAATCAAAGCTCAGTTCGTTGAACTGTCCCACAACACCCATATGCCGGGATACGATCTTCGGACTGGATTTCAGAATGTCCTTATCGCCGAGTAATACGCTGCCCTGCTGTGGCTTGATCACTTTATAGATGCTCTTGAGCAGCGTTGACTTGCCGCAACCGTTCGGTCCAATGATTCCGACAAATTGCTTGTCGTTCACCTGTAACGAAATATTTCGGATGATGTCCGTATTCAGCACCGATATGGACACATTTTCTACGTTCAGTTTCATGGTTATTTCCCTCCAAAACCGTAGCCTTTTTTGACCAGCATATACATAAACATCGGTGCACCAATCATGGCCGTAATAATTCCAATCGGCAGTTCAACACTGGATATCAGAGATCTTGCGATGACATCGGTCCAGATGAGGAAAATAGCTCCGAATAATACCGACACGGGCATGACTTTGCGATGGTCTGAGCCAACCATACCTCTTACGATATGCGGAATAATGAGTCCCACAAAACCGATCATCCCGCAGCTCGATACCATAACCCCCGTTACAAGTGCCGTTAACAGCATGTACAGTCTGCGATATACACTAAGATTAATGCCCAGCGTCACAGCCGCTTCATCCCCGAGAAGCATCGTATTGAGCACACGGGATTGCAGCAGGAAAAACAGAATCGCTACCAGAACGACAATACTGATCAGCGGGAGCTTGTTCCAGCCTGAAGCCGCGAGGCTGCCCATCGTCCAGAATGTGACGGTTCGAATGCCTTCAGCATTGTTTGCAAAGTAAATGATAAAGTTCGAGAACGCACTGCATAGTGCGTTAATGACCATCCCGGCAAGTACCAACTTGACGGATGTCATTTTGCCACGAATCCCTGCAAGTGTAAGTACCAGCAAGGATGCACCCATGGCACCGGCAAAAGCCCAAAAGGCTACACCCGTTTGACCTAACCAGCTAATGGAACCGAATCCGATCAAAATCGCAAACGTTGCTCCGAGTGAAGCTCCTGAGGATATACCTAATATGTAAGGATCAGCGAGTGGATTCTGCACAGCAGCCTGCATGACGGCACCACAGAGCGCCAGACCTGCCCCGATAAACATGGCCATTAATACACGCGGAAAACGAATCTGCCAGATGATATCGGTGAAGGAACCGGCCTCAATTGGCGCTGCTCCAAGCTGAAAGCCCGTGATTTTGTAGAGCAGAATACGATAGGACTCGGCCAGCGGAATATGCACCTGACCTATGGATACCGCTATCCCTACCGATACAAGCATGAATATGACCAGTGCTGCAAGAAGTAATGCGAAACCGGATTTGCTGTGAATCAAAGACTTGGGTTTACCCACGTGCTGGGTCTGCATTTGTACTGTTTGTGCCATTTCTTCCCCCATCACTTCCACGAGAATGTTAAGATCTAAAAATTCAGCTTTTTACAACGCTTTTGTTCGGATTATAATTGAGAATGATTATCTTTGTCAATTTAAAACATGACTGCACTATTCTCTTGACAATGGTTTGATATAAAACTATATTAGGATTATGAAAACAAGAGATGCCATATCACTCATATCCAAAATTAAAGAGAGTTCCAACCGTTTTATCGTATCCGAGATGACCAAGCATGGGGTTCAGGATATTGCCACTTCACATGGCGACATTATCTATGCTCTGTATCACCGACCTCAGATGACCATGGCGGAGATCGCCAAAAAAATCGGCAAGGACAAATCTACCGTCACAGCACTTGTCGACAAGCTGGTTCGCATGGGATACGTCATCAAGGAGAGAAGTGACGAGGATGCGCGTGTTGTTCATGTAGCACTGACATCTAAAGGCGAGGATCTCAAGCCCGTTTTTGAAGAAATCTCCCAGAACCTGCTGAATGTCTTTTACGCGGATATCACAGAAACAGAGAAAGAGGAACTGCTTCGAATTTTGATGAAAATTCACAGCAATTTCTAAATTTTTTTGGATAAATAGTTTGATATAAAACTAAATTGGAGGAGGAATTATACATGAAGGACTACACCAAATCCCTGCCCGACCATACCTCACGATACATTGGGGAACAGGATTTGTATCTGGAGATCTTTGAGGGAGATAAAATTCAAGGGAGAAGTAATCACAGACCCCCTCTTCTATTCGTTCACGGTGCCTACACAGGCAGCTGGATGTGGAGTAAATACATCCCTCATTTCGTTCAAGAGGGCTGGACTTGTTATGTGATGAATCTGAGAAGTCACTACAAGAGCAGGGTGCAGGACATGACCCGAGTGACCTTCGAAGATTACCTGGAGGATATTCGGGAAATCATGACTGAGTGCGGGGAGCCGCCTATCCTCATTGGATTCAGCATGGGTGGCATTCTTAGTCAAAAGCTCGCTGAAAGCTCTCCTCTGCGAGGGTTGGTCGTGATCGATTCCAGTCTGAGCCAGGAAGTTCTTCGCTCCGTGCCGTATGCTGAAGTGGATCGCGTAACGCCTGGCCTCGTCGTTCCTGCACCCGTTCATCATGAGCTGACCAGCATAGATGAATCGGCAGAGGACATCGCTTTCCAGCGCAAGTACTTGGCCATGGAATCATCGCAGGCCTTCAGCACATTCTCCGCGTTCTTCGGTGGTGAGGACGTGGTATCCATTAATGGTGAGTCCATTACATGTCCTAGTCTCGTCATCAAAGCCGTGTCCAGTGAGGAAGAGGACCAACGAGGCAGATTAACCGCAGAGCAGCTTCGCGCGGAATATGCCGGACTATGGCACACCACCCATACCGGTTTGCTCGTAGGTCAGAGGTATTTTGAAGCAGTCGAGATTATTCTGAAGTGGTTAAACCGGAATGAGATAAGTTCTGGGGTATAACAAAAGCAAAACAACCGTCCATCATTGATGGACGGTTTGCGTTTTCACTTTTTTTTCTTAAACCCATAGATCCCTGCCATGAGAATAAACCACACTGGCGTAACAAACAGCGCCACCCGCGTATCCTCTGCCAATGCCAGAACAACCAGCACAAACGCGAGGAAAGCCAAAATCAAGTAGTTGGAAAATGGATAAAGCGGCAGCTTGAAATGGCTCCTTCTAGCGATCTCCGGCTGGGTACGGCGGTATTTCAGGTGACAGATCACCATAATGCCCCAGACAAAGATAAAGCAAACGGTCGATACACTGGTGATCAGTGTGAACACGCCCTCAGGCATGACATAATTCAGAATAATGGCAATCAGAATAACCAGCGTGGAGAAAAAGAGTGCATTGGAAGGCACCTTTCGGCCATTCAGGCGGGCAAAGGATTCCGGTGCATTCCGATCTTTGGCCATGGAGAAGACCATACGGCTTGTACTGAAAATGGCACTGTTGCACGCCGAAGCTGCAGATGTCAGCACCACGAAATTCACGATCCCGGCGGCTGTCGCAATACCTACTGCTGCAAACACCTGTACAAAGGGACTTTCACTCGGCACAATCGCTTTCCACGGATAGATGCTCATAATAATCAGCAAAGCCCCCACATAGAAAAGCAGTACACGGATCGGAATTTGGTTAATGGCCTTCGGTATAACCTTCTCCGGATTCTCCGTCTCCCCTGCGGTCAGTCCGACCAGCTCCATGCCGACAAAAGCGAACACCACCATCTGGAACGATATAATGAAGCCATGTATGCCATTCGGGAACCATCCCCCATGACTCCACAGATTGGTGAAGCTTGCCGTCCCCTGATCTGTGGTAAAACCTTTAAATATCATATATAGACCGACAACAATTAGGGCCAGAATGGCAATCACTTTGATTAAAGCAAACCAAAATTCCATCTCGCCGAACAGCTTCACTGTTGCCAGATTCATGATTAACAAAATGACCAATGCAATTAAACCCGGCATCCATTGCGGTACATTCGGAAACCAGAACTGCGTATACATGCCGACAGCGGTAATGTCCGCCATAGCGATGGAAATCCAGCAGAACCAGTAGGTCCAGCCTGTAATAAACGCCGCCATATTTCCCAGGTAATCACGCACAAAATCCACAAAGGAGTGATACTGCAGGTTGCTTAACAACAGTTCTCCCAATGCACGCATGATCAAAAATAAAACCACACCTGTGATGATATACGCCAGTAGGATCGACGGTCCTGTCAGTTGAATTGTCTTGCCCGCTCCCAGAAAGAGGCCTGTCCCAATCGCACCTCCAATCGCCATAAGCTGGACATGTCTGTTCTTTAATCCCCGTGTTAATGTTTCTTGCTGCATGGTAAACCACCACTCTCTTTCTGAACATGCTCTCTAGGTTGCTGAAACTTGTATACAACACATCATATAATAATCTGACCAGAATACATATCCTTCATTTATGATTTTTTTCACGCCAAAGAGGCCACCTCTTCTAACAAGGCGCCCTCTAGTTTGGGTCATCGTTATTTTTGCTTATAGAACTCATGATACAGCTTCATTAGCGCCCGTTTCTCAATTCGCGATACATAGGAGCGTGAAATACCCAGTTCCTTGGCAATTTCGCGCTGGGTCCGTTCTTCCCCGCCAGCCTCCAGGCCGAATCGGCCAATGACGACTTCCTTCTCCCGGTCATCGAGAATGTCGAGGTTGCGATAGATTTTACTTTTTTCAATCTTAAGCTGTACCTTGTCTACGACATCATCCGCTTCGGTTCCAAGGATATCGATTAACGTAATTTCGTTGCCCTCTTTGTCCGTTCCAATGGGATCATGAAGGGAGACGTCTTTGCGTGTTTTCTTCAGGGACCGCAGGTGCATTAGTATTTCATTCTCTATACAGCGGGCCGCAAATGTGGCGAGTTTGGTTCCTTTGCCTTGCTGAAAGCTTTCGATGGCCTTGATCAAGCCGATCGTTCCGATCGAGATCAGATCTTCCAGATCTTCACCCGTATTATCGAACTTCTTGACGATATGCGCAACAAGGCGCAGATTGTGTTCAATGAGCAAGTTGCGGGAGTGGGCGTTGCCTTCAGCCATGAGGCGCAGGTGTTTGGCTTCTTCGTCCTCAGCCAGGGGCTGGGGAAACGCATTATTTTTGACATACGAGACGAGCAGCGTTAACTCTTTGATGAACAGGGCAATTGCGGTAAACAATCCGGGCACAGATGACACCTCCTGCAGTTTTACAACGATCTGGCCTGAGCACGTGAAGGAACAGGGTCGATCTATTGTATGTAGGCGGGGGCCCAGAAGTGCACGTACACTTGAAAAAGGGAACGTTTCCTTGATGATTGAATGGATATTTATGATGGTGAACGCTGCTGCTTAATGCTTGCCTGTGTCAGTCCATCCCTTGGCATGAGTACTACGTACTCACTTCAACAATGGAGCCAACCTTCTGCAGGAGCAGAAATTCTTTTTGGACACTCTCAATGAAATACGTTTTCTCTCCCAATATCACCACATCATTCTCGGCTAATGGCATATCGCTTTTGAAATAAATAAAGTTATCTGCGCCTCTGAACGCGCCTTTATAGTAGTACAAACGGTCACCTTCTCCTGGAAAAAATGATATTAATGATTATTAAGCTTCTGGATATAAGTCTAATCGGCTCTCCGCTAATGACTCAAAATCTACTTCTTAAAGAGACACTTTACAGGATGTAATATGTTCAATAAAGGAAGTTAGTTGAATTTTCGACAATAACACTAAACTTTCGACAAATTATGACGATAATATCTATGTTTCTTATGTGGGCATGTATATACATGCAGAAACGATAAATTACTCCGAAGGGGAAATCATGTCCAATGTTCTCAACGTTCAAAAAAAAGGTAAGCACTCTGCTTGTAACCGTACTGACGGTTACTTCTGCCTCTGCTGTTTACGCAGAAGCAGGTACAAATTCTCCAGGGGACAGTGCATCACTCGTTAGTACCTCCATTACGCTTCAAAGCACGCGCATCCCAGCTTCAGAAACGGATCCTGTAACCTTTGTAGCATCGATCCATCCGGATAGTTCTTCTACTGTTCGCCAGGATCCAACGGGTACAGTGACGTTGAAGGATGGGGACACCGTAATTGGCACTGCCAGTGTAGTCAATGATTCCATCCCTAGCAGAGCACTGATTTCGGTAAGAAATCTGGATGCCGGTGAACATCAGATTACAGCCGAGTATAGTGGCAACAGTACATTTGGCGGCAGCATTTCCGATCCAGTTTTACAGACGGTATCCACTACGGCGACACCTCCTTCGGAACATCCGACGGTCACGGAGGTTACTTACCTCTATCCTCCCCGGTCTGGGGAACCGTTTACGCTTGACATTAGCACCAAAACAAACCCGCAATATTACCAGGATATCGCTGGAACCGTCATCCTTATGGACGGCGACAAGGAACTAGCTGCGCTTCCGATGTTTCCTAAAGGTGTTTCCAACGGTCATGCAAGAACATCATATACAATAAACGATCTAAGTGCTGGAGATCACCACATTACTGCTAAATATTATGGTGACACCAGATTCGGTATCGCTGATAGCGTCTCAGCTATAGTACTCCAAGTGGCAGAAGGAAATGGGACAAATACGCCAGTGCCAACCCCTACACCATCAAATGGAGAAGGCACAACTCCTCCGGAGGGCAGTGAAAACCTGTTTAATACGACTGTTACAATTGAAAGCACACGCAACCCGGCCTCAGAAGGAGAGCCCATTGCGTTTATGGCGAGAGTGAGCAGAAACTATAATGATACGTACGACATGCCGACAGGTACGGTCACCTTCAAAGATGGAGATATCGTACTCGGTACTGCTGAGGTCGGAACGGACGTAACCAAACCGGATCTCGCATTTTATTCCGTAAGAAGCTTAAGTGCTGGAGATCATCAAATTACCGCGGAGTACAATGGAAACCGCACCTTTAAGGGCAGCACTTCAGCTCCGCTAACCCAAACGATAACAGCTGAAGCAGCTTCTGCAACAGAACACCCGACGGTGACGAAGGTTACCAGTTATCTGAACCCATCCAAGTATGGAAACGCGGTAACCTTTTACGTAAGAGCAGAAACAAAACCACAAATATCCCGTGATATAGCAGGATCTGTAATCCTCATGGATGGTGACACGGAATTAGCTACACTTGCCATGTGGCCGGACGGTGTTGCGAATGGTGTGGCCAAAGCCTATTTCACCACAAGTGATCTAAGTGTCGGAGATCACCCGATCACGGCTAAATATTATGGCGATGCCAGACACGGAGTAGCTGACAGTACCTCTGAGGTAATGGTGCAAGTTGTACAAGGAAGCAGTGGTACACCGGCCAATCCACCATCAGTACCAGGTGGCGACACAACTCCATCCAGTCCAACGACAGGTTCGAGTTCAGGTTCAGGTTCGACCCCAACCGCTCCTGTTACTTCTAAACCGCAAGAACCCGCTGTACCAGGAACAACAACGGAGCAGCCAAGCACGCCGGAACAATCCGAGGATTATCAGGATCCCAACGATATTTTCAGAAGCCGGGTAGTGAACGCAGATAGCAACGTAATTGCCGGTGTTCAATCCAGAATCGCTGAGATCCTCAGCAAAGGGGATGACTTCGTAACCTTACAGTTTGGTGATGTTCAACAGCATTGGGCGATACCGTCTATCGAAAAATTGACCAAGCTGGGCGTAATCAAGGGTTACCCTACTGGCGGGTTCGAGCCTGATGAACAGATTACCCGTGCAGAATTTGCAGCCATGATCAATCGTGCGTTTGTGGATATGGCATCACGTGAAGTTAACCTGAATGAAGAGGATTTCGCAGCATACCGTGATATTAACAATCGCTGGTCTACCAATGACCTCAAGAGACTTGTAGCCGTTGGCGTATTGAACGGATATGAGGACGGTTCCATCCGTCCGGATAAAACCATTTCCCGTCAGGAAATGGCTCTGATCATCACACGTGTATTGAACTCGCTTATCCTTAATATTGATACATCCAATGTACAATTTGCTGATTTGAATGGGGCATTCGGTGCAGATGCCATCCGAAAAGCAGCTGCTCTGGGAATCTTCGAAGGTAAAAATGAGCGTTCCTTTGACCCCAACGGCGGAGCAACGCGCGCAGAAGCAATTGAAACCATTTTGAAGACTTATCGTTTAAGTCCAGCCATCAAAGAGTCATTGGAAAGTTTGAAGTAAGGAATCCAGTTAAGATATCATTTCCAATATCTATTTTTAACTGCTTTATAACAAAAACCGCTAGCGAAAGATAACGTTAGCGGTTTTTTATTTCGTTAAAATATTCCCCGGCATACGAATGCCGCGCCATCCACTTACATCACATTGTCCATATGTATGATCACCGACAGTAACCAACGTACCGTCTGATTGAAGCCCTACGGTATGGGCACAACCTGCCGCTACGGCAACAATATTGCGCCAGTCACTTACATTACACTGGCCATACGTATTCAAGCCTGCAGCGGAAACCGTACCGTCCGCTTTCAGACCGATGGTATGATTACTCCCCACCGCTATCGCCACCATCCCGTGCCAGCTGCCTACATCGCATTGACCATGTTTATTACTACCCACGGCCGTTACTGTACCATCTGATTGCAGACCAGCCGAATGGAGACAACCCGCAGCGATCATTACAACATTACGCCAGCCACTGACTTCACATTGGCGATATCGGTTATTCCCTACAGCCAGCACTGTTCCGTCAGCTTTCAGGCCGAGGGTATGCCAGTCTCCTGCAGTTACTGCCACTATATCATTCCAACTACTTACCTGGCATTGACCTTCTTGATGCCGACCCACGGCGACCACCGTACCATCCGACTGCAGACCGATGGTGTGGCGCCAACCTGCCGCTATAGCTACAATATCGTGCCAGTTGGTTACCTCGCACTGGCCGTCCTTATTCCAACCCACAGCTGCCACGGTGCCATCCAATTTCAGTGCTATAGTGTGAACATTGCCTGTATTTGTAGCCATATGTACATTACCTGCTGCGACTGTAATGATATCCCGCCAGCCGCTGACTTCACATTGACCCATTTTATTATCACCAACAGCCATCACCAGACCGTCAGATGTAAGCCCAACGGTATGACGGCGTCCCGCCGCTATCGGATCTTTGGGCGACTTTCTTACCTGCAACCTCGCTTTATTCAGGGAACCATGTTCCATGCTGAAATACCTCCCTTGAAGCAAGTTTCTTGCGATAGTCCATTTCTTAACTTAACTTTCCTGAACTACTCCTTTTTTTGCCTGAAGCACATTTTGCCCAGAAGAAGTCCTGTGCCCGAGGAACAAATCAGATATCCAAAGAACAAAAAAACCAAGAAAACAGCATGAAGATCTTCAGGAATCTGAAGCACACCTTCAAACCAAGCCAAACGAAAAGGATACAGCAGCGCTACCCAGATGATCAGCAAAACTAGAATAAAATTAATGATTTTCCTCACTATAATGATCCTTTCAGGGCCTGTATGGTGTCCGTTATGTTATACCAATAATACTTCAATCAGGATGGTTTGTCTTTTTCTAGTTAAAACTGCAAAAAAGCCTCTGCTCCACATTACGCGGAGCAGAGGCTTCCTCCTTCCATCTTACTGCCTAGACTCAGCTGAGCGGTGCAGGCTCCACAACGTCCGGGATTTCCGGCATACGCTGTTTGCGTTCCATCCCCAGACTGATCACAAGCCCAAGCAAGCCCAGAGCCGCAATGACTGCAGCGTACAATGGTACGGAAATAAGTCCCGTATGCGTAATCGCAAACCCGCCAATATAAGCTCCACCTGCATTCCCCAGGTTAAACGCGGAGTGGCTTGATGTGGTCGCAAGCAGCGGTGCTTCGCGTGTCATATTCATGATCCGAATCTGCAGACCCGGCATAATCCCGAACGCCGCAACACCCCAGCAGAAGATTGTAATGACCGCCAGATATGGATTCTCCAGCGTCAACGTGAGTGCAGCCAAAAGTACGGCCAGCACGCCGAAGTTGACCATCAGGGACGGCATCAGTTTCCAGTCGGCCAGCCGGCCGCCCAGCATGTTCCCGAGCGTCACACCAACGCCGAACAGCACCAGTATCCACGTCACACTCTGCTCAGCAAAACCGCTGATATCCACTAACATGGGTGTAATATACGTAAATACCGCGAAGAGGCTTCCACAGCCCATGGCACCAATGAGCAATATTAATAGTACCTGAGGACGAACAAGATTACGGAACTGCTGTCCGAGGTTCGCCGGCTCCCCTTGCGAAATTACCGGAATGAATCGAATGATGCCAATCAATGAGATGATACCCAGGATCGTAATGGCTCCGAACGATGATCTCCATCCGAGCTGTTGGCCGATAAATGTACCGAAGGGTACCCCGATAATATTCGCAATCGTAAGTCCTGCAAGTACAACGGAGACAGCACCTGCTCTTCTCTCGGGTGCAACCAGGCGGGTTGCCATGAGTGAACCTACACCAAGAAACGTACCATGTGCAAATGCCGTCAAAATGCGTGCTGAAATCAGCAAGCCATACGTTGGTGCAATAACGGATAGTGCATTACCGATAATAAAAATGCACATCAGCAGGATCAGCAGTTTTTTCTGCGGTATCTTATGGGTAAACACGGTCAAAATGGGTGCGCCAACCGCGACACCCAGGGCATAGCCCGTAATCAACTGCCCTGCTTGAGGAATGCTCACATGCAGATCAGCAGCCACATTCGGCAGCAATCCCATAATGATAAACTCCGTCATCCCAATAGCGAATGCTCCTACCGTCAGGCATAGAAGGGATAACGGAAATGCCCCTCCTTTTCCCGATTTTGAAGCACGTCGTTCTGTCTTGTTCATATGATGTTCTCTTCTCCTGTCCATCTTCTGTCTCTTTTTTTGGTTATTCCCTGTTACGATTTCAGGATCACATTTGGGCTGCTTTTAGCCACATCGCCTCGTTCAAGGACTCGAACGTTTCCAGCATCGCAAGCTTGTTCTGCCACTGTGCCGGGATGCCGCTCCGACCATAATAAGCACCAGCAATCTGACCGTACACCGCACCGGTTGTATCTGCATCATCACCGAGATTAACGGCTAGCAGTGCACCTTCTTCAAATGTGGAAGATTTATGGAAAGCCCATAATGCGGCTTCCAACGAACGGACGACATATCCGCTTCCCTGAATTTCAGGCGGTTCCTTATCGCGGTAAGATCCACGCACGACCTCTTCAATGGCTGGGGTAAAAGAAGACTCACTCCTCCGCTGACGGCATGTCTCAGGCAGCAGCATGGTGTGTTTGTCTGCTCCGCGCAGCCCTGCAACCAGAATAGCCGCAAGCACCTCGCAAGCTTCCACGCTTTCCGCTGCTGCGTGTGTCGTGCGGGAGCTCAGCTTCGCATAATGTACAGCATCCTGCGGATGGCCCGCATACACCATAGCGACTGGTGCAAGCCGCATAATTGATCCGTTACCAGCCGTCATCGGATCGGTAGATCCGCTGTAAGGCTCTCCGGTCTTCCTGAACCTTTCCAGCGCATTTCGTGTAGCCCCGCCGATATCAAAGCATGTTCCGGTACTGCTCATGTAGCCTACTTCATACCAATTCGTGTATCTGCGCATCTGATCCGCCGGATCAAAATGTTCTTTTCTCACCAGACTTTCGGCCAGACATAGCGCCATTGACGTGTCATCCGTCCACTGTCCGGGAGCCAGGCCAAACACACCGCCCCCCACAATATCGGTTACAGGCTCAAATGTGCCTGGGCTGCTAAACTCCACTGTCGTTCCCAGTGCATCTCCTGCCGCTAGTCCAAGTAAGCATCCATTGAACCGATCCTTATCCAGCATCGCCGGTCCCTCCTCTGCGTTCTTATTTCCAACATATCTCTTCCATTCTCCCACAGGGGCTGTTCTGTCGTAAAGAATTTTAAAAAGATGCAGCATGGCTTCTTCGAATCGTACAAATGTCAACGGGCTCCCTTCTATTATAAATGTGTCGAAAAAGGGGGAACGGTTGTTATCACTCCTTATCTCAAAAAAAGTTTTATTTTTTTACAACGGAGAAAACCGTTTTTTCAGTACACCGCTTACATGCATAGGTCATAACGCTTTGCCTCGTTCGCCATTTTCTGAAAACACGTCATTTATGTGCAAATTTTCAATGTAAACAATCATGACGTGCTTGACCCCTCACTTTGTCCCATGTTACGGTTTTATTAGCTTCAACGCATCATTTTTTCCATATTTATATTTTTCAACATGCATTCGCGTCAGATAATCTGCCGCAAAAGCAAATGTAAAAAAGAAGAAGTTTGCGATTTTTTCATTTGGTTTTATCCCAAAACAAATTCTGAAACAGGAGGAACAAATTTATGATTAAGGCACTGGTTTTTGATTTCGATGGAACGATTATTGATACGGAGACAGCATGGTATATCGCTTTTCGTGATGCCTACAAGGAACACGGCGTGAACTTGACCCTGGAGATGTATTCGCAATGCATCGGTACCAGTCTGAAAACATTCAATCCCTATGAGTACCTCATCACAGATTTGAATCTTCCGATCGATCGGGAAGCGTTCAGGGAATCGGTTCAGCTTCAGCATGCAGCATTAATGAACAAGGAGCAGGTAAGACCAGGCATCCAGAATTACCTCGAAGCAGCACGCGAGGCTGGATTAAAACTGGCCGTTGCCTCAAGCTCCAAACGGGAGTGGGTCGAACAGCACCTGGAACAACTGAAACTGAAGGATTACTTCGAAGTGATTCGAACAGCCGACGATGTGGCCCATGTGAAGCCTGACCCGGAACTGTATAACCAAGCTCTGGAAGCGCTTGGAGTAACTCCAGACGAAGCCGTAGCGATTGAGGATTCACCTAACGGCGCGCGTGCAGCTGCTGCAGCTGGTATTCACTGTGTCGTAATCTCGAACACCATAACAGGAACGCTGGATTTCGATATGCCTCACCAACGGCTGTCATGCCTGACCGACCTCGAATTTAACGATTTGATTTCGAAGCCCCTCGTCACCACCGTCTAGGTCTGTACGAATTTCGCATTTCAAATTTTAAAAAGGGGGAGTTCACACATGAAAGCTGTACATTTTGGAGCGGGCAATATAGGCCGCGGTTTTATCGGTCATATGTTGTCCGCTTCCGATTATGAAGTCTGCTTTGTCGCACGTAACCCGAAGAAGATCTCCATGCTGCAAAAAAGAAAAGAGTATCCCATTACCCTCGCTAATGCGGATCAGCACACAACCATGGTCAGCAACGTCACGGCCATTCATGTCGGCGAACAGGATCGCCTGGCTGAGCGGATTGCATCGGCTGATCTCATTACGACAGCGGTCGGAGTATCTGCACTTGAGGATATTGCCGAACCTATCGCCAAAGGCATATATCTCCGCATGAAAAACAATAATCAGGCTCCTCTCCATATCATCGCTTGCGAGAATGCCATCGGAGGCAGCACCCGCCTGAAGAAACGGATATATCCGTTTCTGGATGAACAGACCCGTACCAAAGCCGACCGCTATATCTCGTTCCCCAATGCAGCAGTAGACCGGATAGTTCCGGCGCAAGACCATAAGGATCCGCTGCAGGTCACCGTAGAACCTTTTTACGAATGGGTCGTTCACCGTCCAGCGCTGCTGGATGGATTCAAGGAAATTGAAGGCGTACACTACGTCGACTCCCTTGAGCCTTACATTGAACGCAAGATGTTTACCGTGAATACAGGCCATTGTGTGGCTGCATACTTCGGATATCTCGAAGGATTCAAGACGATCAGGCAAGTCATGAGTAACGCAACCCTGCGCGCCAAGGTTAAACAGGTCATGGAGGAAACGGGAGCCATGCTTGTGAGAAAACACGGGTTTAATCCGCATAAACACAGTCAATATATCCATACCATTCTCGAACGCTTTGCCAACCCCAACCTGACAGATCAGGTTACCCGGGTCGGACGTTCACCCCTTCGCAAGCTATCGCCTTATGACCGGCTTGTTCGCCCCGCGATGCAGGCCAGCGAATTCGGAATTGAAATTCCCCATCTTACTTCCGCTATGGCAGCCGCAATGCTCTTCGATCACGAGCAGGACGAGGAAGCCATGAAGCTCCAGCACATGATTCGTGAAGAGGGCGTCTCCGCCTTCATTCGTGAACGCATGGGAATTCCCGACGAACACCTCATTCACCAGCATGTTGTCGCCCGATACGAGGAACTCAAAGGGCACAAGGGATCAACCATTTTAACCTGACACCTCAGGTAAGACGGTAGGTTATGCACAACTGAATAGAGACGGCAAAAAAGCCGGGAGGAACCCATGCCCAAGCATCGCTCCTTCCGGCTCTTTTCATGTTATTTTGTCATGTTTGCTTCATTCATAATGGAATTCAGGGATACATACGCCATCGGCAGGAATCCCTCGGATGGTTCACCCACAGGTGCATCAATGTGGAAAATGAAACCATTTCCGTCCAGTTCTTTTACAATGAAATACTGGGTCTTTTTATCGTTTTGAGCCATCATATACAGTCTTGCATCCTTCATCGGGCCTTTACTCAGCTCTTCCTTGCTCAGTTCCTTAACCTCTCCCGTTTCGCTCAGCTCTTCCTTGGCATCCATCTTCAGCGCATCCAGATTGAAGTCTGAAGGAAGCTTTTCGATCTCCACTTTGTAGTCAGGATCAATCTTCATGGTCAATTCGTCGTCCTCTGCATCAAAGGCCATCGGTTCAAACACATACAGCGAGTACCCCTCACCTTGAGCAAGTTCAGCTGCACGTTTCTCCGTCATGCCTTCCACCGTTACTTCCAGCTCTGTTGTTTTGGGACGATCCGATGTCACGTTATCGCCTGCATTGGAACCGTTCGGTTCATCCGCTTCGATCTTCGCGATTTCCTTGAGCACCAGCTGCTTCGTTGTATTGTCACCGGTCTCAATCGTTCTCTCTACATATTTGAATTGTACTGAATCTTCATCATCAATATCATCGAAGGATTTCTGCACATTCTCTTCAACCTGGAAAGCCATCGGGACCTCCTTGACACGGATCTCTACCGTGTGAGGATCTGCCCATCCCGTCAAAATGCCCTCTGCTTCGATCACCGCACTGTCATTTGGCTGCTGCTCCGGTGCTGGCGTCTGTTCCCCTGTATTATTGGTTGGTGGCTGTGCTGCAGGACTGCTGTTACCACAGGCCACAAGTGAGAATCCCATGAGTAAAACGAGTAGTGATGCACTAACATTCATTTTATTTCGCATATGAACACCTCCGTTAGCTTATACGCAATGATGCTTGTCCATGTTGCTTCAGGCTGCTTACTAGTACTTACACGGCTGAATGCCAGCTCAATCAGATAGATAACTAGAATAGGTGGAGATCGGGCACATCTCTAGCTCGCTTGTTCCATCTGAACAAGCTTGGCGTTGGCCCCGTTAAACGCTTTTGTCTGCTTGTTGAATTGCTTTCTGATCTCGGCAAGCTGTGCATATTGGATGTTGCGTTCCCGGATAGCGCGCTTAATTTTCACCAGATTCGGATCCACACTGCCTCTCATTAAGGAATAGAGCCGTTCATCGGCATCCAGACTTTGCTGATACGAGGTTACAAATTCCTCAAATGTCTGGGCTCTTGCTTCATACTCGTCCAGAACGGTTTGTGCCTGAACCAGCGTCTCTTCTTTTTCAAAAGACAATCGTCCCAGGGAATCCCGTACAGCAGGTGTCTGTTCCTGTGTCTGCTTCATCAAGGTCTCCGCCTGCTCCAGCAGTTTTCTCCGCTCGGCGATATGTTCTACTGCCTGATCCAGCAGTGATTCCAGGTCACTGTTTTTGTTTTTCCCCTTATTCAAAATCGACGTGTACAGTTCCATTTCCTCCCGTTCATGACGGGCAAGCTCCTTCAGATTCTGAGCCATCTCCTGATCATTCCGGATCAATTCGTTTACCTGATTCGCAGCCGGCTCCTGCGGCTCGCCACAGGCACTGGTGAGCACCGCCAGCGTCAGGCCTACGGCAGCCAGTGCTGATTTTTTCCACGTACGCACTCGGTCGTCTCCTCTCTTGCATTTGTATTGTCGTCTATAATTACAAGCGGGTATCTCCGCTAAAATTGGCTGTCCAATGTGCATTCGGGTCATAGACCTCGAACTCATAACCCCGATCTTCAAGCAATTTCAGAATACGCGGCAACGCCTGCACCGTCTGCTCCCGCTCATGCATCAGGATCACTTCCTTGTCCCGGTGGACACTTTTTCTGACACGCGCCACGATTTTGTCCGGCTGACCCGGAAGATTCCAATCCAGGGAGTCTGTTGTCCAATCCCACATTTTGAATCCCGCTGCGGCAATGTCACCCCTGAACGACTCACCGATCTGTGGACTGCTGCCGTAAGGAGCGCGAATCAGATGCGGCGTATAGCCAATCAGATCCTGCACCATCTTCTGCTCCTTCTTGAATTCCTTTACGAAATTCGCGGAGCTTCCGCTTTTGTACAGGGTGTTATAGTTATGTGTCATGCTGTGGAGCCCCGGGTAGCTGCCCTCTTGAACCAGCCGCTCTACCGCTGACTTATGCTGATTCAACTGACGTCCAATCATGAAAAAGGTTGCCTTGGCCTCATGCTCTTTCAAAATATCCAGCAGTTGTTCCGTATATTCACTCGGTCCATCGTCAAACGTTATGTATGCCAGCTTGCGAACCTGTCCCTGAAAGCGTGCAGGCTCTTCCTTCACATCCGGAGTCATTTCAATCATGCCCAGCTTGGTTGGCTGTTCAATGACAGCTACCGGGGGCGGGGCTACATAGCCCTTAATCCAGTGGGTCATTCCAATGAATGCATATGTTAAACCGGTAATGATCAGTGCTAGGAGCATCAGGGCTGCACTCAATCTCCCATACCGGATTCGTCTTCGTTTGTGTGTCTTCGTTCGGCTGGTTCTGCTCGCAATGCTGCTGTTTTCTCCTGCTGTCTGTTGTTGAACTCTCACTTTCCATGCCACTTCCTTAATTTCCCGATTATTGGTATATTATATCGTTTCATGTCTCTATATAGAAGATTAATAGAAAAGCGGCATGGGTGAATGACAGAATAGTTACAAGCCCGGTTACAATCTGCTTATCTATTTTCCTTTCATCGCTTTTCGAACAGCTGCGTTCTCCTGTATAATGAATTGATTTACGCCATTTGACTTCAAGAAGGAGCTACATCCATGACAAGCTTGTTTCGTGCCGGCAGATCCATTGAACTTCTGTTCGTTGTCGGCATTATTGCCATCTCGTTTTCTTCCATTTTCGTGCGCTGGTCCAGTGCAGATGTGGCTGTTATCGCCATGTATCGGCTGTTTCTCACCAATCTGCTGATGCTTCCGTTTGTCTGGAAATACCGGCATGAGATGATGCGCCTGAACTTCAGGCAGTGGGGGCTCCTGCTTGCATCCGGTGTGATGCTGGCACTTCATTTCCTGCTGTGGATGGGATCGCTCAGACTTACGAGTGTGGCCAGCTCCACGGTCATTCTCGCACTTGAGCCCATATTAATTCTCGCGGGCTCCGTCTGGCTGTTCAAAGCCAAGATTAACCGCATGATGATTATCGGCATGGGCATTGCCCTGCTTGGGTCCATCGCGATCGGAGCTGGAGATTTTCAGTTAGCCGGTACGGCGCTGCAAGGTGATTTTCTATCTCTGCTGGGAACGATTGCGGTAGCCATCCATATGCTGCTTGGACAATTTCTGCGTTCCGGACTCAGTGCCTTCTCTTATAACTTCTGGGTATTTTTCGTCGCTGCCTGTACGCTGGCGGTATATAATTTGGCCATGGGGCATCCGTTCGGGGGTTATGCCGCTTCGGAGTGGGGAATTTTCCTGCTGCTCGCCATTGTGCCGACGATCTTCGGACACTATCTCTTCAACTGGCTGCTTCAGTATATGAATGCCACCACGGTATCCATGGGCGTGCTCGGTGAACCCGTATTCTCTTCCCTGCTGGCCTGGATGCTGCTTGGTGAATCCCTCAGTGCCATGCAGATGATAGCCGGCGTCGTCATTATCTTTGGGGTATGGATTTTCATTCGTTATGGCAAAACCAAACCGGAACCCATTCCTGCTGACGCGCCTGTCGGCGGTCAAGGACCTGCTGAACCTACGGCGGTGTAATCTATCCGAAACATATACCATGGCAATAAGAACGATTGGAGTCTGATCAACAGACTTCAATCGGAATCCAATACTCTTCATAAGGCGGTGTATTTTCATGAAAAACATTGTATCCATGCGCTGGCTGCTCGCCAGAATGTACGAACCCGATGTGGTCATTGCCGACTGCAGATTCCTGCTCGGTCAACCAGATGCAGGACGACAAGCTTACGAGGCTGGACATATCCCAGGTGCCGTTTATCTCGATCTCGAACAGGATCTATCATCTCCCGTGTCGGCCCATGGCGGACGTCATCCGCTCCCTGACCCGGCAGAACTGGTAAAGCGTCTTTCGAAAGCGGGAATCGGTTCAAATGCTCGTATTGTTGCCTACGATGATCAGGGCGGTATGAATGCCTCAAGATTATGGTGGCTGCTTCGTTATCTGGGCCATGAACAGGTGTATGTGATGGACGAGGGCTTCTCCGCCTGGCAAAACGCCAAGTTCCCGGTAACCACGGATGTGCCTGTACGGATTCCCTCCACGTTCGAAGCGAACGTACAGCCGCACATGCTCGCCAGCGTGCAGGATGCACAGCACGCTTCGGCGAACAGCTCAGCGGTACTGATCGACTCTCGCGATGCCCGCCGCTATGCGGGGTTGGAGGAACCGATTGATGCCAAGGCCGGACATATTCCGGGGGCGGTGAATTATTTTTGGAAAGACGTGCTTGGTGCAGATGGACGCTGGTCTGGTGTTGAAGCATTAGAAGAGCGGTTCGTGAAGCTCGGGAAAGATGATGCGATTATTGTTTACTGCGGCTCTGGCGTATCCGCCTGCCCGAACGTCATTGCGCTCGAAGAAGCGGGATTCTCGAATGTGAAGCTATATTCCGGAAGCTGGAGTGATTGGATTAGTTACGAGGAGAACCCGGTGGCAACCGGTAATTCGGAAGCTGACAAAAACGTATAGCAGTGTATCGATGTTGAATACATCGCCAGGTGGCTTATCTGCCCCGGCGATGTATTTTTCTATGTTCGGAGTCAACATCGAGTCAAACACCACCCTGTAGATATTTAAAGTACACAGAAGTAGATATCAAGTGGCAGCTTTTTCTGATTCATGATAATAGAAAATACCGTGATGGACATCTGTCCACCACGGTTGAATAATGAGATTTATTATTGCTTTTTACTTAACGATACATTTGCGGTTAACGTCTTGTCGATCGTCGTCCAGTTTACATAAGCACCTAGTATTTCATTAATAACAGCGACCGGAACTACGGTTTCACCATTTAAAAGCTTAGGTACCTTACTATTGAACACTAATTTCTCGTTAATTGAATACACATCTGAACCAATTTGAGCACTTATATTTTTCGTGCCTAATCCGATTTTCGTTGTACGCGTCTTATTATCCCATTCTACTGTGCCACCCAATAGCTCCGAAATGGTTCGAATCGGTACGTAAAACTCATCGTTATGAACAACCGGCTTGATTGACGTACCACCTACATTCATTATTACGTCAACATATTCAAGGAAATCGGTCTTTCGAATGAGTCCATGAACCCCTTTCGTTCGATCTACGACCTGAGATACTTCATAATCCGTTGCCACCGATAGGTACGCATAAGCCACACTTCTATCCATATCAAGCTTATCGGATAAGAATTGAATCGATTCACGTACTGATTCTTTCATTGCTTCATCCAAATCAGGATCCAGTCCAATGGGAATCCAATAGTCCTCTGTTTCAGCAAAGGGTTGCGTGAATTCTCCACTATGCGGGATCGAAGGATCACCTTTCTTTAAAACCGTTAACCGAACTGTCCCTCTTAAGGATGCTTCCAAGGCAGTTAATGCGACTTCTCCATCCCCTTGAGCAAAGTGTGGATCTCCAGTATAGAATAACCCGCCTTTAACTTGAATCGGATAATAAATAGTTGAACCGACACCTAACTCATTAATATCCATATTTCCTCCCGTTTCAATCGGTGGGATCGAACTCACAACTTCACTGGTATTTGGTGCAACCCCCATAACACCTAGAAACGGGTTAATTGGGAAACGTACATTTTTGCCAGCTTTTGTTGGTAATAAACCATACCAATTGCCGTTGATTTCTTCAATAGGCGTAAATATAGATACATTATTATATAATTCCGGTTTTGTTGCGCTAGCCCCCTCTTGCGGGCCTGCATTTTCTGGAAATTCGTTAGGGAGAGCCCCTTTTCCATGACGGTTAGAAATGACACCATAGGGTACTCGAGTTTGCAACGAAAGGACTTCTACTTTAAGAACATCTCCTGGCATCGCTCCCTCAACCGCTACTGGCCCAGTGATAATATGAGGTCCGTCTTTTACATAATCATGCTGAATCTCAGAAGCCGCAATCGCCTTCGCATCATCCAACACGTCATCGGGTGAGATACCATATTTGCCGAAGTACTCCACTGGATTTCTCCCTTGATCCTCGATCAGACCCTCATGCGATACCGTATCAAATGTTACAGCACTTCCTGATGGTACAGTAAGAATAGGAGAGCTATCTCGATTAGGCAGTGATCCCCACCGAATGTTCTCAATCGCAGACGTTACATAATAATCGCCTTCTACCTTATCGATGGTTGTTGGTTGCAGTGGCACACTAAAGCCCACTGAAGGTAGAGCAAATGTAAACATACTTACAATCCCGACTGAAACCCCTAATTTCCTAATAGTCTGGTTAATAAACATTACATCCTCTCCTCTAAACTATGTAATATTATCTAACAATTAATTCCACATTAACATATAAATATATTTACAACAATATTTTTACGTCAACAAAAATAACATAATATAACTATATATCAGTAGCATCTTATATGAATAAATCGAATGTCACTATACTTCCTGTATATAAGACATATAAATTTTAAATACATCTAGCAAAATTGAGAATGCTCCTTCAGAGAATTGAACAAACGAAATTTAGTTCCATGAGAATGATGTGTGCCTTTCATGCATCTAATCCCGCAGCAGGAATACTACTGTACTCTGTTTCAGCCAATCACCTACCCAAACGTGATCGTGCTGGAGGAAGCCGATTATACCAATGTGAAGCTGTACGCCGGAAGCTGGAGTGACTGGATTAGGTATGAGGAGAATGCAGTGGAAACTGTGGACGAGTAAGTACGGAGCACGGGTCTACAGTATCTCAAAGACGAATACACCGCCATACAGGCTGATGCCCGGGGCGGTGTATTTACAGTGCATGAGCGTCAACAGGAAATCAACATGTTGAGGGTGAAGCCACATTCACTTTAATAAATATTACTAGGCTGAAGGCAGGCAATTTGAATGTCTTTGTTAACATCCTGGAATACGCGAGAAATAAAGTCATTTTTGCACAAGCAGACTTATCCAGTTCCTTTCCCCTCAGTGAAATAAAATTTGCAACAGAACATGAGGGGAAGCATTGATGAGTCCATGAACCAAGATAATCACCCATACTCTACGATAGCGGGCCCATAAATAACCAAGAAACAGACCCGTAATCCCATGATTAGCAATCACTGTTGCCACATCAATATCCCACTGACCATAACCTTGAATGGCAACATGCCAGCTGGACCATAGTATTGAAACGAGTAGTATGGCAGGCCATCTTCCAAGCAATGCCTCCAACCGGGTTTGCAGCCATACCCGGTAGAAAACTTCCTCCAATACGCTATTGATCATAAAACCAATGAATACCAAGAGAAATAATTCTGTCAAATCAGTTGCTTCGATTACTCCTTCTGGTTGTGCAATTGGGGAATAGAACTTTAGATAACCCCAGACCACAATAATGATCAGTGGTGCAATGACGTTTCTGAGAAAGCGAGGCTTTGCGGAGATAATTTCTTGCTGCGCGCCAGTCGTTTTGCGATAAATTAGCAAGAAAATCAGCGGAATGCACAACAGTGTCGTCAACTTGAACGCCAAATAATATAGCTCGAAATGTAATCCTTGAGGGTCTATCATTACAAGAGCAGCCGTAAATAAAACACCTGATATGAATAACACAATCGATTGAACAACCAAGTGAGGTCTCTCCATTTGTTGGAAAGACGTATGATTTTGACTTTTATAAGGAACCAGACGGATTAGCAAAATACCAAGGAATGCCGGTAACCAACTATGCCATATTGGAATCACTCCCTCATGGTCGGCCGTGTACCTTATACTAAAGTTTCCGGTCCACACTAACCACAGTACAGCAGCAAACATAATTATCATGCACAATAAGCCAATTGTCTTTCCCCATGCGGGAAGCATTACTTTGAATTGCTGGTTCATTCCCTTTGCACTCCTTTGAGTTGCATGCGGCATCTGCCCCATTCTTTTTTTTAATTCAGCTGAGTTAAATAAACTCTAGCACATTCCATCTTAATCGTCTATTTAATTCAGTTGAGCTAAATAATATGATATTCTGTATGTATGCCAAAAATCGTAGACCATGAGAAAATGAAAAATATTATCGCTGAAGCAACTTGGAAAATCATTAGCGAGAAAGGCATTCATCAGGCAACGTCAAGAACGATTGCGAAGGAAGCCGGATTATCACAAGGCGCTTTAAGACATTATTTTTCCAAACAAGAGAGCCTATTAGCATTTGCAATGGAGTTAGTTAAAGAAAAGGTACTTACTCGGCTGAGCAATCTGAATACAAGAGAACTGGCGCCTCAAGAAAGAATTGTTGAATACTTGCTTGAGCTAGTCCCGACTGATGAACAAACATTATTGGAAATGGAGGTTTGGTTTGCATTTGTAGCCTATGGAAAAACGCAAAAAGGGTTCGATACCAATTATGAGGACCTCCAAAACGCAATCAAGAATTGCATTATATACTTGAAAAATGAAGGTCTTCTGAGCACAACCGATGAAGAGAAGGAACAAGAAAAATTGTATGCCTTCATGAATGGAATGGCTCTCAATTTGTATCTAGAGCCGGATAAGATAAATCGAACACGAAGCAAAGAAATGATACAAGACTACATCAATTGGATCATACGTTAAAGGGAAGATTGACGTATAAATCGGGGAGTTAAGCAGCTGGCCAGAGTCAAGCAGAATACACTTTCCGTGCCTGTGCCTATTCAGGTGTGCGGATTGATATTCTCTTGGGATCCAGGTGGCTGCGGGGAAAGAATAAATGAAAGAAGCCCACATCTAAACGATGCGGGCTTTTCGTCTTCCAACTTGATGGCAATGGAGAGAGGCTGGCCTTCATCCGAATTGACTGATAATTAGACGTATTAATATAGAAACAGTCCGACCCATGCCACCAATTAATCGAAATATTTTATCTGCAGGTTGCTAAATACTGCCGTCCCCCCTTCAGCATACAGTGTGATCCCGCGGTCATTCCATTTTGGAAAAATAATATTGGATAACACCAAAGAGCCGTCATCAACGAAGACCTCGATACTGGTCTTGTCTACTAGAATCTTGAGATGAACCTTGTTCTTCTCCGAAGCGAATGCCGCTTGACTCTCCAAGTCTCGGCCACTCCTGTCAGGATTCCCGGTATAGGTCCGGTTCACATAGACATAGCCACCTTCTACATTGACGCCTGTATCCACATGTCGGCTACGGTCGCTGGATTCACGAAGCCTTAATCCAATATTATTGATCTTGGTCCACGATATATCGGCCTCAAGCTGATACGAATCTCCCGAAACATGAAGTGTATGAGATCCCTTCACTGTAATCGGTTTAAAGGCAGTCTCCGAGACCACTGCCTGTTCCAGAGACTCAATCGGTCTTGAGATCAGTCGATACTGACCCGTTTTCGATGAAATAAGTTTAATTTCACGAACAATCGAGTCCATGCCGTTGTAACCTTCCTTCAGTGTCGGTGTATTGTTGGCATAGCTCCAATTATTCATCCAGGCGAATGCGTAACGGTGACCGGTTTTGTCAGGGCTTGTCCCATCTTCAAATGTAACTCCCCCATACCAGTCGAAGCCATAGTCCAGCCATTGTGGTTCATGAAGGTCGGAAACAAATTCTTTGCCATTAAAGCTTCCGGTCCAGTAAGCGTAGGTATTGGGTTGTCCTGATGATCTGCCGTTGGCGCTTACGCCGAGCACCCATTTATAGGTTCCGTTATCTGCCCGCATCACAAATAGATCAGGACATTCCACCAACCCCACGTTTTCCGTGAAGAAGCCGCCAGTATATCGCCAATTTTTCAAATTAACCGACTCATAGAACCCAATCTTCGTCCCTTCAGCCAGAGCCATAACCCATTTTTTGGAGGGTTCATCCCAGATAATTTTAGGGTCCCTAAAATCCTTTTGTCCCGGATTCTTAATTACCGGTCGATCTCCATAAGGCTTAAACGTTTTCCCTTGATTGGTGCTGTACCACAAATATTGTTCCTGCTGTCCGCTGCTGGCAGAGGGCTGCGTCATGATCGCAACAATTGCTCCCTTGCCGAAGCCGGCTGTACCTGACTCATCCACAACCAATGAGCCAGACCATGGATCACCGTTTCGGTTTGTGTATTTGGGGATTGCCACACCTTCATCTTTCCAATGAACGAGATCGACCGATGTGGCATGCCGCCATTCCGTACCATTGCCTGTTGGGTAATCACCGTTATACAGATAATAATAGTGGTACTTCCCGTCCAGATATATCGGTCTTTGAGGATCATTCTTCCATTTGTCGGGTGTTGTAAAATGAAAGCTGGCTCGCTGGCTCGCGCCAGAGGAGGCTGCTCCCGTATCCACTGTAGGCCATAGGTTGTTGGTCAGGCTCGGAATGACAGTGAAGGCAAGCGTGATCACACCACAGACAGCAGACCATATGACCATTT